>JBAXQV010000089.1:0-11990 GCA_037131575.1 Actinomycetota bacterium
CCCGCCGTTCGATCAGAACCTGAGATGTGACTGCCGGTGAACCGGCAACCGATTACTCGGTAACAGCAACGCAGCGATCAGCCGCGTGCTTGCAGTGCTTCGATGAGCTTGGGCAGCACCTTGTGCACGTCGCCCACGATGCCCAGGTCGGCGATGCCGAAGATGGGAGCCTCTTTGTCTTTGTTGATGGCGATGATGTTCTTCGAGCCCTTCATGCCCACCATGTGCTGGGTGGCGCCCGAGATACCGGCGGCGATGTACACGCCCGGCTTCACAACCTTGCCGGTTTGGCCCACCTGGTAGCTGTAGGGCACCCAGCCGGCGTCGACGATGGCACGCGATGCGCCCGGCGCACCGTGCAGCAACGAAGCCAACGACTCGATGAGCTCGTACTTGGCGGCCTCGCCGAGGCCACGCCCGCCCGACACAACGATGCCGGCTTCGTCGAGCTTCGGCCCGGTGGTGGCTTCGGTGTGCACAGCGACGACGGTGGCGGTGCCGGTGGCACCCAACTCAGGAACCGGTGCCGCGACCACGGTGGGGGCGGCGCCGCCTGCCGACTCGGCTGCGAAACTCTTCGGTCGGAACGTCGCGAGGTGCGGGCCCGAACCGGTGAACTGCGTGGTGACCAGTGTGTTGCCACCGAAGATGGGGGTGGTCACCTTCACGGCATCGCCGTCGACCGTGATGTCGGTGTTGTTGGTGAGCACCGTGCGGTCGAGCTTCACCGACAGGCGCGACACCGCGTCGCGGCCTTCGGTGTTCTGCGGGAACATGATGAGGTCGGGGGCGTTGCCGCCATCGATGACTGCCTTCATGGCTGCCGACACGGCAACACCCGGCAGCTTGCCGGCGAGGTCGCCCGTGGCATACACGGTGCTGGCGCCGAACTCGCCGAGCGAACCGGCGATGGCCGAGGCGTCGCCGCCCACGAAGGCCGACACGGTGCCGAGCGAGCGAGCTTTGGTGAGCAGTTCGAGCGTGCCAGTGGTGGGCTCACCGTTTGCTGCTTGTGCGAAAACCCAGATGTTCATGGTTGCGTTCCTTCTTCCGTAGCTCGAACTCAGATGACCTTGAGACCTTCGAGGAACGCCACGATCTTGGCGTACCCCTCACCATCGTCTTCGATGACTTCGCCGGCGGCGCGGGCTTCAGCCTGTGCGACGTTGACGATGGTTTGGCCGGCGCCGGCCCAGCCCGCAGCGGTGACCCCGAGGTCGCCAGCGGTGACGGTGTCGATGGGCTTCGACTTGGCGGCCATGATGCCCTTGAAGCTGGGGTACCGCGGCTCGACCACACCAGCGGTGACGCTGATGACGGCGGGCAGCGGGCAGGTGACTTCGTCGTACCCGGCTTCGGTTTGGCGATCGACCTTCAGGGTGCCTCCGTCGACGACGACCTTCTTGGCGAAGGTGACCGACGGGAGGCCGAGCACTTCGGCCATCTGCTCGGGCACGGTGCCGGTGTAGCCGTCGCTCGACTCGGTGGCCGCAATGACCAGATCGGCGCCGCCGAGGCGGTTGATGGCTGCGGCGAGGACCTTGGCCGTGGTGAGGGCATCGCTGCCCAGCAGGGCCGGGTCGCTGACGAGCACGCCCTTGGCTGCGCCCATGGCCAGCGCCGTGCGCATGCCACTGACTTCACCGTTGGGGGCCATCGACACGAGGCTCACTTCACCGCCGCCAGCGGCGTCGACGAGTTGCAACGCCATCTCGACGCCGTAGCTGTCGGATTCGTCGAGGATGAGCTTGCCGTCACGCTTGAGGGTATTGCTCGACGAGTCGAGCGCACCGGGGGTGGCGGGGTCGGGGATCTGCTTCACGCACACGATCACGTTCATAGAACCTCCATTGTTACCGACGGGTTCGGCATCTCCCCAACCGGGCCAGCAGGAGTATCGTTCACACCTTGCGAATTCTGCTCGTGGTCAACGCCTTCGCTTCATCGGTGACGGCCCGCAACACCGTGGTGGTGCACCGCGAACTGAGCCGCAACCACCAGGTCGATGTGGTGGAGACCAATCGGCGCGGGCACGCCACCCGATTCGCCCAAGATGCAGCGCGGCGAGGGGTCGACGTGGTGGTTGGCTTCGGTGGCGACGGCACGTTGAACGAGGTGGCCACCGGCGTGGCGGGCACGAACACCGCCCTGGGCGTGCTGCCCGGCGGCTCCACCAACGTGTTCGCCCGCACTCTCGGCATGGTGAACGACCCCGTCGCTGCAGCCCGTCAACTCGCCGCCGGGCTCGATGCGGAGACCATCGAACCCATCGGCCTCGGCCGGGTGAACGGTCGCTACTTCTGCTTCCACACCGGCGTTGGCTACGACGCTGCCGTGGTGAACGAGGTGGAGCGCAGGGCCTCGCTGAAGCGTTGGCTGGGGCATCCGCTGTTCATCTACGCCTCACTGCGCACCTGGCTGGTGGCCTACGACCGGAAACATCCGCACTTCGCCGTCTCAGGGCCCGACTTCACCGTGAACGACGGGTACTTCACCATCGTGCTCAACACCAACCCATACACCTACCTGGGCAACCGACCGCTCGACATGTCGCCTGCGGCCACCCTCGAACGTGGGTTGGTGGCAGTGACGTTCCGCACGATGAACGCCGGGGCCATCATCGGCTCGCTTGCCGGTGCATTGCGTGGCGGCGGCGTGAAGCCGAGCGCTCATCTCGATGTGCACACCGACCTCGAGCGCCTGTCGATCACCCATGAGGTGCCGTTCCCGTATCAGGTCGACGGCGACTACCTGGGCGAAACCCGTTCGCTCGAGTTCGTGCACGTGCCCGAGGCCGTGCGCCTGGTCAGGCCGGGCCCCGCCCCAACACGCTGAGGCCCACATCGGGCACATTGGTGCAGATGCCGTCGATACCCCAGGCCACCAGTTCGGCCATCCGCTCGGGGTCGTCGCAGGTCCAGGTGTTCACCTGAATACCGGCCGCATGACAGCGGTGCACGATGTCGGCAGTGAGCAACCGCACCCAGGGGTGCAGGGCCACATGGCCGCGAGCGGTGAGCAGGTCGACCACATCGTCGGGAACCACCCCGGTGAGCCACGCCGTGCGAATGGGAACCCCATCGCTGTCGGCGATGACCCGGCAGCGGTCGATGGTTTCGATACGGAACGAGGAGATGAGCCACCGTTCGGGCTCGCCACGGGCCATGAGCTGGGCCATCGTGGCGTCGGCGATGGTGTCGGTAGGGTCGAAATCGGGTTCTTCGGGGTCGTTCTTGATCTCCACGTTCACCCACATGCCTGCGCAGGCATCGAGCGCAGCCGCCAGTGAGGGCACATGTTCGGGCAGGTCGGCGGCGGTGAGCGCGGCGATGAGGCGGCCGTCGTCGAGGTGCGGGTTGTGGTGCACCACCAACGCGCCGTCGCTGGTGCGCCGCACATCGAGCTCCACCGCATCGGCACCCATGGCTGCGGCCCTGGTAAAGGCCACAATCGTGTTCTCCCGCTCGGCGCGCGAGGCGCCGCGGTGGGCCAGAATCTGCACCGAACCGGACATTTTGGAGATACCCCTATCGTTAGGAACTATGGCTGTTTCCTGAACACTCGGTCAGAACCACCGAACAATCCCTTGTGTTCGCGCCGAGAGTTTCCTAGCGTCTGCAAACGGTGCGTGTCGAGAATGTGAACATCTGTGTAGCAGACCCGGTTCTTCCGAACCTGCTGCATCGGCCGACCGATCCGACCCTCACCGGTCCTTCCCCCGACTTGGAGACTTCATCGTGACGATCCTTGCCTCGAGCCTTGCGCTCGCAAACGCCGACTACTCATGGCGCACGCGAGCCATCTGCCGCGACACCGACCCCGACTTGTTCTTCCCCGTGGGCACGACCGGGCAGGCGTTGGTGCAGATCGCTCGAGCCAAGGAAGTGTGCGGTGAGTGCCCGGTGCAGAACGATTGCCTCGAGTACGCCCTCGAAACCAACCAGGACGCGGGCATCTGGGGCGGCCTCGACGAAGAGCAGCGCCGCAACATCCGCCGCCAAAGCGCCACCCGCCAGCGCGCCTTCGCCTGAACCTTCAGGCCCAGCAGCCTGAATCAGTTTCAGCAGCCTGAATCTGTCTCAGCCAATGGGGATGGCGAGCTGCACCACGGTGCCCATACCGTCGCGTGCATCGTGAATACCCACTGCCTCGAAATCGGCGCGTAGCCCGGCCCGCATCGAGATGGTGCCGCTGAGCTCGGTGACCACGAGCGTGCGCACGATCGACAACCCGAGCCCGGTGGCGCGGTTCAACTCGAAGCCGGGTTCGAGGCCCACACCATCGTTCACAACGCTGATCGACAACATGCCCGGGGTGCGGCCCAACTGCGCCACCACATCGCCGCCCTGGCTGCCCTCGGGGAATCCGTGGTCGATGGCGTTCTGTAACAGTTCGATGAGTACCACCGACAGCGGTGTGGCAATGGTGGTGGGCAAGCGGCCGCCGTCGCCGTGCACGGTGAAGCGCACCGGCCGGTCTTGCGACTGGAGGCCTTCTTCCGACAGGCGCAGCAGCGGTCGCACGATGTCGATGAAGGCCACATCGTCGCCCGCTTCACGCGACAGGGTTTCGTGCACCACGGCAATGGTGCGGATCCGGCGCACCGATTCGTTCACCGCCGCTTTCGCCTCGGCCGATTGCAGTCGGCGCGCCTGGAGTCGCAGCAACGACGAGATGGTCTGCAGGTTGTTCTTCACCCGGTGGTGCACTTCGCGGATGGTGGCGTCTTTCGACAGCAGCAACTTGTCGCGCTTGCGCACCTCGGTGACATCGCGCAGCAACAGCAGCCCGCCGGTGACCACGCCGTTGTCGACGATGGGCAGGCAGCGGCTGAGCAGGGTGATCTCGCTGGTCTGGTCGAACTCTTCGATGACCGGCCGGCCGGTATCGATGGCACGCCGTGCCGAACTGTCGTTGAAGCCGAGTTCGGTGAGACGCATACCCAGCGCGTTGGCGGTGATTCCGACGCGGTGGAACACGCTCATGGCGTTGGGCGAGGCATAACGCACCCGCGCCTCGGCATCGAGAAGGATGGTGCCGTCGCCGATACGCGGTGCCGCGCTCGAATCTTCGAGCGGACCCTCGCTGGGGAACGTGCCGTCGGCCACCATCTGGGCGAAGCGTTCGAACACACCGAGGTAGGTGCGCTCGAGTTCACCACGCGACGACGTATCGCGGTTCAGCGTTTCGCTGGCCAACACCGCGATGATCTCACCACGGAAACGCACCGGGATGGCGGTGGTGTGCACGGGTTCGGTAAGACCATCGACGCCAACATCGGCGGCAGAGGTGACACCCGAACTCACCACCTGATCGAGCAAGGCCTTGCACGATTCAGCCGTCTCGCCCACATAGTCGGTGACATAGATGGTGCGCGCCGTTGCGGGGCGCACTTGGGCGATGACCACCCACGTGCTGTCGGTGGCCGGCACATAGAGCAGCAGGTCGGCGAACGACAGATCGGCGAGCAACCCCCATTCAGCGATGAGTTGCTGGAGATGACCAACCTGTTCCTGCGACAGCGCGCTGCGCTGCCTCGCGATCTCGGCGAGCGTTGCCATAGGTGCGAGTGTGCCATGCCGGCACCTGCTGCCAGCGGCATCGCTCGCAGCGGGGTCCGGTCATGGCCCGGTCAGGGGCCGGTCAGGGACCCGCCACGAGATGCGTACCGAGTTCGAGCAAGCTGTCGAGGTCGTTGATGTCTCGGGCCAACGAGGGTGCGGTCACCGTGAGTGTGCCGAGCGATTCGAGGTCGGCGCGTCGCTCGGCTTCACGACTGGCCAGAATCGACAGATCACCGAACCGTTCGCTCACCTCCACCAGCACCGAGCGCACATCGGCTTCGGTGGCAGCAACCGGGGCGATCGACGCGGCTTGCGCAGTGAGTGCAGCCACGGTTGCCGTGTCGTCGGCGGTGGCGCGTAGAGCACGGGCCGCCTTCGCCGCGGCAGGCGCCCTGAACCCCACAGGCAGGGTGCGGTTCAGCACGATGGCGCCGAGGTTCATCGACCGACGCTGCAATTCGCCGGCCAAGAACTTGGCTTCGTGTGCCGGCGCTGTTTCGAGTGTGGTGACCACTACGAACCCGGTGCTGGGGTTCACCAGCAGTCGCTCCACCTCGTTCGCCCGTGCCACGAACCCGTCTTCCATCGTTTGGAACAGCACGAAGAACTCGGCGATGTCTTGCAGGAAGCGCGAACCGAGTACCCGGTCGGCCACTTGGTAGAACGGCTTCGAGGCAGCCGTGAACAGACGCGACCGGTAGGGCACGGTGATCCACCGCAGCAACCGACTGCCGAAGAAATCCTTCATCCGCGCCGGTGCATCGAGCAGGTCGAGTGCGTTACGCGACGGGGGCGTGTCGATGATGACCAGGTCGTAGCGCCCCGATGTGTGCAACTCGTGTAGTTGCTCCATGGCCAGGTAGTCGTGGCTGTGCACGAACCGGCCGGTGATGTTCTGGTAGAGCGGGTTGGCCAGCACCTTGTCGCGGGTGGCGGCATCGGGGGCGTGGCGGCGGATCAGTTCGTCCCAGCCGGCCTTGGTGTCGAGCATGGCCATCCACAGTTCACCGGGGCGCGTGATGGCATCGGCTTGTGCCCCTTCACCCAGGTCGACCTGCACTTCCCTGCCGGCCAACGAACCCAGACCCTCGGCCCCGAGGCCCAATGCCGTGGCGAGCCGACGTGCAGGGTCGACGGTGAGCACCAGCACGCGAGCACCCAAGCGGGTGGCCGCCACCGCACCCAACGAGGCCGCGACGGTGGTCTTCCCGGTGCCACCGCTGCCGCACACGATCACCATCGACTTCGACGCCAACAGTGCCTCGAGCCCTGGCTGCGATGTCTTCGAGGTTCGCCGTGCCTGGGCCATCAGGCCACCTCGTCGTGAATCGCTTGGGCCATCAGGTTCACCACACGCCGGCCCGGGGCCCGGGTGAACAGTTCCGGCACCACGAGCAGCGGTATGCCACCGGGCATCTGTTGGCGCAGTCGGTCGAGGTGACCATCGCCCACCAACCGACGCGCCTCGCTCTGCGCAGCCGCATCGAACACGGTGCTCACGGCCTTGCCCGCAGCAGCAGCGAGCACCGCCTGCGCGTCACGCTGCAACAGGGTGTCGAACACCGCACGCTCGCGGTCGCTGAACAGCGCCGGGAACACTCGGTTGGCCAGCACGGCGGCGATATCGACCCCGGTGGAGGCCCGCACTCGGGTGATGAGTTCGAGGGTTTCGGTGACCGGCATCTCCTCGGGGGTGGTCACGATCACCAGTCCGGTCTGCACAGGGTCGTCGAGGATGTCGATCATCCACTCGGTCTGATCGCGCACGAGGCCCACCTGCACGAGATCGCGGATCACCCGCGGCGCACCGATCTGGGCCACGATGTGTCCGCTCGCCTCGGCATCCACCACCACCAGGTCGTAGTGACGCTCGCGCACCTCGTAGCACAGCTTGCCGACGGCGAGAATCTCCTTCACGCCGGGGGCAGCATCGGCGACGAAGTCGAACGTGTGCGCCAACGGGCCGATGCGTCCCACGAACGGGATCCGCACGAACAACCGCAGGTACTCGCGCAGTGAGTCCTCGGTGTTCATCTGCATCGCCCACAGCCGGTCGGCGACCAGTGTGGGTGCGAAGCTCAGCGGCGCGCAGTCGTAGGCCGCAGCCAGCGACCCCTTCGCATCCATCTCACACACCAGGGTGCGTTTGCCCAGGCTCGCGGCCAGCTCGGCCAGCGCCCCAGCCGCGGTGGTCTTGCCGACACCACCCTTGCCGGTGACGAACAGCAGGCGGCGGTCGAGCAGCGTCAGCCGGCGAACCCGATCTTGCGCTCGCCCTCGGAGGACCCGAGCTCGATGTAGGCGATCTTCGCCGCAGCCACGGAAACCTCGCGCAGCTTCTTGTCGGTCACCCGGAACACGTCGACGGCGCCAGTGAGTGCAGCGTCGATGTGGGCGCGCAGCGCCTCACGGTCGGTGTCGTCGGCCAAGTCGACCGTCAACTCACGGGGTGATTGGGTGACACCAATGCGCAGATCCATACCCGTGAGTCTACGCGGCCCGACCCGTTGTCAACCGGCCCTCTCCCAACCAGCTGGCTAGAGCACCACCACCGAGCGCAGCACTTCGCCGCGCTCCATCTTGTGGAAGGCCTCTTCCACATCGTCGAGGCCGATGGTTTCCGACACGAACCCGTCGAGGTCGAGGCGACCCTGCAGGTACAGGTCGATGAGCATCGGGAAATCGCGGGTGGGTAGGCAGTCGCCGTACCAGCTGCTCTTCAACGAACCGCCGCGGCCGAACACCTCGATGAACGGCAACTCGATGGTCATGTCGGGGCGAGGCACACCCACCAGCACCACGGTGCCGGCCAAGTCGCGAGCGTCGAACGCCTGGCGGTACACGACCGGGTTACCCACGGCTTCGATGCACACATCGGCGCCGTTGCCGCCGGTGACGCTCTTCACGAACTCGACCGGGTCGCCGGTGCTGGCGTTGAAGGTGTGCGTGGCACCGAACTGCTTGGCCCATTCGAGCTTGCGGTCGTCGAGGTCGATGGCCACGATGGTGTGCGCACCGGCCAGGCGCGAACCGGCGATGGCGGCATTGCCCACGCCACCGCAACCGAACACCGCCACGGAATCGCCGCGGCCCACGTTGCCGGTGTTGATGGCGGCACCGATACCGGCCATCACACCGCAACCGAGCAAGCCCGCTGCGGCAGCCGGCGCGGCAGGGTCGACCTTGGTGCACTGGCCTGCAGCCACCAGTGTCTTTTCCACGAACGCCCCGATGCCCAACGCCGGCGACAACTCGGTGCCGTCGAGCAACGTCATCTTCTGCTTCGCGTTGAACGTGCTGAAGCAATACTGCGGGCGGCCGCGCAGGCACGACCGGCACGTGCCACACACGGCACGCCAGTTGAGAATGACGTAGTCGCCAGGTGCCACACCGGTGACGCCCTCACCCACCGATTCCACGATTCCGGCGGCCTCATGGCCCAGCAGGAACGGGAAGTCGTCGTTGATACCACCCTCGCGGTAGTGCAGGTCGGTGTGGCACACACCGCACGCCTGAATGGCCACCACGGCCTCACCCGGGCCCGGGTCGGGGATGACGATGGTCTCGATCGAGACAGGCTGGCCCTTACCCTTGGCGACAACGCCGCGAACATGCTGTGACATGAGGCCGAGGGTAGCGCAGCCGCCGCACGGCGCCGGTCACACGGCCGTGGCGCAGAACGTGTCGCCCTGCGGCAACGACTGCTGCAGCGACACATCGGCATCGCCGCCGTACAGCGCGCCGAGCATGCCCTTCACCATCCCCCGGTCGACCGCACAGATGACCGGATGCTCGATGGCCACATCGCCGAATGGGCAGTGGTTGTTGACGATGCGCAGCTGGTTGTTGCGCTGGTCGGTGTGGGCGGCAAAGCCGTGTGCGGTGAGCGCGTCGGCCACCGACTGCAAGGCCGAACGCAGCGAACGCTGGCCGGCGGCGACATCGCTGCCGGTGAGGCCGAGCGCCATGGTGGCGCCGTAGTCGCGGCCCACTTCCTCGGCCATCGCTTCGGCCTGATCACGGGGCAGCAAGGCCAGTGCCTTGCCCAGCAGGGTGAGCACCAGGTCGTCGCTGCGTACCGGCACATCGGGCAGGTTCTCGCTGACCGCGCGGTAATGCTTCGACGGCCGCCCGGCCCCCGACCCTTCGGCACGCTCGACGGCCACTTCGAGGTACCCGCCAGCGGCCAGCCGATCGAGGTGGTGACGGGCCACATTCGGGTGCAGACCTACGTGCGCCGCCACCTGTGCCGCGGTGACGCCACGCTCGGCCGACCGCGCGAACAGGTAGATACCGCGCCGGGTGGGGTCGCCGAATGCCGACGTGATGGCCGACACGGTGGCCGAGAACGCACCATGGTCGCGCTCGGTATCGGCAGCAGCACTGGGCTGGTTGGTGGACACGCCGGTATTCTACCTATCTCGGTAGTGGTAATTCGACCGTCTGGGCTGCGCAGTGTGCCGCCCGTCGACCGTGGCACCGCCGCTGACCATTCGCTCACACCCCCGCCAGCCATTGAGGACGCACCCATGCCCACGCACGATCAGATCATCGACGCCCTGCGCCCCGTGGAAGACCCCGAGCTGCGCCGATCGATCGTCGACCTCGGCATGGTGCGCGATGTCACCATCACCGGCGGCACCGTGGGCGTGCTCATCGCCCTCACCGTGGCCGGCTGCCCGCTGCGCAACGAGATCCAGAACCGTGTCACCGGTGCGGTAGGAGCGCTGGCCGACGTCAACGCGGTCACCCTCGACTTCACCGTCATGACCGACCAAGAGCGCGAAGAACTGCGCATGAAACTGCACGGCGACCCGGGCTCCACGGCTGGCAGCGGCCAGGCCCATGGGCATGCCGAGGGTCGGTCGATCCCGTTCAACCAGCCGGGTTCGAAGACCCGCCCGCTGCTCATCTCGTCGGGTAAAGGTGGCGTGGGCAAGAGCTCGGTCACGGTGAACCTGGCCGTGGCACTGGCCGCGCAGGGCTACTCGGTGGGCGTGGTCGATGCCGACATCTACGGCTACTCGGTCCCGCGTATGCTGGGCACCGACCGCGACCCCGTGGTCATCGACCAGATGCTCATCCCGCCCGAGCAGTGGGGAGTGCGCTGCATCTCCATCGGCTACTTCGTTCCCGAGGGTCAGGCCATCGTGTGGCGTGGGCCGATGCTGCACAAGGCGCTCGAGCAGTTCCTCTCCGACGTGTTCTGGGACGAACCCGACTTTCTGCTCATCGACATGCCGCCCGGCACCGGCGACATCGCCCTGTCGCTGAGCCAGTACCTGCCCCGTGGTGAGGTGTACGTGGTCACCACACCCCAACCCGCGGCCCAGCAGGTGGCGCGGTTGTCGGCGGCCATGGCCGAGAAGGTGAAGCTGCCGGTGAAGGGCATCATCGAGAACATGAGCTGGTTCACCGGCGACGATGGCAAGCACTACGAGATCTTCGGTGAAGGCGGCGGTGCCTTGTTGGCCGCCGATCTTGGTGTGCCGCTGCTCGGCCAACTGCCGCTGCTGGCGGCGCTGCGTGAGGGTGGCGACAACGGCCGACCCATCACTGCCGTCGACCCCGACAGCGAAGCAGCCAAGGCGTTCCACGAGATCGCCCGACGCATCGCCACCGAACTGAAGCCGAAGAAGATCTTCAGCCCGAGCCTGAAGATCAACTGACCACCGGCCGGCGCCGGTGCGTCGTCACGCAGCCCGAATCGCCGAGCGTGTCCACACTGTGGTTGTACACAACCACGGTTTGGACGAGATCGGGGTTTCAGTCGCCCCAGTGGCGCTGTTCGAGGAACGGATCGCCGTACATGTGGTAGCCGTTGCGCTCCCAGAAGCCGGGCACGTCGCGGTCGACGAGTTGCAGACCACGCACCCACTTGGCGCTCTTCCAGAAGTACAGGTGCGGCACCACGATGCGCACCGGTCCGCCGTGGATCGGTTCGATCTCCTCGCCCTCGAAGGCGTAGGCCACGATGGCTTCGTCGGTGGTGATGTCGGCGAGTGGCAAGTTGGTGGTGTAGCCGTACTCGGCATGCTCCACCACATGGGTGGCGGTGGCCTGCACGCCCACCTGCTCGAACAGGTCGCGCACGCGCACACCCGTCCAACTGGTGTCGAACTTGCTCCACTTGGTGACGCAATGAATGTCGAAGGTGAGCGTGACCGACGGCATCGCCTTCAGTTCATCGAGCGACACGGTGATTGGCCGGTCGACCAACCCGCCGATGGTGAGGTTCCATTCACCGGGCGCATAGGTGGGCACGTCGCCCACGTGCAGCACCGGGAAGCGGTCGGTGAGGTATTGGCCCGGTGGCAGCCGCGACGGGTCGAGCCCACGGTCGGCGATGTCTTTGCGATTGCGGTCGAAGAATCCCACGCCACCAGTGTGCCGCCGTTGCGAACGCTGCGCCACACCCTGCCGCCC
>JBAXQV010000090.1:0-11598 GCA_037131575.1 Actinomycetota bacterium
GTTGCTGTTGATACGGGGCATTTCCTTACCTCCATGTAAGGGATGGTTGATGAGTGCGGCCCCAATCCATGAGACCGGTCCCGAAGGACACCCAGCACCGTTCTGAACGCGTTCTTTACGCGCAAGTAACGCGGTAAGAATCCCCCGCTACTCACCCGTGACGAATCGCCATTACTCCGGAGTCGATCACTCGCTCACGGATCCAAACTTGCTACGTCGCCGACTGCTCAGGCCTGTTGGGGCCGGAACTCCCAGTGCCACGGTTCGCGGGGCACTGCCTCCACGAACCCGAATCGGTACCCGTTGGCGCGCATCCAGGTAGTGGCTGCCGCGTTGGTGTTGTCGACATCGACCGCCAGACCCCACCCATGGTTCGACGTGCCCGGTACGGCTGCGTAACCGCCCTCGGAATACAGACCCTTGCGCTTCACCAGGTCGACCTGTTCATCGTAGGAACGGTACGAGTCGGTGACCTTCAAGTCGATGCCGTCGTTCGCCGCGGCTGCCACGGCCTGCTTCCACGAGGTAGCGGCGGGACCCCACAGACGATGCCCATCTTGGCCGATCGAATCGAGCGAGGTCGTGGGAAGTTGGCCGTTGCCTGAGACGGCGAGTTCCTCCGGGATGGGCATCGGGCCGTAGCCGCCCACCTTGCCCACGCTGGCACCGGGTGAGGCATTCAGCACGAACGCGCTGGCGGGCACCGTGATGGGGGCGACGTTGACGCCACTCGCCGACGAGTCGTACCCAGTTGCAGTGCCGTAGCCGGCATACGACGAGCCCCATCCGGCGCTGCGCGAGGTGGCGCCGGCTGCCGCAAGCGCTTGCTGGTAGACCGTTCCGAATGGGTCGAACCCTTCGGTCTGTGCGCCCGGATCGAACTGGTCGATCACGTCGCCACCGATGGCGCCACCGCCCGATGATGCCCCGATTCCGCTCGTCGACCCCGAGGGCGCGAAACGACTCGTGATCTCGGCAATCCGCGATTCGACGCGAGAAATCGGAGAGATGATGCCCATGGCACTGTTCACCGTCCCCCGAGGTGCCCATCCGTCAAGGCAGGTGTCGCCTAGCATCAACCGCGGTGGACGACTCTCCGATCACTGTCTTGATCGTCGACGACCACGACATGGTCGCTCAGGCGCTGGCACAGGCCCTGTCGTCGCGCCCCGATGTCGAGGTGGTCGGCACTGCCCGCACCAAGGCCAGGGTGATGGCCGCGCTCGCCGCGCAGGTGGTCGATGTGGTGATCACCGAGGTGCGACTCAACGACGACATCGAGGGCGCGCTCATCGGTGAAGTCGTTCAGCAGTGGCCCGATACCAAGGTGCTGGTGCTCAGCTCGTCGAGCGACGATTGGTCAGTGTCGCGGGCCGTCGAGTCGGGTTGTCACGGTTACCTGCTCAAGGACCAACACCTCGACGATCTCTACGACGGGGTGGTGGGCGTGTACCAGGGCGATGCCACGTTCGCCCCCACGGTCATCAGCAGGGTGCTGAAACTGCTGCGGCCGGGTGCCGTGAACAACGAGCTGCTCACCCCGCGTGAAACCGACGTGTTGCGAAAGTTGGCCGAAGGGCAGAGCACCGAACAGATTGCCAACGAGTTGTTCGTCAGCGTCAACACCGTGCGCAACCATGTGAACAACATCATTCGCAAGTTGCATGTGCACTCGCGGCTCGAGGCCGTGTCGTACGCCATCAAGACGGGGCTCATCCGCGTCGGTTGACGGGCTGGCTGACGCGCGACCTGTGCCCCGCGTCGCAACGGTTCAGGTGTTCGGTCGACCCGACGCGTTGGCGAATTGATTGCGACCGTCGCGCTTGGCTTGGTACAGCGCGGTGTCGGCGGCCTTCACCAGCGCTTCGTTGGTCACCTTGGGGAAGTCGGCCCAGGCTGCAATACCGGCCGACACCGTTTGCTCAGAACCGTCGGGGAAGGCTGCGGTGCACTCGGCCGAGCAGGCTTCGACAACGGCGGCGACGCGCTCGACGGCCGTCCGTTCCGTGTGGCCGGGCAGGATCCAGATGAACTCCTCGCCACCCCATCGCGCGGCGGTTTCGCCAGGGCGAGACGAACGCTGCAGGAGCCCGGCGAAGGCGATGAGTACGGCGTCACCCACGAGGTGCCCGTAGACGTCGTTCACCTTCTTGAAGTAGTCGAGGTCGAAGATCACTACGGCGAACGAGCCATCGGGAACATTCGCGGCATTACGTGCAGCGATGAGTTCGCGGCTCACCCGACGGCGGTTCCACAACCCGGTGAGCTGATCGGTCTCGGCCTCGAAGGTGAGCCGAATGTTCTGCTCCACGCGAGCCAGGGTCGACGCGAGTGAGGCGACGATTTCATCGAGTTGCCCGTGCTGGGTGCTGAATGGCTCCACCTCGTAATGCACCTGCACGGTGATGTCGAGGCGGTTGTCGATACGGAACTCGCGCTCCGACGTGGCGCTGCCCTCATTGCCGGTGCTTGCTGCAACCTTGCCGCCGAGTCGGTCGACCACCGCGGTGATGGTGGCACCGCTCACGGTGGGAAGGGTGGAGATGGCGCAGGTGATCTGCTCGAGTTCGTCGGTGGACCAACGCTCGTCGAGCCGCTCGATGAGTTCGATGACACGGCGCACGGCCTGTCGACGAATGGTGGTTTCGCGCTCGACGATCTTGGCCAACCCGGCTCCGGCCTGGTCGGCTGCAACCTGGATGAAGTCGGCGGCGAGTAGCGGGGCCGGCACGTCTTCGCCGATGAGCGTGCCACTGGTGACACCTTCGAGGCGCAGGATGCCGGTGGTGCTGTGCCCCGGCTCCATACCGGCAGGCAGGACTCGCTTGGGCAACAGACCTGAGGCGGCGACCACGGTGTTGAACCCACGCAGTTCGAACTGCACACGACAACGATCGATCGGTGCGTACTGGGTGATCACGTCGACCACGGCCTGGGCGTACTGCTGGAGGTCGAAGTCGGTGGTGAGCAGATTCGAGAGTTCGAGCATGGTGGCGGTGGTGAGAAAGCCCACCAGGAACTCGTTGTCTTCACCTGCCCTGATCTGCTCGACCGCATCGCGGTGCATCTTGTTGAGCTTGTCGATCACGCTCACAGCGCTGGCTCCAAGATGCTGGTCTGGGTGACGAGTTCACTCTCGATTTCATTGAGGATCGTCGACGCACGCACATCGAGGTGCATGATGTGCATGGCCTCGATGACCGACACTGATGCTTCCGGGCCGTTCGCGCCGAGTTCGGCGGCGAAGGCGTGAGCAGCGATGAGCAGCCGAGCCTGAGGTGAGACCGACGCATCGACGGTTGCGTGGTGATGGTGCACCGCTTGCACGAACAATTCCGGGAAGTTCCACCGGCTCAGCATCTCGGCGCCCAGGCGACCATGGCTGCGATCGTGATCGCTGAGTTCGTGGTGGTTCGATGCCGCCATCAACCAGCCCACATCATGCAGCAGGCCAAGGGTGTAGGCCTCGTCGGGCCTGATGGCGGTGCGACGAGCCAACACAGCGCACGTGCTGGCCATGACGATCGAATGTGGCCACAGCCACTCGGGGTAGTCCATCGGCTTCTTGTCAAAGATGCGATCTGCCACGCGGCCAGCCACCAGGCCCGACACCAGTGTCTCGCCGAGCATCACGTTGGCCTGGCGGATACCGCCGATCTGGCGGGCGTAGCCGAGGTGCACCGAGTTCGCCGCGCGCATCACCGCAGCAGCAAGCGCCGGGTCGGTTTGCACGAGCGCGAGCATGTCGCCGCGCCCCGTGGTGGGGTTCTGCAGCAGCGCTAGCACCATGTCGGCGGCTTTTGGATGTACGGCGAGTCGGTCTCGCAGCACCTTCCTCGCGCCTTTGAGGTCACGTTTCACCTCGTGGACTGTCCGGCGCGTGGCAGCAATGTCACGGAGAGTTGCAAAAACTTCCGGCACGTACACAGAGGCCGTGGCCACGAATGCAAACGGCTCCCCGAAGGGAGCCGTTGTCAGCGCGCTCGAAGGGACTCGAACCCCTAACCTTCTGATCCGTAGTCAGATGCTCTATCCATTGAGCTACGAGCGCAGTGCGAACGGAAAGCCTAGCCGTTCGGTTGCCGAACGACACGGGCCAGATCGATTGGACGGTTCAGCCGCCCCACGGCCCCCAGCCTGAACCGTTGTAGAGCACGAGCGCTACGAGTGCATTCACGTGAGGGTCGAGCAGTTGTTGAGCGTTGGTGATACCCGCATTGGTGGCCAACCAGCTGCGATGGGCGTTGAAGTTGATCTGGAACAACCCATAACAGCACGAGTTGCGCGCGGTGGGCTGGTTGTTGCTCTCGCGCCACACGACCTGTAGGGCGTGGTCTTCTTGATCGTCGGGCCAGATGGCGCGCACGATTGCCACCACTTCTGCAGAGCTGTAGGTGCGTGCGGGGGCGACTACTGCGGCGGCCGGTGTGGACGGGGTGGCGACGGGCACCGTGCTGGCCGGTGTGGTGGCCGGGGCAATCGGCACTGTGGCCGATGCTGGCAGGCAGATCGACCCGCCGGGGTAGAGCACGGTACGGGTGGTGGCACCGTTGGCTGCCAGCAGTGCGCGCATGGTGACCTTGGTGCGCGTGGCTATGACCGACCAGGCATCACCCGGGCGCACGATGTAGGCCTTGACGCAGGCGCGCCCCTTGGTGGGGCCGGCGGCGTGCGCTGCCAACGGTGAGGAGGCGATACCGACGGCGAGCGCGATGCCCGCCACCAGCACGGCGATACGGCCGCCGAAGCGACTGCGAGGGAACGAATCGAGTGGGGAACGATCGAGCCGATTGGGATGCGACATCGCCGATCTCCTTTCGTTGACGACACTGTCGAGGGCATGGTCTATCCCGTTCGTCATCGAAATGCAACATTTGCAACATTGCCGCCATGTTCGGGTTGAGGCTCATCGACCCGGTCGGTGGGGCGCCCCGAACGCGAAACGCCGCCCGAACCTGTTGGGTGGGCGGCGTTTCCGTTGATTGCAATATGGCGGAGAGGGTGGGATTTGAACCCACGGACCACTTGAAGGTGGTCCCCGCATTAGCAGTGCGGTCCATTCGACCTGGCTCTGGCACCTCTCCTGGGAGGCCAAATGCTAGCGCGGCGTCGGCCAGCGTCACACCGTGGTTGGAGAAGGTGCGATGGAGGTGGTGGTCGGCTCGATGGTCGATCCGGTGTCTGTCGGGTTGGGCGCCGCTGCAGGGTCGGGTACGACGGGAAGAGCGGGCGCAGGTTGCCCATCGGTGGAGCCCAGCCAGGGCCGCACGCACGAGTACGGCTTGATCCATGGCCCACGCCCACAGATCACCCACAGGTCGCTCGCTGCGTCAGCGCACGATTGCATCGAGAACCGCGTGGCATCGGGCGACCAACCACGGCGCCCCAACTCGCCGGTGGGGGCGAAGGTGCCCGACAGCGCGTTGAGTTGGAATGCGCACTGCGAATCGTCGCGGGTACGCGCATTCACGGTGACGGCATCGAAACGGCAGCCACTCTCGCGAGATGCGATGTAGACCGCCCACTGCTGGGTGTCGACATCGGCACCGTCGTTGGCGAACTCGGCCGCGATCACCGCAGCTGCCGTGGCATCGCATGCCTCGTGGTTGCCGTAGTAGGGAATACCGTCGGCGGTGAGGTTCCATTGCGGCTCATCGGGGCGTGCCGCTGCGGGGAACGGGCCGGGGCCTGTGACGGCGCTGGCGTTGATCGTGCTGCCGCTCCAGATGGCGAGCGTCATGAGGGTGCGTGCGCCTGCGAGGCCGTCGGCCTTCAGCGGAGGGTGGGCATGCTGAAAGGTGCGTACCGCCTGCTGCGACGCAAGGTCGTAGAGGCCTGAGATGGCACCGTGATAGAGGCCGAGTTCGGCCAAACGACGCTGTAGACACGCCACCGACATACCGCGCTCGTCGGGCTCGATTGCGGCATCGGCAAGACAGATCGGGCTGATGCGGGCCAGCGCAGCGGGCACCGTTGTGGGCGCAACCGTGCTGTCAGGCACCGCTGAAGTGCTGGGCGGTGTCGTGGAGGTGGATGTGGTGGAGGTGCTGGAGGTGGTGGAGGTGCTGGTTGTTGGGAGCGTGGCCGAAGCGATGGTGGCGGGTGCCGCTGCACTGGGTGCGGTGAAGGTGCGGGCTGCATACGACGGTTCGGCCACGAACAGCCCTCCGCCGATGTTGCCGAGCACCACGGCCGCTCCTAGCACCAACGCGAACCCACGCAAGGCCCACACCCGCGACGTGGGCCAATGCCTGCCGGCGGTGTGGTGGTCGGGCGAGTCCGAGACGATCGACTGCCCCTCATCCATCGCGGCAAGGGTACGAACCGAGCAAGAGGGTCTCCTCGGTGCGATCGGCGCGATTCGGGAACATACAGACGATGTTCAGGTGTTAGACACCTTCGTGCAACCATCCCCCGACGCCTCATCCCCCGACGCTCACCCGAACTCGCCCAAGGGTGTCACGGTGTACTGGCGGCCCGGCTGCCCGTTCTGCAGCAGTTTGTTCCGTCAACTCGAGCGCGAGGGCATCGACCATCAGCGAGTGAACATCTGGGACGACCCCGAGGCGGCGGCCGTCGTGCGGTCCATCGCCAACGGCAACGAAACCGTGCCAACTGTGGTCATCGGTAGCGCCGGCATGGTGAACCCCTCGGTGGGGCAGATCACCGCAGTGCTCGCCTCGGCTTGACGCGCTCATCAGCCCGACACGCTCAGCAGCCCGACTCATGGAAAGGGCCGGGTAGCGTGACGGGCATGCGTCGTCCGAACGTTTTGTTCATCACGCTCGACCAGTTCCGCAGCGACTGCATGTCGGTCGCAGGGCACCCTCTGGTGCGCACGCCCGGCCTCGACCATCTCGCCGCCAACGGTGTGCGCTTGGCACGGCACTACAGCCAGGCCACTCCGTGCTCACCTGGCCGCGCGGCGTTGTACACAGGCATGTACCAGATGAACAACCGGGTGGTGGCCAACGGCACCCCGCTCGACGCGCGGTTCGACAATGTGGCCAAGGCGGGGTTGCGTGCCGGCTACCAGCCCGCGCTGTTCGGGTACACCGACCAGAGCATCGATCCGCGTGAGGCAACCGGCCCCGACGATCCGCGCATGCAGTCGTACTCCGGCGTGTTGCCCGGTTTCACCCCGGTGTTGCATCTGCCCGATGAACATGCCCCGTGGCTGTCGTGGCTCGAAGAGCGTGGGTACACCCATCTCGGGAGCGGCTACGACGCGCTCGGCACCGAACACCTGCGCCCCGCCGAGGTGAGCGTGTCGACGTTCCTCACCAGCCGGGTGCTCGACTGGATCGGCGAGCAGCGGCACGACGAACCGTGGTTCGCGCATGTGAGCTACCTGCGCCCGCATCCGCCCTTTGCCGCGGCCGGTCACTTCTCCACCATGTACGACCCAGCCGATGTGGGTGAACCCATCGCGCCCGTGCCGACAGGGCACCGTCACCCGTTGCACGAAGCCGTCATGGCCGTCACCGGTGCGCCCACCGACGATGCCGAGTTGCGGCACATGCGTGCCCAGTACTTCGGCATGATCAGCGAAGTCGACGCCCAACTCGCGCGTATCTGGACCGCGCTCGAAGCCAACGGTATGTGGGCCGACACGCTGGTGGTGGTCACCGCCGACCATGGCGAACAACTCGGCGACCACGGCCTCCAGCAGAAGGTGGGTTACTTCGAAGAGAGTCACCACATCGTGGGCATCGTGCGTCACCCCTATGCCCCGCAAGGGCATGGCACGGTGGTGGAGGCATTCACGGAGAATGTCGACATCTTTCCCACACTCTGCGATGCGATGAGCGTGCCGGTGCCCGCGCAGTGCGACGGCCTGCCGCTCACCCCGTTTCTGTTCGGCGACGAACCGCAGTGGTGGCGTGATGCTGCTCACTGGGAATACGACTGGCGCTACGTGTTCATCGACGGGTCACCACACGACTGGCCCTGGGATCGTCGCCTCGAGAGACAGAACCTCGCCGTGATGCGCGATGCCGACGGTGCCTACGTGCAGTTCGGCGACGGGTCATGGTTGTGTTTCGACCTGGCGGCCGACCCCACCTGGCGCACTCGCACCGACGACCCGGCGGTGGTGCTGCGGTATGCGCAGGCGATGTTGCTGTGGCGCTCACACCACACCGATCGCACCCTCACCGACATGTTGGTGGCCGACGGTGGTATAGGTCGGTTGCCCGATCACGTGATGGCTGTTCCCACCCCGATGCCCTGAGCGCGTCGGCCTGCACCGTGTGCGTCAACCGCGCAGGCGCACCGACAGGCAGGTGACGCACCCTTCGAGCTTCACGTATTCGCCGATGTCGACCAGTACTGGCTCGAGGCCGCGGGCGCGCAGGAGGTCGGCCGAAGCCGGGCAATCGGCGGCCATGAGCACTCGGTTCCCGCCCAGCAGCACCACATGCGCGCCGCCCTCTTCAGGCATCGCCACGAATGACGGGAACACCGAGAGGTCGTCGACCAACGGCGCGTAGCCGATGATGGTGCCATCGGGCAGTGCGGTGACCGCCGACTTCAGATGCAGCACTTTGGTGAGTGGCACGGCCACCACTGTCGCCCCGAGTGGCTCGAGGAAGCTGCGCAGTTGCGCGATGCCTTCTGCATTCGTACGCCCACCATTGCCCACGTACACCGTGGTACCTACCTTCAGTACATCGCCACCATCGAGGGTGCCGGGGGCAGTGATGTGGCACAGGGTGTAGCCCAGCGCTGCCACCGCGTGTTCGGCTGCGCGCACTTCATTGCGCCGGGCGAGGGCGCCGGGACGAGCGATGACGGCGGTGCGGCCGTACACCACCATGGTGTCTTCGATGAACACCGAATCGGGGCAGTCGTCGGCTGGTGGTACTTCTTCGATGGCCCAACCCTCGGCCGCCAGGGTGTGCACATAGGCATGCCACTGAGCCTCGGCCAGAGCCACATCCACCGGCGCACGCTCGATGTGGGTGACGATGCCATCGGCCAACCGAGGGCTCGGTCGGCGTACCAATGCGGTGACGGGCGGCTGGTTCGACGGTACCGAGGTGGCGGACGGTGCAGGTGCCATCTGTCAACCATATGTCCGCCATCGGGTCGCCAGTCGGTTCACGGCCGAACCACCCCGTTACAGTGGCAGGGTCGGCAGACCAGAGGGTCGAGCGAGCATCGGCCGAGCGCTCGTGCGTCACCGACGAAACGATTGGAGCACCTCTGTGACCACCGCTACCAAGGCAACCACCACGGGCAATGCCCAGTACGCGCATCGTTCGGCAGGCATCATCAGCATCGAGGCCGTTGAAGCCCCCGAGATGGTGAGTTCCGACTGGATCGACGAGCAGTTGGCCGACACCTATCAGCGCTGGGGTCTGCGCCCCGGCTTGCTCGCTGAACTGGCCGGTATCAAAGAGCGTCGCTGGTGGCCCGAGGGTATGACGTTCGATCAGGCTGCCGCGCTGGCCGGTCGCCAGGCCATCGACGCGTCGGGCGTCGACCCGGCCGATATCGGCATGCTCATCTCCACATCGGTGTGCAAGCACCATCTCGAGCCCTCGGTCGCCTGCGCGGTGCATCATCAGTTGGGCTTGCCCACCACCTGCACCAACTTCGACCTCGCCAACGCATGCCTCGGGTTCGTGAACGCCGTGCACCTGGCCTCCACCGCCATCGACGCCGGCTTCATCAAGTACGCGCTCATCGTCGATGGTGAGGGCAGCCGTTACACGCAGGAGGCCACCATCGCTCGCCTGCGCAGCGAGAAGGCCACAGCGGTCGATGTGTTCGACGAATTCGCTTCGCTCACCCTCGGGTCGGGTGCCGCAGCCATGGTGCTCGGCAGCCTCGACGTGCACCCCGACGCCCACCGCGTGGTGGGTGGTGTGGCGCGGGCCGGTACTGAACACCACACGCTGTGCGTGGGCAACCTCGATCGCATGACCACCGACACCAAGAACCTGCTCGACGCCGGGCTCGACCTGGCCGAGGCAGCGTGGATCGACGCTCGCGACGAGTTCGACTGGGCCGACGGCATGGACCACTACATCGTCCACCAGGTGTCGAAAGTGCACACGCGCATGGTGTGCGAGCGCTTGGGCATCGACCCCGCCAAGGTGCCGCTCACCTATCCGCGGCTCGGCAATGTGGGGCCGGCGGCCATCCCCATCACGCTCGCCGAAACCGCCCCGTCCATCGTTGCGGGCGAGCGTGTGCTGTGCATGGGCATCGGGTCGGGGTTGAACACCAGCTTCACCGAAATCGTGTGGTGACAGCACAGTGAGCGGTTCGTGACCGCGTCGAGAGAGTCGATGCCGGCTCGCCCAGATGCGGCGGCGTTGCGGCGGTGGGGCATCGAGCCCGAGTGGTCGACCGTGGTCGATGTGCCCGACCGCAACGGCCGGGTGCAGCAGTGGCATGTGCTCGACCACGGGCCGGCCGACCCGATCGCCACGTTGGTGTGCGTGCACGGCAACCCCACCTGGAGCTACCTCTGGGTCGATGTGTTGGCGCGCCTGGGGCAGCGATATCGGGTCATCGCCCCCGACCAGTTGGGGATGGGCTTCTCGGCCCGCACCGGTCTTCGGCGCTACGCCGATCGGGTCGACGATCTCGGTCGGCTCATCGACGCGCTGAACATTCGCACCCCCATCATCACGGTGGGGCAGGACTGGGGCGGCGCAGTATCGCTGGGTTGGGCTACGGCGGCGAGTGCGCGTACGGCTTCCGGGGCACCCACCGACCCGCGGCTGGTGGGTGTGGTGCTGTGCAACACGGGTATCGCAGTGCCGGCCGGGCGTCGCGCCCCGTGGCTCATCAGGCTTGCCGCGACGGGGCCCATCACCGACTTCGTGGGGCACCGTACGCGCCTCTTTGTCGACGGCACCATTGCGCTGTCGGGCCGCAAACTCGATGCGACTTCCCGTGAGGCCTTGCGTGCCCCCTATCGGCGCGCTGGCGTGCGGCGCGCCATCGCCGAGTTCGTTGCCGATGTGCCATTCACCCCGGCACATCCGTCGGCAGCGTCCATTGCGGCAGTGGCCGAGGCGGCTCGTGGTATCGAGGTGCCCACGCTCATCACCTGGGGTTCGGCCGACCCGGTGTTCAACGACGACTTCGCGCACGACCTCGCCGGCCGCATACCGCATGCCGACCTTCACCGTTTCGGCCGGGCCGGGCACCTCAGCCCTATTGAACGCGGTGTAGCCGATGTGGCAGGGGCGATCGAGCTGTGGTTGGCCGACCGGGTGGAGCCGGGGTTGCAGCAGGCTGGTGCGCCAGCCGTAGCAGAGGCGGCGGTCTCAGCGACGGCCGTCCACCCGCTGGCCGCACCATCCGTGGCCGGCTACCGACCCACATGGGCGGCACTGGTGGAGCGTGCTCACGATTCGTCATTGGCCTATGCCGATGGCCACACCGGTGCGACGGTGAGTTTCGCCCAATTACACGATCGAGTGATGGGCATCGCTCGAGGGTTGGTCGAACGCGGCATGCAGCCGGGCGATCGAGTCGCGGTGCTGGTGCCGCCTAGTGTCGACCTCTTGGCCACCGTGTATGGCGTGTGGCGAGCCGGCGGCGTGACCGTGGTGGCCGATCGTGGGTTGGGGTTGC
>JBAXQV010000091.1:0-11578 GCA_037131575.1 Actinomycetota bacterium
GGTGAAGGCTGCCACCACCACGACGCCGGCCACCACGACGCCGGCCAACACGACGCCCGTCACCGCGCCGGTAACCACCACGCCCACCACCACGCCGACGCCGCCCCCGGTTCAGTCGGGTCAGTGGCGGCTCGACTCGATGACACCGCGCATCGCCAGTAACGCCGGTGGCGTCGCCCTCACGTTGTCGGGTGCCTTCCCCACCAACGTTCCGGTGTACGTGTGGTTCGGAACGCTGTCGGCAGTGATCGCCTCGTCTGATGGTGCCACCCTCACCCTCACCTCGCCCACGGTCACCTTCTCGGGTTCCGTCGATGTGAGCGTGCGGTTCACCTCCAGCACCAGCGTCACGATGACGCTCACCAATGCCTTCACCTTCACCACTCCCACGCCCTCCACCACGGTGCCGGCAGCTACTACCACCACGGTGAAGGCGGCCACCACCACCACGGTGAAGGGTGCGAGCACCACGGTGCCTGCGGGCGTCGCCACCACCGTCGTGACGGGCACCACCACCCCGGGAGCCACGACCACGACCACGAGGGCGGCCACCACCACGGCGGTCACCACCACCACGGTGAAGGGTGTCGCCACCACCGTGGTGATCCGTGGCAACGTGCAACTACGCCCGCCGGTGAGCGGTGGCGTGCTGTCGAAGTTGAACGCCTCATCGTGGCCCACCGCGGGTTGCACGGGTGCCTCGTGCGCCGCAGCTTCGGTCTGACCCCTGCTCGGGAACAATTCGACGCAATGAACGGTTGATCGGGGGGTTACCCCCCCCGATCGGCTGTCTGTGCCGGTCGACGCACTTGGAGGCCCTCATGCAACTCGACTTCTGGATCGACCCCGCCTGCCCGTGGTGCTGGGTCACCTCGCGTTGGGTGGTCGATGTGGCCCCGCACCGCGATGTGCAGGTGAACTGGAGGCCGATCAGCCTGAAGGTGAAGAACCAGGTGACCCCCGACTCACCGTTCTTTGCTGTGGTCGAGCACACCCACGGGTTGTTGCGCGTGCTCGAAGCGGTGCGCGCCAGCGAAGGAGATGCTCCGCTGGGCGCGCTCTACACCGCCTACGGCGAACACATCCACCACCGCGGCGAGCGCGATGTGGACGCGGCGCTGTGCCTCACCGAGGCCGGGCTCTCCACCTCCTATGCCGATGCACTGCACGACGAGCAGTGGGACGCTGCCATTGCGGCCTCGATGGCCGAAGGCCTGGGCCTCACGGGCAACGACGTGGGTACGCCCATCCTCGGGTTCGACAACGCGGCGGGCAAGCGAGTGGGCTTCTTCGGCCCGGTCATCAGCCGGCGTTTGCCGGTCGATCAGGCGCTCGCACTGTGGGATGGCATCCAACTCACTGCCGGTATCGATTCGTTCTGGGAACTCAAGCGCACCCGCACCGAAGGCCCCGATTTCACACCCGTGAGTTGACCCGGCGCGGGACAGGGTCGGGGTTCGGTCATTCGAACCCGACCTTGTCCAGACTGTGGTTGTACACAACCACAGTCTGGACAAGCTAGGGGCTCGGACGGCCTGGTGGGCTCGACCGAGCTGTTAGGCGGGCGTTCGCACCACGACGCCGGGGAGGTCGTCGAAGCCGGTGAGATCGGCTGAGACGACTGTTCGAGCGGTCGCCAGCGCCGTAGAGGCGATGATCAGGTCATGCGCGCCTCTGGGGCGACCGGCGCGCCGGACGGCCGCGAGCAGTGTGGTGTGAGCCCGCGCGACGTCGAGGTCATATGCAATGACGGGGAGCACCTCGAGCAGGTCATCAAGGAACGCTTGGCGATTGAGCTTTCGCCGTCCCGTTGCGAGCTCGACTCCTACACCGAGTTCTGCTGCGGTGATCGCTGCGATCGCTGGCTCGTCATCGTCGGCGATCAATCGATCGAGATCGAGCTTGCGTCGCTCGACGGCGATCAACACGCTCGTGTCGAGCAGGAGGGCGGTCAGAACCGCTCCTCGGCGACGAGTTGCGATCGGAGTTCGGCCACTTCTTCGCTCCAGGCGGGATCGATGCGGTGCCGTCTGAGGACGTCCTTTGCACGCGCGCCGGATGCAACGCGCGCAGGTTCGAGTTGAGCGATCACCTTCCCTCGACGAATGATGACGAACGTCTCGCCTCGGTGCTCGACGGCATCGAGCAGGTCCGCGAAGCTGCGGGACGCTTCCGTCGCGGTGATCTCAGGCATGAAGTCAGATTATCTGAGACGGCCACATGCCGCAACGCGACCTGTCCCGATCGCAGATTGGGGCGCGCCGCGAGTCGCTCGACTTGTCACGAGATGAGCTGCGTGAAGTGCAGGAGAACACCGCTCGGATCCCAGACGTAGGTCACGACGGCACCCCACTGTTGTCTCTTCGGCTCTGCGATGCGCGCGTGGCCGAAGTCCCCCTCGGCCAGGACTTGCTCGGCGTGGCAGTACCAAGCCGCCGCATCCACAACCTCGACGACAAGCATCGAGTTCTCAGCCCACTCCCTGACGTAGTAGTTCTGCAGCATGATCTGACTGCCACCGAGGGACAGTTTGGCGAGTCCCTCGCCGTCCGTCCACAGCGTGGTCCATCCGAGCGCCGTGTAGAAGGCGTGCGAGCGCTGGAAGTCTTCAGCCGGAACAAAGGGCCTCACGTCGGTCACGGCAAGCGGGTTCGACTCGGTCATGTCCTGACGCTACGCGATCCCACGGAGACCCCTGTTCGACCCTGCGTCAGCAGCACTTCGAGCTGTGGTGGTGTATCATTGGTGTATGAGTCGCACCAATATCGATATCGATGACGAGCTGTGCCAGCGGGTGATGGACCGCTACCACTTGGCGACGAAACGCGAAGCGGTCAACCTGGCGCTGCGACACCTGGCCGGAGAGCCGCTCGGCCTGGACGAGGCGCGAGCACTGAAGGGCGCAGGCTGGGACGCCGATCTCGACGACATGCGGACGAGCCGAGTGTGATCCTCGTCGACACGTCTGCGTGGATCGAGTTCCTCCGTGGCACCGGATCCCCGGTGTGCGAAGCAGTCGACCGCCTGCTCGCCGACGACATTGCCATCTGTGACGCGATCTCGATGGAACTCCTCGCAGGTGCACGCGACGAACGGCAACTCCTCCAACTCCGAGGCCTCCTCGCACGAGCCACCACCCTGCCGACGACACCCGCCGACTACGAGTCGGCCGCAGCGATGTATCGGGCGTGTCGTGCGCGCGGCGAAACCGTCCGAAAGCTGATCGACTGCTTGATCGGCGCAGTTGCCGTCGTTGCCGGGGTCGAGGTGCTCCACGCGGACGCCGACTTCGAGACCCTCGCCCGCTGTACCGATCTGCGCACCCGCCCCGCCGAGCGTCCCATACCGCCTGCTTGAAGCGCAGAAGGAACCGCGCGATCGACCGCCCATCGCGACCCATGCGTGGGACGAAGCTCGGTCGCCTTCAGCTGTGGCTGGCGTCGACCACACAGACGCGGTTGCGTCGGTGCCGCCATGACCCGCGCGGCCCCTAGGGCAGAACGCCGCCGTGGGCGAGCGCGAAGCGGATGAGCCGGTCGTGCCCGCCGGTCATCTCGCGGCGCACCCGTTCGCTCACTGCCTCGGCCGGGGTGAGCCACACGAGGTCGAGGGCTTCCTGGGTGGGTTGGCAGTCGCCCGCCACCGGAACGACGTAGGCGAGACTCACGGCATGATGCCGCGGGTCGTGGAAGCCGCTCACCTCGGGGTCGGGGAAGTACTCGACCACCGTGAACGGGGCGGGGTTGGCCGGAATCTGCGGAAGCGCCACCGGGCCAAGGTCTTTCTCGAGGTGCCGGAGCAGCGCGTCGCGGAGCCGTTCGCCGTAGAGCACGCGGCCACTCACCACGGTGCGGCTGAGCGAGCCGTCGGCGGCTTGGCGCAGCAGCAGGCCCACACTGGTGATGGTGCCCAACTCGTCGACCCGCACGGGCACAGCGTCGACGTACACGAGGGGCACGTTGGCGCGGATGTTGGTGAGCTGGTCGTTGTCGAGCCAACCGGTCTTGGTATCGAGTTGATCGCTCACGAGGGGTCCAGTGCGGTGGGGTGTGCATCGGCTCAGCCGCCGATGAACTCACGTTAGTTGACCGACGCCCTGGTTAGCGGCGCTTCCGGCGCGACGAGCCGGCTGAGCGACGCCGGGTTGGTTCGGCTTCGGCGCGGGGGAGCGGCTTGCTGACCACCGAAAACCCCTCCTCGACCACCACTTCGATACCGTCGCGGTCGATGTCGACCGGGTCGCTGTTGGCGGCCACCACGATGGGTGCCTCTTGTTTGGGCTTGCGCCCGAGCACCTGGTCGAGCCCCAGCATGCCGGCCGCCACGATGGCCCCGGCTGCCCCGTGCCGCCGACGGGCCGAGCTCACCGGGTCGGCGGGACCAGCATCGAACGCCACAGCGTCGTCGAGATCGCCGTCGAAGTCGCCTTCGAGGTCGACATCGGGCGCGTCGTCGAGGTCGCCGCAGACCGTGTCGTTGGCTGCCTCGGTGGCGTCGAGATCGGCATCGTGGGTATCGTCGCTCACCCCTTCACGTTACCTACCGACAATGCCCCTGGCACGGCGACGCAACGTGGTTCGACCACCCCTCTGCGAGGCACTACGCTGGGGCTTGTGCCCGAAGGCGACACGATTCACCGAACGGCTGCCGCGCTGCGTATTGCGCTCGTCGGTAAGCCGCTACGCCGCTTCGTTGCGCCGCGCCTGTCGGGTCCAATGCCAGCCCAGGGCCGCATCGTCGAATCGGTCGAGAGCCATGGCAAACACCTCGAAATCAAGTGGGACGACGGCCTCATCCTGCACACGCACATGCGCATGACCGGCTCGTGGCACCTGTATCGCATCGACGAACCGTGGCGCCGCGGTGTGCAGCAGATGCGAGTGGAGATCGAAGTGAGCGACTGGGTGGCCGTGTGCTTCAACGCACCGGTGGTCGAGATCTACCGCGAGTACGACCGCAATCGTCACCCCGGTCTCGGTGCGCTCGGCCCCGATCTGTGCAAGACCGACAACGATCTCGACGAAGCCATCAACCGGCTGTACCACTACCACGATCAGAGCGCCCCGGTGGGTGAGGTGTTGCTCGATCAACACGTGGCGTGCGGTGTGGGCAATGTGTACCGCGCCGAGGTGTTGTGGGCCTGCGAGATGTATCCGTTCGCGCCAATCTCGATGCTCGACGACGCCGATTGCACGCAGCTCATCAACGCGTCGGCGCGAATGCTGCGGGCCAACCTGCAGCGCACTCAGCGCATCACCGCACCTGCGGCCCCCGGCGGCCTGGCGGTGTACGGCCGCAACGGGCAGCGCTGCGATCGGTGTGGCGACACCATCGAAGTGGTGCGCACCGGCGAACACGCCCGCTTGCTCTACTGGTGCCCTGGCTGTCAAACGAACCATGCGCCGCGGCCAGTGGTTGCCGCCGATGCTGACGACTCGAAAGAGATCGACCCGCATCCGGCAGCGGCGAAGTTCCTCGCCGATCTGCCCTGGCGGCGCAACGACCGCATCGCCGGCTGACCCTGGAATACCCGGGGGTAGGCGCGCCGCTCAGGTCAGCGACGACGCTTGGCTTGATCTTTCGGCCGCAAACGTTCGGGTTCCTGAGTGAACCGCAATGCATCCCAGGTGCCGTCGATGGAGCAGGCCTTGGTGACCACCCAACGGTTGCGGGTGGCCAGTTTGCGCACGAGTGCTTCGTCGAGATCGGTGGGCGTGCCACTGCCTTCACGTGGCCAGGCGACCCAGATGGAGCCCGACGGCTGCGCCGCTTCGGTGAGGGTTGGCCACTCGCTCTGCAACACCGAGCGCAGGGTCTGGAACGACACGATGAGGTCGAGCGGTGCGAGCAGGCTGTGCTGCCACACGGCGCTGCCGATATCGCCCAACAGCGCAGCGAACCCCTGTGGGGCGCGGCGCACGGTGAACACGCTGTCGTCACCGATTTCGAGTTTGCTGCTCAGTGTCGCGGAATTGCCGGTGGTGCTCATGGTGTACGCAGTGTGCCGCTGCACAGCACTCGATCGACGGCAATTTCGATGGCCACGCGATCGTCGCGCTGGCCGGGCTCGCGATAGCGGGCGGCGTAGCCGGCCACTGCCGCGGCCACATCGGCAGGGTCGGCAGTGGTGCGGCTCGGCCCTTCGAGCGTGATCCAGCGGCCGCCATCGACCTGGCTCACTGCGGCCCGGCCGCCACGCGCTGCGTTACGGGCCTTCACCGATGGGCCGCGGGTGATGACCCGCACCAGGCCGCGCTCGGGGTCGAAGCTGAACCCCACCGGCACCACGTGCGGGCTGCCGTCGGCACGCAACGTGGTGAGGCTGGCAAGGTGCCGCTCGGTGAGAAACTCGAGCGCAGCAGGGCTCAGGTGACGGGGATCCATCTGCCCAGGATGGGCCGCCATTGGCGATTCGCCAACATGCCCGCGACACGGGTGCAGTGACCCGGGTTGGCGGCCCGGGTTCAGCCGTCGGCGGCGATGGCGCGCAGAATGCCGAGTCTCGTTGCCCGTCGGGCGGGAGCGACCGCGGCGAGCACACCCACCACGAACGCAGTGACCATGATCACCCCGATGGGCCCCCACGGCACCGCATAGCGGCTGAGGCCCTGATCGTGCAGCGCAACGATGATGACGTAGCCGAGCAACAACCCCACCAGCACACCAGCCACGGCGCCATACAGCGAGGTGAGCACCGACTCCCAGCGCACGGTGGCCCGTACCTGAGCGCGGCTCATTCCCACCGCGCGCAGCAGGCCGGTTTCGCGGCGTCGTTCGTACACGGCCAACAACATGGTGAGCACGATGCCGAATGCTGCGATCAGCACCGACAGCGCGAGGAGTCCGTAGATGAAACCGAGGGTGCGATCGATGATGGCTCCGCGCCCGTCGATGAACTGATCGCGGTCTTGGAGTTCACCGATGCCGTATCCGGCGATCGACACATTCACCGCACGTCGTAACGCCTCGTCGCTCACGCCCGGTGCACGAGTGAGGAAGATGAACCCGGCCGGGTTGCGCGCCGTGGTGCCGGCGAGCAGTTGCCGATCGACCACTCGTGCCTGCGCCAGTTCGCTCGACGCATAGATGCCCTGCACCGTGAGTACGGCCGGTGTGCCGCCCACATCCACCGACATGCTCGAACCCACTGCCAGGTTCGAACGGGTGGCTTCACCGCTGCTGATGAGGATGCCCCTGGGGGTGAGATCGGCGAACGATCCGGTGATGAAGTTGTAGTCGAGCAAACCCTGCGCGGTGGCTGGGTTCACCGTGGTGGCGAACATTGCCGAGCCTGTGTTGGTGTCTTTCAACAGCGCAAAACCGAGGCCGGTGGCTGCGCCCACTTCGGGCAGTGCATTCACTTCGTCGACGAAGGTCTGGCTGAAACTCAGCGCCCCACCGTTCGTGGAGTTGATGACGTATTGCCCGAGGAACTGCTTGCCCACGGTGTCGCGTAACTGTTCCTTGATGGAGCTGGCGAACACCGCTGTGCCGGTGACCAACGCGACACCGATGAGCACCGGCGCGGCCGTTCGTGCGGTACGCGTGGGGTTCCGTTGCACATTGCCGCGGGCCATGGTGCCGGTGACACCGCGCAGGCGCTCGACCGGTGCCCCCAGCACACGCGCGATGGGGTTGGCCATCACTGGCCCGGCCAGCAAAACGCCCACCATCACCACCACCACAGCGATGCCGAGGAATACCGAATCGGCACCGGCCACCACTGCCACGATGAGGGTCGCGCCCACCACACCGCACAGCACGGAGACGGCGATGCGCAACCTGACTCGTGGCCGTTGTTCGGTGGCGGCTCCGGCCAGGGCAGCAACGGGTGAGACGCGTCCGGCCATCAACGCCGGTGCCAAGGCCGCAACCACCGTGGTGACCAAGCCAGCCACCAGTGTCACCGCCACCGCCGTGGGCGTGATCACCAGTCGTCGCGCCGGAATGCCGAACCCTGCTTGATCGAGGAGCACGCGGATGAGCGCAGCGAGGCCGATACCGCCGACCAGGCCGAGTAGCGAACCGACGAGGCCCACCACAGCGGCCTCACCGAGCATCATGCGGGTCACCTGTGCGCGGCTGGCACCGATGGCGCGCAGCAGCGCATGTTCGCGCCGCCGTTGCGCCGCGGTGATTGAGAACACGTTGTAGATGACGAAGCAGCCCACCGCCAGGGCGATGAAACTGAACACCGACAGGAAGATCGTGAGCAGGCTGAGGCTGCGGTCGATATCGGTTTGGCTCTGCTTCACGATCTGCGCGCCGGTGAGCGTGTCGTAGTGCGTGACTGGGTCGGCTGCCACCAGCGATTGCTGCACCGCGGCCGCCAGCGCGGTGTCGCTCACACTGCCATCGCTGCGTACCACCAGGGCGTCGGCGAAGCCGGGCTTGGCGATGAACTCCATGGCGGTATCGGCGTCGAACAATGCCCAGGTGGCGTTGCCCGGTGTGGCCACGTCGTCGTCGACCACGACACCCACCAACGTGAACGAACGCGAACCGCCTTCGGCGTTCACCTTCACCGCATCGCCCAGCTGGTAACGACCGTCTTGCGCGGTGGCCTCGTCGAGCACCACCTCGTTGGGGCCTGCTGGCGCCCGCCCAGTGGAGAGCTTCCACACCGACAGCGCGCCGCTGTTGATGGTGCCGCCGTTGTTGGCGCGGCTGATGCGCTCGATCGGCTTGCCGTTCTTGGCGATCACCACGGCGTCGCCCTGCACGTACACCTGGGCGTCGGCCACACCGGGCACGGCACGTACGGCATCGAGCGCACGGGCAGGTACCTTGGCGCGCACCTCGAAACCAAGTGCTGTTTCTACCGAATCACCTGACTGCACATAGGCATCGACACCCGCGTAAGTGCGCGAGATGATGGCGTCGAAGGCCCGCCCGACGGTGGCGTCGAACACCAGAGTGCCGCCCAGGAATGCCGTGGAGGCAACGATGGCCAGCGCGGTGAGCACGATCCGCCCGAAGCGGCCGACCGCACTGCGCCAGACGAGTCGAAACATGGCTCAGGTAGTGGCGATCGCCTGGAGGATGTCGCTCTTGGCGGCCTTCGACGCCGGGTACCAGGCGGCGGCCACGGCCAGCACCAGGGCAAGGAGGCACGACACCACGATGGACGTGATCGAGATGCTGAACACGCTGAGGCCTTGATCTTTCAACGCTTGCACCACGACCCAACCGAGCGAGATGCCGAGGAAGGTGCCCATCATCACGCCGAGCAGCGCGGTCACGAACGCTTCCCAGCGAATGCTGCTGCGCACCTGCGGGCGGGTCATACCAATAGCCCGCACCAGGCCCAGTTCGCGCCGCCGTTCGTACACCGCCAGCAACAGGGTGATGACGATGCCGAGCACAGCGATGAAGATCGACATGCCCAGCAGGCCGTAGATGAAGTTCAGAAAGCCGTTCACCTGCTCGGTCTGGGCGGCGATGTACTGCGAGCGACTCTGCAATTTGGCCGTGGGGTAATTCACCGTGACCGCCTTGAGCGCCTTCTCGGCCACCTTCGGGTCGACACCGGCCTTGGTCTTCACCAAGACCTGACTGTCTTGCAGGGTGACGCCGCTGCCGGCGAAAAGTTCGGGGCTGACAATGAGGTTTCCGAAGGCCTTCGAGTCGAAGATGCCGGCAACGCTGAGGGGCCGCGTGGTGCCGTCGCGGAACGACGCCGTGATGGTGCTGCCCAGCTGCACACCGTCGCGGTCGGCCTTGGTCTTCGACACCAGCACGCTCGAGCCGTTCAACTCGGTCCATCCGCCGGCCACGAAGGGCAGTGCGACGATGTTCTTTCCGTGCACCGGGTCGATGATGAGCACCGCTTTGCGAGCCGGCTTGCCCTTCTCGATGAGGTTGATGAGGTTGAAACCGAGACCCACGGCATCGTCGACTTCGGGAACGTTGTTGAGTTCGCTCGCGAGGGTCACGGGAAGCCCACCTTCGCTCGGCCCGCCCCCGCTCGAGGTGGTGACGCTGAAGTCGCCGGTGAAGGCCTTGCCCACTACATCGCTGATGGAACTGTTGATCGATGAACCGAGGGTGGCGACACCGATGAGTAGCGCCAGCCCGATACCGAGCGCAGCTGCGGTGAGCGCGGTTCGCTTCGGGCTGGTGGCGGCATTGCGGGCGGCGATTTCACCAGTGACGCCGCGGATGGCGCGCAGGGGTTTGGTGAGCGCCATGGCGAGGGGCCGAGCCACCAGAGGACCGAGCACCACAAGCGCGGCGAACAGTGCGGCGACACCGGGCCCGAGCCAGGTGGCGCTGCTCGAGACGCCCAACCCGATGCACACACCGGCCACCACCAACAACACGATGCCAGTGATGAGTCGACCGCGCGAGACGGCTGAGCGGTCGACAGCCACATCGCGCATGGCCGCAAGCGGAGGCACGCGTCCGGCGCGCAGCGCAGGTGCCAGTGCGCACAGCATCGTTACCAGCACGCCCACCACGAGCGTGATGGCGAATGCTTGGGGGTGCACGGTGAGGCTCGTCTGGCTCGGGCCGAAACCGATTGCCTTCAGCAATTTGGTGATACCCGATGCCAGCAGCACGCCGGCACCGAAACCCACCACACCGCCGATGACGCCTACCAGCAGTGCCTCGGCGAACAGCATGCGCGTGATCTGCCCTCGACTGGCGCCGATGGCACGCAGCAGGGCGTTCTCGCGTTGGCGTTGAGCTGCCGAGATGCTGAACACGTTGTAGATGATGAAGCTGCCCACGAACAATGAGATGGCGGCGAAGATGGTGAGGAACACCGTGAAGAAACTCAGCCCGCGCTCGACGGCGGTTTGGGTCTCGTTGGTGATCTGTGCCTTGGTGAGCACTTCCACTTTCGCACTGGCGAGCGCAGATGAGAGTGAGGCCGCCAACTCGGTGTCGGTCTTCGAACCGTCGCCCACCACGACGACGGCGTCCACCATGCCGGGTCGGCCGAGCACGAACTCTTCGGCGGTAGGCAGGTCGAACAGCGCCCACGACGATGCGCCTGCGGTGTCGGCGCCGGCGAAGGTGGCGATGCCCACCACGGTGAATTGGCGCACGCCCTGGGCAGTGGTGACCGACACCTGGTCGCCGAGGTTCACCGAACCCTGCTTCGCGCTGCGTCGGTCGATGACCACTTCCTTGCCACCCTTGGGTGCAGCGCCCGAGGCCAAGGTCCACGGCGAGGCACCGCTGCCCGAGAACGACCCGCCCGACTTCGGCGGGCCGTCGAGGCCGAGCTGCTTGCCCGACGACGTGGTCATGACGGCACTACCGCGCACGTATCCGTCGGCCTCGCGCACCCCGGGCTGACCGGTGATCTGGCTGATGACGGTGTCGGAGAGTTGGTCGCGGCTGTCCTGGCCGAAATCACCTTCGATCACATTGGCCGATCGCACGTATGCGTTGGTCTTTGCATAAGCGTTGGTGAACAGCGTGTCGAAACTGGCGCGGATGGTGTCGCTGAACACGAACACGCCACTGAGGAACGCGCAGCCGGCGATGACCGCCGCCGCAGTGAGGAACAAGCGACCCTTGCGCGCAAGGGTGCTCTTCAGAGCCATGCGGAACATGGCTCAGTCTC
>JBAXQV010000092.1:0-11484 GCA_037131575.1 Actinomycetota bacterium
CCGTTGCGGTGCTGCCCGAATGAGCGGAGATGCGGAGTTGCGATGAGGAAGAGAACAGGCGTTCGCGCCACCGGGGCACTGGTGGTAACCATCGGTGTGTTGATGCTGTCGGCATGTAGCTCCGACCTCGACGTCGGCACCAGCACGGGTGGGAACGGCGGTTCGACCAGCCCCACTGAGCCGGGCGCGTTGCTCACCAACGCCGATGGTTCGAACGAGCAGTTCTCAGGTGTGGCGTCCATCCGTGGCAGTTCGTCATGTACCGGCTTTCTGTACGACACGGGTGCACCCGACAAGCCCGCTGTGGTCATCACCAACGGCCACTGCACCGGCATCTTCTCGAGCGAGGTCGTCGATGTCGATCAGCCAGCGGAGGAGCAACTCGAGTTCCGCAAGTTCGTCGACACCACCGAAGCCGTGGTGAAGGCCAAGGCCACCACGGTGCGCTACTCCACGATGCGCGGCACCGATGTTGCCGTGCTCGAACTCGACACCACCCTCGGTGCGCTCACCAGTAAGGGAATCCGCGCCTACAAGGTGAGCCGGCTCGCCAGTGTGGGCCGCAAGATCCATGTCGTGGGGCTACCCACCTCAGGCGTGGAACAAGACAAGCTGTTCCTGCGTCGCAACGATTGCACCGTATTGCGTGCGCCGGTGCGCCTGCTCGAGTGGCGTTGGGTGTGGGACGCCGCGCAGCCCAACGATTGTCAGGGCATTTTGGGCGGCAACTCGGGGTCGCCCGTGTTCGACTCCGATGGCGCCGTGGTGGGCATCATCAACACCACCACCATCGCCGCGCCCGGCGGCGGCGAATGCGCACTGGGCCGGCCCTGCGAGGTGACCGCCAAGGGTGTGGTGCAGTACGCCAACACCAGCTACGCCCAGCCGGTGGAAGAGCTCGCCGGCTGCTTCACCGACGGAACGTTCGGTCTCCGCAATGGCTGTTCGCTCGAGCCGGGGAACCCCACCGTGGTCTCGCAGCCCCAGCGTTCGGGGAAGGCGCCGTGGGCATGGAATGCAACAGTCACCTCGCCCGGGTTCACCAAGGCGGCGTTGAAGATCGGGCCGATCGAGTCGACTGATTGCCGTAACAGTCAGGGGTATGGCGCACCCGCGGCGCTCACCACCATCACCGACCCAGCGCCCGACGCAGAGGGCTTCACCATCGCCTGTGTGGCCGGGGTGAAGCCTGATGGTTCGCTCGCTCTGGTGAAGGCTGGGTTCGCCATGGCGGTCACCGATAACACGCCGCCCGTGGTGCCCATCGAACTCGCCACCGGTGGGAATGCCACCGACGGGTACTTCACTGAACCGATCTTCGATGTGCCCGAGTTGATGAACTTCCGGGTGAAGATCGGGCCCAAGGGTTCCACCGACTGCGCCAGCGATACCGACTACATGCCGTATCGCCGTGTGTCGTATCAGGTGGCACCTGCCGACCTGCCGGTCACCATCTGTGTCATCGGCAGCGACGAGGCTGGCAACGAATCGCTCCCGGCGGAGTTCACTCTGCCTGAGGGTGGCTGACCCCTACTCGTCGTCGTCGGGCAGCACCAAGTCCCAGCGGTCGCGGCAGTCTTCGCACCGATAGGCCACGATGTCGCCGGGCAGCCATACCCCGTCTTCGGTGGGGTGAGTGAGCAGGTGGCAGCGGCCGCCGCAGTCGACACACACGATGGTTGGTTCGGGTACGAGCACCACTCCAGTGTGCCCCCTCAGGTGCCGCACGGGACGCATGCCTGAACAGCCGACGAACACCCGATGAATACGCCTGCACCCGACTCGGAGGCCGACAGACCCTTCACTACCCTCCACACGTTGTCAAGGCGCTGACGAGGAGGCGAGATGCGGCGGTTCGTTGCGGTTGCGTCGCTTCTCGCTGCTGTGGTGGTACCGGTGATCTCGGTGGCGGCGAGCGACCCGATCGGTAGCTACATCGTCGTGCTCCGCTCCGATGTGGTCGATGTGTCGAACACGGCGGCTGCGCTCACCGAAGCGTCTGGCGGAACGGTCGGCGGTACCTACGAACACGCCATTGAAGGCTTTTCTCTCACGGCGTCGGCCTCGGCTGCGGCAGCGATCGAACGAGATCCTCGAGTCGACTACGTCGAGAAGAACCAGAGGGTGCAGGTCGACAGTCAAACGACGCCGACCGGCGTGGCTCGGGTATTCGCCAACACGAACCGTCGAATGCGTATCGACGGCGTCGATGATGTTCGTGTCGATGCCGACGTGGCCGTCATCGACACGGGTATCGACCTCACCCATCCCGACTTGAACGTGGCAGGCGGAGTGAACTGCGTGGCGCAGAACAGTTGCGCGACAGGTGGCAACGATGATCAGTACCACGGCACTCACGTCGCCGGCATCATCGGTGCGATCGACAACGGAATCGGCGTCGTCGGCGATGCGCCAGGGGTGCGCCTGTGGGCGGTGAAGGTGCTCAACTCGCAGGGTAGTGGCGATACGGCGTCGGTGATTCGTGGCATCGACTGGGTGACCGCGCACGCCGACACCATCGAAGTGGCGAACATGAGCCTGGGTTCGTCCGGGTACAGCCAGGCGATGTACGACGCGATTCAATCGGCAGTTGACAAAGGCGTGGCGTTCGCTGTTGCCGCAGGCAACGACCACGCGAACGCATCGGGCGGTAGCCCGGCAGCGTTCGGGAACGTGCTCACGGTCAGTGCCGTCGCCGACTTCGATGGCAAAGCGGGTGGCCTCGCGTCACCGACGTGTCGCACCGATCAGGACGACACCTTGGCTGATTTCTCGAACTGGGGTGCGGTCGACATCGCTGCCCCAGGTGTGTGCATTGCTTCGACGCTTCCCACGAGCTTGACCGCATACGGCGGCTACGGAATCATCAGCGGTACGAGCATGGCTGCCCCATACGTGGCGGGTGCACTCGCGTTGTTGGCGCGAGCACATCGCGCCCATACGGCCAGCGAGGTGCAGGCGATGTATGCCACGGTTGTCGGCGCTGGCAACTCGAATTGGACCGATGATTCCGGCGACGGCGTGAAGGAACCGTTACTCGACTTCAGCAACACGAACCTCTTCTCGGCAACCTCGGCGCCATGTGCAGCAATCAGCACTTCGGGCCTGATCTCTAGGTGGAAAGGCGAACAGGGGCTTGCTGGCACCAGCGGCCCCAGCCTCACGGGCTCGGCCTCCTTCGCGACAGCCGAAGTGGGCAAGGGGTTCAGCTTCGACGGTTCTACATACCTTGCGATCAGTGGCTTTCCCGCTCTGTCCTACGCCCTGACGGTTGAAGCGTGGGTGAAGCCCGACGTTGTGCCGATACCGCAAACGATCATGTCGCGTTGGGAGTTCCCCAGCGTTGACGACTCGGCACGCGTGTTCGACCTCGAACTCTTTCCAAATGGCACGCTCGCGTGGAGCACCGACGAGACCTCGACGATGCGACCCTGGGGCGTGCGTGCTGATGCCCCGCAACTGCTCGACGGCACCTTCCATCACGTCGCTGCCACGTGGAACCAGAGTTCATTTGTCGTGTACGTCGACGGCACAGCGGTCGCTTCCTCACCCTCGCAAGGTGGAAGGCTGAACGACGCCGCAAATGTTCCGTTCAGGCTCGGGCTCGACGGTGGGCTGGGCGTTCCGTTCTACTTCCATGGCATCATCGACGAGCCGTCGGTGTGGAGCCGAGCGCTCTCGGCCAGCGAGATTGCGTCGATCGCCGATGCAGGGCCGCTCGGTACGTGCTGACATGCACCCTGCAACGCATGACCATTGCGCACCGGAATTGTGATGGCCGCAGCGGCGTCGCCTCGGCGTCGCCTGGCTAACCTCGAACAGATGCGTGTGGTTGCCGGACAATTGGGTGGACGAAAACTGATTGCGCCCGAGGGCGACACCACACGGCCCACCACCGACAAGGTGCGTCAGGCCGTGTTCAACTCGCTGGGGTCGATGGGCCTCATCGACGATGCGTTGGTGGTCGACCTGTTCGCAGGTTCTGGGGCGATGGGCATCGAGGCGCTGTCGCGGGGTGCGGCGCGATGCATCTTCGTCGAACGCGACCGTGCTGCCGTCACCGCATTGCGCGCCAACATCGCTGCGCTGGGGCTGGGCGAGCGAGCCACCGTGGTAGCCGGCGATGCCACCACCTGGGTGCGTTCGATGGCAAGTGTCGACCTGGCCCTGGTAGACCCGCCCTACCGTTTCGAAGGATGGGCCGACCTGCTCGCTGCTGTCGACGCCGAACATGTGCTGTGCGAGTCGAACGAAGAGGTTCCGGCACCAGAGGGGTGGGCATCGTTGCGTGTGCGCGGCTACGGGCGTACCACGGTCACCCTGCTTCAGCGGCCAGGCCACCCAGGCTAACCTTCGCCGTTACATGACAACCGTTCTCTATCCCGGCAGTTTCGACCCTATTCATCTCGGTCATCTCGACGTCATCGAGCAGGCTGCCGAGTTGTTCGGTGCGGTCGTCGTCGCCACGATGCACAATCCGGCCAAACCGAGTGGGTTGTTCGATCTCGACGAACGAATGGCCATGATCGACGAGAGCGTGGCCCCCTTGCGCGCCAAGGGCTCGGTGGTGCTGGTGGAGGCTTTCGCCGGTCTGGCCGTCGACGCTGCGCGCAAGTTCGGTGCCGATTTCATGGTGAAGGGCTTGCGTACGCCCAGCGATTTCGAGGTCGAGCAGCAGATGGCCCACACCAACTGGTCGGTGTCGGGGGTGCGCACCGTGTACGTGCCGTGTCGGCCCGACCGTGGCTACATCAGTAGCCGGTTCGTGCGCGAGATCGCGCACTACGGTGGAGATGTCAGTTCGATGGTGCCAGCCACGGTGTTGGCCCACCTCCAGCGAGTGAGCCCGGCACGATGAGCTACGACGACCAGTACGACGACGACTACGAACAACTCGACGACTCGGATGCCTATGTCACCGCCACCCAGGGGTATGTGGGCGAAGCTGAGCAGCTGCTGCGCCAGGCCATCGATGTCATCGCCACGGCGCCCACCATGCCGCTGTCGTCGTCGCCGCGTATCGACCGCGACGAAATCATCGAACTGCTCGAAGACGCCCTGCATCGACTTCCCGCCGAAGTGCGCCAGGCGCGGTGGATGATCAAGGAGCGCCAAGAGTTCGTGGCCAAGACCCGTCGTGAGGCCGATGAGTTGCTCGACGCCGCGCGCACCCAGGCCGAGCGCATGGTGCAGCGCACCGAAGTGGTGCGCGCCGCCGAGCAGCGCGCCCGGCAGCTGAACGAGGCAGCCGAAGCCGATGCGCGCCGGTTGCGTCACCAAACCGAGGACTTCCTCGATCAGCGCCTCGGCAGCTTCGAGATCCTCCTCGACAAGCTGGGCAAGACCGTTCAGGCCGGTCGGTCGCGGTTGGCCATCGGCGCCCATCGTGAAGCCGACGAGGCAGCGCAGGTCGATGAGGCTGGCCGCGGCTTCTTCGACCAAGACCGCGGCTGAGCGCGCACCTCACCAGGGGTCGCGTGCCGCTAGCGTTTTCGGTGATGGCACATCCATTGCGCGTGAATGCAATCGAATTATTGAGGAGGCCGGGGAGCGAGCGAGTGCTCGACACCACGGTCACCGTCGAAGAGCTGGGCGTCGACGACCCCCGGCTCGATCCACGCGCCGAGGTTCGGGTGAACCTGCGTCTCGACGTGCTCACCGACGGCATCGTGGTGAACGGCACGTTGCGAACACAGTGGCGCGGCACCTGCCGTCGATGCGCGGCTGATGCCGCGGGCCCGCTCGAGTGCGATGTGCACGAGTTGTACCAGCAGGTCATCACCGACCCCGATGCGTTCGAGTTGGGTGATCTGCTCGATCTCGAACCCATGGTGCGTGAGATTCTGCTGCTCGATGCCCCGGCGGTGCCGCTGTGCCGAACCGAGTGCGCCGGCCTCTGCCCGGTGTGCGGAACCGACCGCAACTCAGCGCCATGTAGCTGCGATACCGAGGTGTCCGACCCCCGGTGGGCGGCCCTCGACCAGCTCCGCGACGACCTCGATCACTGATCCGGCGCGTCAGGTGGCTGTTTGGCCGTTCGGCGGCTAATCTATCAAAGCCCATTTCGCCTAGGGAGTAGCACTGTGGCCGTCCCCAAGAAGAAGAAGTCGAAGATGAAGACGCGCAGCCACCGTGCTGGCTCGTGGAAGCTCGCCGCCCCGTCGCGCAGCCTCTGCCCCCGTTGCGGGTCGGCAAAGCTGCCGCACACGGTGTGCTCGGCCTGCGGTTGGTACAAAGACCGCGTCGCAGTCGACGTCAGCTGACGCTGACTGGTGGTAGGCATGCTCCCGATCGCCGTCGATGCGATGGGGGGCGATCGCGCCCCCGGTGAAATCGTTGCCGCAGCGCACGACGCTGCCGCAGCCGGCATCCCGGTGGTGTTGGTCGGCCCAGCCGATCTCGAGGGTGTGGGCGACCTGCCACTCATCGTCGCGACCGAAGTGATCGAGATGGACGACGACCCTGCACAGGGTGTCCGTCGAAAGAAAGATTCCACCTTGGTGCGCGCCGCAGAAGCCGTGCGCGACGGCAAGGCAAGCGCCATGATCTCGGCCGGCAATACCGGGGCCACCATGGCCTCTGCGCTGCTGCGCATGGGTCGCCTGCGCGGTGTGAACCGGCCGGCCATCGCCACACCGCTGCCGGTACCGGGGCATCAGCCCAACATCCTGCTCGACGCCGGCGCCAACTCCGAGGTGCTCGCCGAGTGGCTGGTGCAGTTTGCCCAGATGGGCTCGATCTTCGCCCAGGTGCGGTTCGGAGTCGAGAACCCGAAGGTCGGCTTGCTCTCCATCGGTGAAGAGCCCGGCAAGGGCGACACACTGCGCAAAGAGGCCTACGAACTGCTCGCCGCAGCCCCGGGTATCAACTTCATCGGCAACGTCGAAGGTCGCGATGCCATGCTGAAGACCGCCGACGTCATCGTCACCGATGGCTTCACCGGCAACGTGATGCTGAAGACACTCGAAGGTGGCATGAAGATGCTCATCAACGAAATCCTCACCGCGTTCAACTCCGACCCGGCGTACAAGCCCCATGCCGATGCGCTGCTGCCTGCCCTGCTGCCGCTCTACTCGGCGATGAGCCCCGATACCTACGGTGGCGCCATGTTGTTGGGTGTCGATGGTGTGTGCATCATCAGCCACGGCTCATCGAACCGAACCGCCATGCTCAACGGCATCAAGGTTGCCCACGAGATGGTCGAAGCAAACATGGTGGCGCAGCTTCAGGCCGCCATCGTCGCATAAGCCTTTCAAGGCGTTGGTGGCACACGCTGGGCGAGTACGCTCCACACGGTCAGCGCGGGCGTTGGGCCCGCGCCAGATGACTGGAGAGTGCTGTGTCTGCCGAGTCCCAAGGCGCTGAGAAGATCGACCGTGCCGAGGTGTTGCGTGTCGTGCGCGCCAACCTCGCCGACATCCTCGAGATCGACGCTTCGTCGATCAGCGAGGGCCAGTCGTTCGTCGACGACCTCCAGGCCGACTCGTTGGCGCTCATCGAACTCGTCGAAGCGCTCGAGGAAGACTTCGCCGAGCGCTCGGTGGGGTTCCGCATCGAGGATGAAGACCTCGAAGATCTGAAGACCGTTCGCGACGCTGTCGATTACGTCTATGCCCGTGTCACGGGTGCCTGACCCGGCTCGTTTCGACGCACTTCTCGACGGGCTCGCGCAACGGCTCGGGCATCACTTCCTCGACCGCACGCTGCTCGAGCGAGCCATGGCGCATCGCTCGTGGTGCGCCGAGCACCCGGGCAATCCGTCGAATGAACGGCTCGAATTCCTCGGCGATGCTGTGCTCGGCTGGGTCATCGCCGATCGCGTCTACCGCGAACACCAGGAGTTGGCCGAGGGCAAGCTCACTGATCTGCGGAAGAGTGTGGTGAACGCAACCGCGCTGGCCGAACGTGCCCGAGCCATCGAGCTTGGCCCGTGCCTGTTGTTGGGCAAGGGCGAGCGCGCCGCTGGTGGCAACGACAAGCCGTCGATTTTGTCGGACGCATTCGAGGCGGTCATCGGTGCCGTGTACCTCGACGGTGGGGTAGTGGCGGCATCGGCGTTGATCCACCGGTTGTTCGCCGACCTGCTCGATCGCGCCGTGGCGCAACTTGGCCGGCTCGACTTCAAGACGATGCTGCAGGAACTCACGGCCCGTATGTACGAGATGGCCCCCACCTACCTCGTGGTCGACACCGGCCCCGAACACGAGAAGACCTTCACCGCCACGGTGCTCGTGGCGGGCGAAGCAATCGGCGTGGGCGTGGGTCGCTCGAAGAAGCTCGCCGAGCAGGCGGCGGCGGCCACGGCCTACGACCACCTCATCGCCAACGTCGCCGAGGCCAGCACGCCCGATGCCTGAGCTTCCCGAAGTGGAAACAGTGCGCCGGGGCATCGAGGCCCATGTGGTGGGGCGCACCGTCGAACAGGTGGAAGTGGGGCGCGAACGAACGGTACGGCGCACCTCGCGGCGGGCCGTCATCGATGGTCTCACCGGCACCACGGTGTTGGCTGCCAACCGACGCGGCAAGTACCTGCTGCTGCCTCTCGACAGTGGCGACGAGGTGATGATCCACCTCCGCATGAGCGGTCGGGTGCTGGTGGGCCCGGCTGGGTCGCCCCGATTGCCGCACACCCATGTGGTGGCTCATCTGGCGGCCACGCCGGAACGCCCTGTCGCCGAGATGCACTTCGTCGACCCGCGCACGTTCGGTGAGGTGGTGGTGTTCGACCCCACCAACCTGGCGGTGGAGATGCCCGAACTCACGCGCCTCGGCGTCGACCCCATCGTCGACGACCTCAGTCGCGATCGCCTGCGGCGTATCGTGCTGGCCCGCTCGCGGCAACTGAAGGCACTCTTGCTCGACCAGCACGTGATCGCCGGTATCGGCAACATCTACTCCGACGAGATCCTCCATGCCGCCCGCTTGCGGCACGATCGGCCGTCCGATTCGCTCACCGGCCAGCAGATCACCCGGCTGCACCGCGAGATGCAACGGGTGTTGCGTGAGGCCATCGAGGCAGGCGGCTCGACCCTGGCCGATACCCAATACGTCGACATCGAGGGCGCGGGCGGCTGGTTCCAGTTGTCGCACCGCGTCTACGACCGAGCCGGCCAACCCTGCCTCACCTGTGGGAAAGCCCAGATCAAACGGGTTGTGGCGGCCGGCCGTTCCACCTGCTTCTGCCCGTTCTGCCAGCGCTGAGGGCGCCGAGTAGGCTCGTCGAACCGTGTTTCTCAAGTCGCTCACCCTCAAAGGTTTCAAGTCGTTCGCCGACTCCACCACGATGCAGCTCGAACCTGGTGTCACCGTTGTGGTGGGGCCGAACGGCTCGGGCAAGTCGAACGTCGTCGACGCCATCGCCTGGGTCTTGGGCGCGCAGGCGCCCAGTTCGGTGCGCAGCCAGAAGATGGACGACGTGATCTTCGCTGGAACCGCGAAGCGACCGGCATTGGGTCGTGCCGAAGTGGTGCTCACCCTCGACAACTCGTCGGGTGTGCTGCCCATCGAGTTCACCGAAGTCACCATCTCGCGCACCCTGTTCCGCACGGGCGAGAGCGAGTACCAGATCAACGGTGTCACCTGCCGCTTGCTCGACGTGCAGGAGTTGCTCAGCGATGCCGGCGTGGGCCGCCAGCAACACGTCATCGTGAGCCAAGGCCAGATCGACGCGGTGCTCAACGCACGCCCCGAAGATCGGCGCGGCATCATCGAAGAAGCCGCCGGGGTGTTGAAGTACCGGCGACGCAAGGAGAAGTCGGAGCGACGCCTCGACGCCACTGAGGCCAACCTGCTGCGTGTACAAGACCTGCTGCGCGAAGTGCGCCGCCAGCTGCGCCCGCTCGAACGTCAGGCCGAAGCCGCGCGTCGGCATGGCGACCTGGTGACTGAACTCTCGGCGCTGAAGCTGTTCCTGGCGGGCCGCGAAATCGCCGCCCTGCGCAGCAGGCTCACCACCTTGGCCACCGAGCGGCTCGAGTTCGATGCCACCGACAAGGCGCTGCGCTCCGAACTGGCCCAACTCGACACTGCGGTACTGGCCGCCGAAGCCGAACTCACGGCCCGTGGCGACAGCGATGTGGGCGACGAGATGGTGCGTGTCGAGCAACTGCGCGAGCGTGCCCGCGGTATCGCCGCGGTGCTGGTCGAGCGTCGCCGGTCGCTCGAACGCGATCGTGGCCAGTTGATGGACGGTGGGGTGGTGGCCAACCTCGAGGCCGACGCCGCTCGCCTGCGCGACGAACTCGATGGTGTGGCCAACGATCTGGCGGCCATAGGGCCCGAAGCAGAGGCCCTCGCCGCACAGGAAGAGGCCTTCGCCGAAGACCGTCGGTCGATCATGACCACGCTCAGCGAGGTGAGCAATACCGCCAGCGCCGCCAGCGCCGCTGCCGAAGTGCGTGGTGAGCTGCGCTCCATCCAGAACAACCTGGCGCGTGCTGAAGCCGACGCCCGCCGCCTCGAGGCGCGCCGCGATTCTCTGGCAGCAAAGGTCACTCGGTGCGAGAGCGAGATCGAGCGCCTGATGGGCCTGGTCGATCAGGCGAACACCACCGAAGAGACCCTGGTCGAGGAAGTCGAGCGCGCCGAAGCCCGGCGAATCGCTGCTGAGGCCGCCAACGAGGTGGCCGTGACCACACGCCAGCGAGTGGTGGAAGAGTTGTCGCGCTGGAAAGCGCGTGCCGAGGCGCTGAGCCTGGCACTCGAAGCAGCGCGGGCCCGGGCCGGCGCCAAGCATCTCGCCGGCGTCGAGGGCGCGCTGGGCACGTTGCTCGACCTCATCGAGATCGACAGCGGCTGGGAGTCGTCGGTGGAGGCCGCGCTCGGCGATGCCCTGCTCGCCGTGGTGGTCGACGACCCCAGTGCGGGGCGTCGGGCACTCGAATCGCTGCGTTCGTCGAATGTGCACGGTGCGGTGCTCGCCCTGGGTGTGGCCCGTGGCGCAGGCACTGCCGCTGGGCCGGCGGGAGACCATGCGGTGCGACCGCATGTGCGCAGTCGTTCAACTGCCGTGGGGCAACTGCTCGACACCATCCTCGCCCGAGCCATTCGTGCCGACACTTTCGAGCAGGCGCTCGACCTGGCCATGGCCAACCCCGATGCCGTGGTGGTGACCGCTGAAGGCGATCGCTTCGGGCTGTCGGGTTGGCGGCTCGGTGCAGCAGGAGGCGGTGCCACGGCGGCCGCGCTCGACGAGGCCAACGAACAACTCGCCACGGCCGAGGCCGAGTTGGCGCGGGTCGATCAATCGTTGGCCGCCAGTCGCACTGAGCTGCTCGCGGCACGTCAGGCCGAAACCGAACTCACCCGCCGGCTCGACCAGCACGACGCATCGTTCACCGCCAACTCCGAGGCGCTCGCCCGTACTCAGGGCGAGCGGCGAGAAGCAGCAGGCGAACTCGAAAGCGGCGAGCGCAGTGTGGCTGAAGTGGCCGAACGGCTGGCCCGCGAGCGTGCCCGTGCAGGCGAATTGGAAACGCTCATGCC
>JBAXQV010000093.1:0-11331 GCA_037131575.1 Actinomycetota bacterium
ATCGACGACACGCGATGGCGACACCGGAACGAAACGAGCCGGTGCACCGGGCACGAACGCGCCGAGCACATCGATGACCACATGGCTCGCTCCACCGTTGTTGAACACGCTCACGCACCCATTGGCGCCGAGGCGGGCGATGACCATGTTGGGCACCGTTTCACCCGGCGCCATGTTCACGCTCGATGCGAGCGGGCGGGCATCACCCGTGGGCCACACCGTGAGGTAACTCGCCGCCGTGGGCTCTGTGGCAGTGACGTTGAGGGCCACCGCAACAGCGTTTGCGGGTACGCCACCTTGGCCTGCCACCTGCACGTCGATCGACGAGCCAGCGATGACGGCGCCCAGGGTTCCCCCCGTACCATCGCGTGTGTCGAGCAACCGCGCCGGGGCCAGCGGCACCAAGCCCACATCGCTCGCCACGGTGAACCAACCCACCAGATCGGCCACCACGTTCACGGTGCCGGCATTGTTGTAGAACTCGATCGCACCATCGACACCCACCCGCGAGATCACGAGATTCGGCGTGGCCTTGCCCGGTACGGGGTTGAGGTTCGACGACAACGGCCGCTGTTCACCGAAAGGATGCACGGTCACGAAGGTCGGTTGCGTGGCATCGGTCGTGGTGACGTTGAGAGCCACTGCCACTGCATCGGCGGGCACGCCGAAGCGAGGGGCCACCACGAACTTCCATGATTCCTGAGCGCCGAGCGGGGTGGAGCGGCCTCCCGTGCCGTCGCGTGTGTCGATGACTCGAGTGGGCGAGACCGCCACCAAACCACTCGGACTGGCCGGAGGCAACACCACCACTGGCCCCGACACCACACTCGAAGGTCCCCCGCTGAACAGACCGAGGTTCTCGAACGTCCCGTTCACGACGGTGCTACCACCGCCGCCGAGCCATCCGTCGAGCACGGTGCCGAGCACCGATCGGAAGTCGACCGTCGATGTGGGTCGGTCCCATCGACCGAGGCCGGCCAGCCGTGGCTGTGCGCCGTACAGGCCGCCCACCACCTTGGGCCCGATCACGAACAGGTCGCTAGCCGTGCCATGGTCGGTGCCGCCCGAATCGTTTGAATACGGCGTGCGTCCGAACTCCGACATCGTGAGCAACGTGACCCGATCGCGATGCTGGGGCAGCAGCGTGCCGTAAAACGCTCTCACGCCAGCGTCGAAGTCGGCCATCAGTTGATCGTGGTTGGCGCGCTCGCCGTCGTGATTGTCGAAGCCGTCGAGGCTCACATCAACCACTCGGAGACCCACATTGGCGTTGATCAAACGGGCGGCAATGGTGAGTTTCTTGGCGAACTCGTTCTCGGGCAGACCGGGGTCGAATGCCGGAAGCACCTCGGTGGCCATGTCGAGTTGGGTACGCAGGGTGGTGGCGAACATGTCGTGCCATGGGCCCCTCCCTGCCGAAGAGGCCGCCAGTGCCCGCATACCGTTGTACATGCGCACGTCTTGATCGCTCGTGGTGCTGCCGAACATGTCGCCGTACGGCGAGATGGCCACGGCGCGGCGTTGCTCGCCGATGAGATGCAACGCCACCGACGAGTCGATCGTGGCGGCAGCGAGTTCAGCGGCGGCGGCCGGAAGCCCGTCGAGCCACCGCCCGATCCAACCGCTACTCGGTGGGAGATTGCCGTACCTGCCGGCCATCCACACACCCATCGAGGTGAAGTGCGACAGGTCGGGGTTGGGGTACCCGACGCCCTGCACCACGGCCACATCGCCAGTGTCGTACATCGACTTCAGAAAGCCCAGGTTCGGGTGCAAACCCACCCGGCTGTCGAGCGCAAGCACCTGGTTGGCGGGAATGGCAACACTGCTCCGCTGCGCGTAGTACGCGCCGTCGGCATAGGGCACCACGGTGTTCAAGCCGTCGTTGCCGCCGTACAGCATGATGGTCACGAGTACACCGTCGTTGGCACCGATGGGCGCGGCAGCAGCAGCGGAACCGGCCGACCCACCCAACCAGTCGGTGCCGAACGAGCCCAGGGCGGTGCCGCCGATGGCACCCATGGCGACCGCTTGCAGGAACGTGCGGCGCGACAGACCACTCGGTTCATCAGCCGGGGCGCTGAGCAACCGCTTGGCGGCAGCAGTGGAGATGTCGGGGTCGAGCATGGGGTGGCTCCGCAGCGTTCGGTGGCCCTCAGGCCATGTTGAACTCGGGGGTGAGCATCATCATCGTGAGCAGGTTGGTGGGCGCCCACCAGCTCTTCCATCGCTGGGCGCCACGTTCGGTCTGTTGGGCAGCGGTGAGCGCGGCCCGGCTGACGGCCGACAGCGAGGTCACGCCGAAGTAGTTGGCAACGGTGTCGATGGCGGCGCTGATGGACATCGAGTTGAGGTTGTCGAACCCCCCGTTGGCACGCAGCTTCCATGTGGTGCCACGGGCCACCTGGGCACGGCCGCTGATGGCCGAGGTGGTGAGCCAGTACGAGTTCGCCTTCCAACCAGCCACATTGGGTGGGTTGAACAGGCTCTGCCCCATCCGGTCACCGAGCCACGAAAAACCGCTCTCGGTCAGCGGAATCCCGGTGTGCACGCCGATCGCCACCACGTATTCCACCGGCGAGCGCACCAACCCTTGTTTGGCTGCGGCGCTGTAGAACTCGGGGTGGTTGAACATGGCACGCAACAGCGGGGTGACGCCCAGGTTGTTGGCCACGAACACGGCCGTGAGTTCGTCGATCACCGCCGCAGGGCCGTTCGGATACGCAAAGAAGTTCCACAACTTCTTGGTGATGTAGCGCGCCGCGATCTGGCGTTTCCCGGCGTTGTCGCGCAAGATCTCGTTGATGATGTCGGGGCCGTCCCAGTTCTTCGTGGTGCCGAAGAACGTCTTGTTGCCGTAGTCGTGCCGCGACGAGACGAATCGGTATGCGTAGCCCGGCCAGTCGGCGTTGTGTCCCGTCCAGGCGCGGGCGGCCGCCACCACATCGTCCTCGGTGTAATTGCCGACGCCGAGTGTGAACAGCTCCATCAACTCGCGGGCGAAGTTCTGATTCGGTGAACCCTTCCGATTCTGGTCATTCGACAGATACACCAGCATCGCCGGCTCCACGGCCATCCTCTGGGTGAGCGTCAACAGATCACCCATGCCCCGTTCGCGGTAGAGCTGGTTCTGGTGCATCATGTGGTCGGCGCGTCCCACTCCGTCGAACCACGAACTGGTGAAGTGCCCATGCCAGAACAGCGCCATCTTCTCCTGGATCGGCCGCGCCAGGTTCGCCATATTGCCCAGCCACCAGGCGCAGGCGTCGCTGTACTGCTGCCAGCCGTGGGCCTGGTCGTACACCGTGAGCCCAGCGGGCACCTGCGGGTTGGCGTTGGGGGTGATGTCGAGGATGTTGTCGACCGCCTGCGCCAGGCTCAGTGCGCTCAGCTCGGCCACTCTGGCCGGGCGCGCCACGAACTCGGTGCGGCGCAGTAGATGGGTGATGTCGGCAGTATCGGCCACAGCCGCTCCTCGGATCACTCGGGTGACACTTCGGGTGATCGGCATCGCGCGAACGCAACTTGAGTCAGGGTTCGGCCAGATGCCTTGAAGTTCGCCGCAAACCATCACCAGGTGTGGGAAATGGGGCAAAAACGACGACAACCCGGCACGGTGGCCGGGTTGTCGAACAGTTGGTGGCGCGTGACGCGCCTGCGATTACTTGCTCTTGCGCTCGCCGTAGCGCTTGTTGAAGCGCTCGACGCGGCCGCCAGTGTCGACCAGCTTCTGCTTACCGGTGAAGAACGGGTGGCACTGGTTGCACAGTTCCACGTTCAGGGCGCCGACACGAGTCGACGAGGTCTCGAAGGTGTTGCCACAGGAACACTTCACGGCCATCACGCCGTACCGGGGGTGAACATCGGTCTTCATCGGAAACTCCACTCACGCGAACAGGACATCGAACTCTATCAGCGGTTGACCGCTGTTCACATCGTCGGTTGTTTGGCGATCTCGTCGAGGAATTCGCCGTTGGTACGGAAACTCTTCAACCGGTCGACCAGCAACTCGAGGCCGGCAGCGCCGCTACCGTCGCCAGCCAGGGCCGACAGCACTCGGCGCAGCTTGTACACCTGCTGCACCTGCTTACGCTCGAAGAGCAGTTCTTCGTGGCGCGTGCTCGAGGCATCGATGTCGATGGCCGGGAAGATGCGCCGTTCAGCGAGGCGCCGGTCGAGCCGCAGTTCCATGTTGCCGGTGCCCTTGAACTCTTCGAAGATTGCTTCGTCCATGCGGCTGTTGGTGTCGACCAGTGCCGTGGCGAGGATGGTGAGCGAACCGCCCTCTTCCACATTGCGCGCCGCACCGAAGAACTTCTTGGGCGGGTAGAGCGCACCGGCGTCGATACCGCCCGACAGGATGCGCCCACTGGGCGGTGCTGCCAGGTTGTACGCACGACTGAGGCGGGTGATGCCGTCGACGATCATCACCACATCGCGCCCCAACTCGACCTGCCGCTTGGCCTTTTCGAGTGCGAGTTCGGCCACCTGGGTGTGCTCTTCACTCGGGCGGTCGAAGGTGCTGGCGATGACCTCGCCCTTCACCGTGCGGCGCATATCGGTCACTTCTTCGGGGCGCTCGTCGAGGAGCAAGACCATCAGCACCACATCGGGGTGGTTCTTCTCGATCGCCGTGGCGATGGTCTTCATGATGGTGGTCTTACCGGCCTTGGGCGGCGAGACGATGATGCCGCGCTGACCCTTGCCGATGGGGGCGATGAGGTCGATGATGCGGGCTGTGGTGTTGTCGACGCTGCTGGGGTTCTCGAGCGTGAGCTTCTTGTCGGGGAACAGCGCAGTGAGCTGCTCGAACTTGGGTCGCTGGCGGGCCTCGGCCGGGTCGGCACCATTCACCGTGTGCACGTCGAGCAGTGCCGGGTTCTTCTCATTACGGCCGGCGGGTCGGGCGGTACCGGTGAGGTGGTCGCCGCGGCGCAAACCGAATTGACGAGTGAGTTTCACGGGCACATAGGCGTCGTCGCGACTGGGGAGATAGCCGTTCACGCGCAGGAAGCCGTAGCCCTCGTCGCGTAGGTCGAGGTACCCCGACACTTCCACCGGCTCCTGGGCGAACCCGTCACCGGCGTGCTCAGTACGCTCGGCTCGTTCGTAGCGGTCATTGCGCTGCGGTTCACGCGGCGCCTCGCGGCCAGGCTGGGGGCTCGGTTCGAATCGCTCGCCTCCGACAGCGTCGGCACTGCGGTTGCCCTTGCGGCGGCGGCGACGACGGCGGCGGCTGGAACCCTCGCCATCGCCATCGCCCTCACCCTCAGCGTCGCCGTCACCATCGCCGGCATCGCCGTCGGCACCACTGCCGTCGTCGTCACCGTCACCGTCGTCGTCGGCGTCGTCACCCTCGGCCTCAGCACCGCCGTCGGCGGCTGCGGCAGCAGCAGGAGCCTCGACGGAGGCAGCCGACTCGCTAGGCGCCGCATCGGCTGCCGGCGCAGCAGGGGACGAACTGGCCGGGGTGACCCCGGTCGTTTCGAGAATCTTGTCGATCAACGTGGCCTTCGAGGCACGAGCCGTGACCTTGATGCCCAACGCCTGCGCAATGGCAAGGAGTTGATCTTTGTCCTTTGCATCGAGCACCGATTGTTCGAGCGCTTCCGCGGCCATGGGGCCACCTGCTTTCTGCATGTTGTGGCAGGCTCGGCGCACCGCTGGCGACGATCACATCGTCGACAGCGCAGCAACCGGCGGCCCCACCACCGAAGAGACCCTCCCCTGCATCACAGCAGCCGAAGCCGGTTGCGCCGGGGAGATCCGGGAACCCGGATGTGCGCACTGTAGCGAGCCGAGAACAAGCCCGCAACGTGATCGGTCAGGCACTGCGTGTGGCAAAAGCCCGCACATACGCCTGGATGGCAGCCAAATCGTTGGGGAGCACCGTGAACTGTTCAGGGGTTTCGAACAGATGGGCCAGGTGCGGCGGCAGCGGTGGCCGCACCCCCGTGGCGCGCTCGACCGCATCGGGGAACTTGGCCGGATGCGCCGTGGCGAGGGTGACCATGGGGTGTTCGAGGTCGTCGCCGAAGCGCCGCGCCGCAGCAGTACCCGTTGCGGTGTGCGGGTCGATGAGCATGCCCGTGGTGGCATACATGCGACCGATCTCAGCCAGCGTCTCGGCATCGTCGAGCCGGGCGGCACGGAACGACCCGTCGATCCAATCGCGTCGCTGATCGAGTTCGATCTCGAGCCGCCCGGTGGCACGGAACCGCCGGAGTTGCTCGGCCGTGAGGCCGCCGTCGCGGGCGTTCATCTCGAACAGCAGGCGCTCGAAGTTCGACGACACCTGGATGTCCATGCTGGGGCTCAACGTGGGCACCACATCGCGAGCGGTCATATCGCCATCGTTCACGAACCGGGTGAGGATGTCGTTGGTGTTCGACGCCACGACGAAGTCGTTGATGGGTGCACCCATGCGGCGGGCGATCCAGCCCGACAGCACATTGCCGAAGTTGCCTGTAGGTACTGAGAACGACACCGGTGCCTCGAGCGCCTCGGCAGCAGTGACGTAATACACCACCTGCGCCATGACGCGGGCCCAGTTGATGGAGTTCACGGCCGACAGTTGCATCTGCTCGCGGAAGGGCACATCGGCGAACATCGCTTTCACCAGATCTTGGCAGTCGTCGAAGGTACCTTCTACCGCCACTACCCGAACGTTCGGCGAATCGACCGTGGTCATCTGCTTACGCTGCACCTCGCTCGTGCGGCCCTGCGGGTAGAGGATGACGATGTCGACGTTGGCGCATGCCTTCACGCCGTCGATGGCGGCCGAACCGGTGTCGCCACTGGTGGCGCCCACGATGGTGACGCGCTGGCCGCGCTGACCGAGCACATGGTCGAACAGGCGGCCCACCAACTGCAGGGCCACATCTTTGAACGCGAGGGTGGGGCCCCAGAACAATTCCTGCACCCACTGCCGATGGCCCACTTGCACCAACGGCACCACGGCGTCGTGACGGAATGTGGCATAGGCCTCGCGGCACAAGCGGTCGAGCGTGGCCCGGGAGATGTCGGGTTCCACGAAGGGGGCCATCACCGCGGCAGCGCGCTCGGCGTAGCTCTGTGCACGCGGCATATCGGCCGGCAAGGTGGGCCAATCGACCGGCACGTACAAGCCGCCGTCGTTGGCGAGGCCCGCCAAGAGCACATCGGCGAAGCCCAGTTCGGGGGCCTCACCGCGGGTACTGACGTAACGCATCAGCCGATCACCCGCAGCAGACCACCGATGTTGCGCACGACATCGAGTTCGCGCAGTTCGCGCACCGTGGCTTGCACCGCCGATTCCTTGGCCACGTGGGTGACGAACACGAGGCGAGCGTCGGGGCCGTTGCCATCTTGTTCGGCCGCACGGATGCTTACATCGTGGCGGGCGAACACTCCGGTGACGGCGTGCAGCACGCCGGGGCGGTCGGCCACATCGAGGCTGAGCAGATACTGCGACGACGTTTCGTCGATGGGCAGCATGGTCGATCGGCTGAACGCACCGAGCGAACCGTGGGTTCCCTTGGCGAGGTTGACCGCCGCGTCGATGACGTCGCCGAGCACCGCACTGGCGGTGGGCATACCGCCCGCGCCGCGGCCGTAGAACATGAGCGAACCGACGGCCCGGCCCTCGATGAACACGGCGTTGTAGCTCTCGCGCACACTGGCCAACGGGTGGGTGACCGGCACCATGGCGGGGTGCACCCGCACGGCCACCTCGCCCGAACCTTCCACCTGCTCGGCAATACCGAGCAGCTTCACCACGTACCCGAGGCGGCGAGCCACCGCGATGTCGTGCGGAGTGATGCGGCTGATGCCCTCGTGATACACATCGCCAGCCACCACCTTCGAACCAAACGCGATCATGGCGATGATGGCGGCCTTGGCCCCGGCATCGAACCCTTCCACATCGGCGGTTGGGTCGCGTTCGGCATAGCCAAGTGCCTGTGCCTCGGCCAGCACCTCGGCGTAGGCAGCACCCTCTTCGGTCATCTTCGTGAGGATGAAGTTGGTGGTGCCGTTCACGATGCCCATCACGCGGGTGATGGGTTCGCCGCGCAGGCTCTCGCGCAGCGCACGCACCAACGGGATACCGCCGGCCACAGCAGCCTCGAACAGCAGATCGACACCCGCGGTATCGGCAGCGTTGAACAGTTCGACGCCGACGTTGGCGAGCAGTTCCTTGTTGGCGGTGACCACCGGTTTGCCATTGGCGAGTGCCGCGGTGATGAGTTCGCGAGCCGGTTCGATACCGCCCATCACTTCGACCACGAGGTCGATCGACGGGTCGGCCACCACCGCATGCGCATCGCGAGTGAGCACGCCATCGGGCAGTGCCACGGCCCGCTCGCGGCTCACGTTGCGTACTGCTACCGCGGCGATCTCGAGCCGCAACCCGGTGCGTGCCTCGATGGCGTCAGCACGTTCGCCGACGAGTTGGACGAGCGCGGCGCCCACGTTGCCGCAACCGAGGAGACCGATCCTGACGTTCTTGCTGTGAAGAGCCACGCCGGAAGGCTACGGACTCTCCGGCCGGGAAACGAACCTTTACGCCGTCCCTGCGTCGAGATGGGTCACGGCAATGGCCCGCCGTACACGTCGCGAGTGCTTTCACCTGCGTCGAACCGGGCTTGCATCGCTGCCAGCAGTTCGAGCGCAGCCGGTGAACTCGAAAAGCTCTGGAAGATCATCTGGTCGTTCATCACGGCATCGGCGATACGCAGCATGTCGTCGCCTTCGGTGAGCATGCGCTTCATGCCCGCCACCGCCGGTGCCGGGCGATCGGCCAACAATGCCGCCCATTCGAGAGCACGAGGCAGTGCTTCATCTTCGCCCACCACTCGGTTGAGACCGCCCAATTCGAGCAGCCGTCGGGCTGCAACCGGTTGCCCCAGCAGCACCATCTCAGCGGTTGCAGTACGGCCGATGAGTTGCCGCAACCGCGAGGTTCCACCGATGCCGGTGCCCACGCCGATGCCCACTTCAGGCTGACCGAACAACACCTGCTCCTCAGCGATGCGCAGGTCGCACGCCCACCCCAGTTCGCAGCCACCACCAGAGGTGTCGCCCGAGATGGCAGCGATCGACACCACATGGGTGCGGTTCAACTCATGCAGGCACCGGAACCAGGAGGCACCGTCGCCGGTGGTGGGCTGGCCGGTGAACGCATTGCGCAGGTCGGTGAGCCAAGCGTGCTGATACCAATAGCCGGGAACGCCCGATGCAAGTACCACGACTCGGGCACCTCCCTCGCGGGCCTCCACCAGCGCTGCGTGGAGTTGGCTGATGGCGTCCCACGAGCCGAAGTTGGCTATCGCAGGGTTGGTCATGGTGACCACGGCGACGCCCTCGCGCGGTCGATCGAGTGTTACGAGTGCAGCGTTCATGATGTGCTCCGTTTCGGTGGCGGTCCTCTCGCGAAGGGCGGTCAGTCGACGCCGAGACCGGCAGCCACAGCCTTGGCGGTGAACGCGTTGAACTTTGCGGTGTCGAACCCCACCACCAACTGGACGGGGGTTTCGATGATCACGCGATGTGGTGAATCGAGGAACTTCTCGAAGTTGCGATTCCGCACACTGTCGGGGTCGCGGTCGGTGCCCGACAACGCCGAGTAGAACCACGTCTTCACGTCTTTCCAGTCGGCGTCGGCGTTGGTGTGCACCACCGAATTGCCACGGAACGACGCTGTGCGCCCACCACGGTTGATCACGATGCCCGACTGCGGCCGCGTGCGCAGTGCCGGCACCCGCTTGCGGCGCTCGGCGCAGGTGGTCCAGAACGTGCCGTCGCGGTACACGTAGGCCACCACCACGCCCACCGGGAACCCTTCGCGTGTGGTCCAGTTGAACACGCACTCGCCGCCGCGGCCGATGAGTTCGGCAACCTCGGCGTCGGTGAGACGCATCTCGGTGAGATCTTCGTAATCGGTCTGCGGCTGATCGGCCATGGCAACCTCCTCATCGATGCAGCGCGCCGCAACGACGCACTGACCCCCGATGCGACCGTAGCCGGGGAGGGCGATGCAATCTCAGGCGAGCGGCCCGTGCACGCGTTCGAGGCCCTTCACCACACCGTCGAACGTGCGCTTGGGAAGCACCGCACCTTCACGACGCACCTGTGCGGGGTCGATCTCCAGCAAGCGTTCGAGCTTGGCGTAGCTCGTGCGGCCTTCGCGGTCCCAGGGGCCGGTGCCCACTTCGAACTGCGGTTCGTTGTCGTGTTGCTTCGACGTGAGCTGCACGCCCACCAGGTGCTGGCCGCGACGCCCCACGATGACGACCGGCCGATCCTTACCCTGCGAGGGGTCGTCTTCGAACGGCACCCAGGTCCACACCACTTCACCCGGGTCGGCGTTACCGTCGAGGTCGGGCGAATACTCGATGCGCACACCGTCGGTGCCGATGTCGTGCGCAGTGGGCCTACTCGAAGACGGGCTGGGGCGCTTGGTGGCACCGGAAGACTTCGGTCGCGGCTTGGCCTTGAAGAGGGCATTGAGGAGGTCGGTCAGCCAACGTCGCATTGCAGCAGATCCTCATAGGTTTCGCGGCGTACCACCAGGCGCGCCTCGCCATCACGAACGAACACCACCGCCGGCCTGGTGAGCTTGTTGTAGTTGCTCGCCATGGAATACCCGTAGGCCCCGGTGACCGGTGTGGCCAACAGGCTGCCAGCCTCGACATCGGCAGGGAGTTCGGCATCGAAGATGAGCACGTCGCCGCTCTCGCAGTGCTTGCCCACGAGCCTGCCGCGCAGTTCGCGCGGCCCCGCCACCTGACGCGGATCGAAGGCCTCGTAGCCCGAGCCGTAGAGCACGGGGCGCGGGTTGTCGCTCATGCCACCGTCCACCGACACGTAGGTGCGCACGCCGGCGATGCGCTTCACCGAACCCACGGTGTACACCGTGACGGCGGCCGATGCCGCAATCGATCGACCCGGTTCCACGCTCACCCGTGCGGTGACCCCGGCGGCAGCACAGGCCTCGAGCAGCACACGGCCCCAATCGGTGATGGTGGGTGCTTCCTCGCCGCCCACATAGGCCACACCGAGGCCGCCGCCCAGTACCAACTCGGGCAGGTCGAGCGGGTTGGCGAACGCCGCCATCACCTCGGCAGCACGAGCGAAACTGTCGACGGCGAACACGTTCGAGCCGATGTGGCAATGCACACCGACCAGGTTCACCGCAGGCGACCGACGGGCCCGATCGACCGCTTTCGTAGCTTGCCCGTCGGCCAGGTTGAAGCCGAACTTCGAGTCGTTCTGGCCGGTGGAGATGTATTCGTGCGTGTGCGCCGACACACCCGGGGTGATGCGCAGCACCACATCGGGCACCGGCAGCCC
>JBAXQV010000094.1:0-11290 GCA_037131575.1 Actinomycetota bacterium
CTCGCACGCTGCTCGTTCAGCTGATTCGCGAAACGCTGCACGAGACGGGGACGCACATCGGCTGCGACACGTCCTCGTGCGGTGCCTGCACGGTGCTGCTCGATGGTCGCCCGGTCAAGTCCTGCACGATCCTCGCCGTCCAGGCCAACGGGCGGCAGGTCAAGACGGTCGAGGGGCTGGAGTCGACTGACGGTCTGCATCCCGTGCAGCAGGGCTTCAAGGAGGAGCATGGGCTCCAGTGCGGCTACTGCACTCCCGGCATGATGATGACGTCGGTGGCGCTGCTGGAGGAGAATCCGGATCCCTCCGAGGACGAGATCCGCAAGGCCATTAGCGGCAACCTCTGCCGCTGCACTGGCTACGTCAACATCATTAAGGCCGTGCAGTACGCGGCGAAGCAGCAGCAGGGGGTGGTGGCATGAGCAGCAATCTCGCAACCGAGAGCACGGTCGCTGGTGCGATCGGGCAGTCGCCGAAGCGCATCGAGGACGATCGCTTTATCCGCGGCAAGGGCAACTACGTCGACGACGTGGTGCTGCCCGGCATGCTGCACATGGAAATCCTGCGCAGCCCGATGGCACACGCCCGCATCCGCAGCATCGACACCAGCAAGGCCTGGCAGATTCCCGGCGTCCGGCTGGTCATGACCGGCGAAACCATGGCTGCCCGCAACCTGGCCTGGATGCCCACCCTGTCGTACGACACCCAAGCCGTGCTGGCCACCGACAAGGTGCGCTTCCAAGGTCAAGAAGTGGCCTGCGTCATCGCCGACGACCCCTACATCGCCAAAGACGCATGCGAAGCGATCATCGTCGACTACGAGCCACTGCCCGTGGTCGTGAACCCCGAGCAGGCACTCGCCGCCGGCGCTCCGCTCATCCGCGACGACAAAGAGAACCAAGCCGACAACGTCGTGTTCAACTGGGAAGTGGGCGACAAGGACGGCACCGACCGAGCCTTCGAGCAAGCCGACAAGGTGTCGCGCATCTCGCTGCACTACCCGCGCTCGCACCCCTCGCCCCTCGAACCGTGCGGTTCCATCGCCGACTTCAATCGCTCCACCAGCAAGCTCACCGTGTACATGACCACGCAGGCGCCGCACATCATCCGTGCCGCCGTGGCCATGGTGGCCGAACTGCCCGAGCACATGATCCGCATCATTTCGCCCGACCTTGGTGGCGGCTTCGGCAACAAGGTGCCGGTGTACCCCGGCTACGTGATGTCGATCCTCGCCTCCATCTTGCTCGAGCGCCCGGTGAAGTGGATCGAAGACAAGACCGGCAACCTCATCTCCACCGGCTTCGGTCGCGACGTGTATCTGCACGGCGAAATGGCCCTGCGCAACGACGGCAAGATCCTCGGCGTGCGCATGTTCACCGAGTCGGACCATGGCGCATTCTTTGCCGACGCCCAGCCGAGCAAGTTCAAGATCGGCCTGATGCACTCGGCGTTCGCCTGCTACGACATCCCCGCTGCGCACCTCACGGCCCGTGGCGTGTACACGAACAAAGCACCGGGTGGTGTGGCCTACCGCTGTTCATTCCGTGTGACCGAGGCGATGTTCTTCCAGGAACGCATGGTGCAAGCCGCTGCCGACGACCTGGGCATGGACCAAGCCGAATTCCGCCGTACCAACTTCGTGCGCGACGACGACTTCCCGCACCGCACCCCGTTCGGTTTCCTCACCGACTCGGGCCAATACGGCAAGTGCCTCGACATCGGCCTCGAAGCCATCGGCTACAGCGACTTCAAGGCCAAGCAGGCCGAGGCCCGCTCACGCGGTCGCTTGCTGGGCATCGGCATCTCCACCATGACCGAACCGCTCGGTGCTGGCAACAGCCGCGAATACGACATCCTCGGTATCAAGATGTTCGACTCCGCCGAGTTGCGTGTGCACATGACGGGTAAGGCCATCTTGCGTACCGGCGCCAAGAGCCAAGGCCAAGGCCACGAAACCACGTGGGCCCAGATCGTGGCGCACGAACTCGGTATCCCCGCCGACGACATCACCGTGGAAGAAGGCGACACCGATACCGCACCGTTCGGTATGGGCACCTACGCCTCACGCTCCACCCCGGTGGCTGGCGCAGCGGTGGCCATGGTGTCACGCAAGATCCGTGCCAAGGCCCGCAAGATCGCCGCCCACCTGCTCGAAGTGTCGGAAGAAGACATCGAGTGGGAACTCGGCCGCTTCTACGTGCGCAGCACACCCGACCGCGGCGTCAGCATCCAGGAATGCGCCATGGCGGCGTACAGCAACGTGCCCGACGGCCTCGAACCCGGCCTCGAGAACAACGCCTACTACGACCCGCCCAACCTCACCTGGCCGTTCGCCTGCTACATCGTCACCGTCGAGGTCGACCCCGAAACCGGTGTGTGGGATGTGCTCAACGTGGTTGCCGTCGACGACTGCGGCGTGCGCATCAACCCGATGATCGTGGAAGGCCAGATCATGGGCGGCCTCACCGAGGCCTACGCCATGGCGAGCATGCAGTTCATCACCTTCGATGCCGAAGGCAACTGTGTCGGCTCGAACTACATGGACTACCTGCTGCCCACCGCCTGGGAGACCCCGGGCTTCGAACTGCACGAAGTGGTCACCCCGTGCCCGCACCACCCCATCGGGGCCAAGGGCATCGGCGAATGCGCCACCGTGGGCGGGCCCGCCGCGTTCGTGAACGCGGTGCACGACGCTTTGAAGCACACCGGCGTGCGCAACATCGACATGCCGTTGTTGCCCGACCGTGTGTACGAAGCCATCACCACCGGCCACGACGTCTCGGGTGCACCCCCCGTGAGGACCGACGACCGGTGAACGACCAGGCCGCCGACCGGTGGAGCATCGTCGAACGCGCCGTTGAACTGGCGCGCCTCGGCGAGGAGTTCGTGATGGCAACCGTGGTGTGGCGGCAAGGCCCCACCTCGGGCCAGCACGGCTCGCGCGCCATCGTCACGGCGTCCGGCGAACTGTACGGCTTCATCGGCGGAGCCTGTGCCGAACCGGTGCTGGTGCGCGAAGCACAGCGTGCCCTCATCGACCGCACCCCGCGCCTGTTGGTGCTGGGCCAGAGCGATCAACTCGGCCATGTGCCCGAGGGTATGACCGCCATCGCCATTGCCTGCCAGAGCGAAGGGGCACTGCAGATCTATCTCGAGCCGGTGCAGGCCACCCCGCATCTCGTGGTGGTGGGCCGTTCGCCCATGGCCCACACCCTCGAACAACTCGCGGGCGCCCTCGACTGGGATGTCGAACGAGTCGATGGCCCCGACTTCGACCCCGCCCGGGTGGGCCACCGCACGATGGTGGTGGTCGCAACACAGGGCCACGGCGACGAAGATGTGGTGGAAGCAGCCATCACGGCCGGCCCGGTGTTCCTCGGTGTGGTGGCGTCGCAACGCCGTGGCGATGCACTGCGCACCTACCTACGCGACCGAGGCGTTGCCACCGAATTCGTCGATCGCCTTCGTGTGCCCGTAGGGCTCGACCTCGGCCACACCAGCCATCGCGAAGTGGCCGTGTCGGTGCTCGCCGAGCTGGTGCAACTGCGTGCCGCCGGCGCACTGATCCCCGAGCCGAACACCACGCCCATCGCCGCCCCCGCCGAAGCCATCGACCCGGTGTGCGGTATGACCGTGCGCGCCGATGCCAGCGGCCGCCCGTTCGAACACGACGGCACCACCTACTACTTCTGCTGCCCCGGCTGCAGGTACGCCTTCTCCAAAGACCCCGCGTCGTTCTTGAGCGCCGTGGGGGCGACGGTTACCACCGATCTCGGTACGAACATCCCCATCGGGAGGACCAATGCTCATCACGACTGATTTCGAAGTCGCTCAGCCTGTCGACGACGTCTGGAAGTTTTTCGGCGACATTCCGTCGGTGGCCAAGTGCCTGCCGGGTGCCGAACTCACCGAACAAGTCGGCGACGACACCTACAAGGGCAATGTGCTCATCCGTCTGGGGCCGGTGAAGCTCGAGTTCAGCGGTGTGGCCAAGATCGTCGAACGCGACGAAACAGCCAAGCGCCTTGTGGTCGATGGTGCCGGTGCCGACCAGAAGGGCCGCGGCCAGGCGGCGCTCCTACTCACCGCCAAGCTCAACCCCACTGCCACCGGCACCAAGGTCGACGTCACCCAAGATCTGCAACTCTCGGGTGCCGCTGCCCAGTACGGCCGCGGCCTGGTGGGCGATGTCACGTCGGTGCTCATGGCCGACTTCGCCACCAACATGCAGAACCAACTCATCGCCATCAAGGAAGGCCGCTCGGCCGACTCGGTGGCCACGGTGAAACCCGCCAGCGGTTTGGCGATCGGCCTTCGCGCGGTGCGCATGGCACTGGCCCGCGTGTTCCGCCGCTTCTTCCTGCCCTACCGCCCCGCCTGATGGCGCACGGGTACGCACCAGAACAACGACACGACCAAGAACAACAAGAGTGACAAAGAGACAAGAACGGAAGGAGATGACGTGACGCTTTGGGGATTGGGAAATCTGATTCTGCTGATCGTGGTGGTGCCGGTATTGGTGGCACTGCTGAACCGTGTACTGGCCGCGCTCGAACGCATTCGAGGGGCGAGCGACAACATCCTCTCCGGTGGCGTGGCCATCATCGGAGAACTCAGCGATACGCCTGAACTGTTGGCCACAACCGACCAAGTCATTGCCGACGTCGCCGCCGGCGCCGTTCGGTACGCCGGGCCTGTCAGCAAGCTGCTGGGCTGAGGAGGGGAATTCGATGGCTACTGCTGCTTGGGTGACGCTGGTGATCGCAACGCTGATCATCGCTGCCGCCGCACTCGGATTGTTCCGAGTGATCCTCCACTTACGCGCCGTTCACGACACGCTGGGCAAGGTGGTCGGTGGCGCACAGGTGATCGCCGACAAGACCAGCACGGTGCCCACCGTGTTGCCGTCGGTGAACGCCAGCCTGCAACCCGTCCGCGACTTCTGCGATTCGGTCTGAGGGGGCGACCATGAACATCCTTGCTGCAACCGACTCTGGCTTCGCCATCGGCTACACCATCGGCATTGTCGTGGTGCTCGTCGTGGTGGCCCTCGTGGTGCCGATCCTCATCTTGGCGAAGAAGATCGGCGACGACGCATCGGGAATCAACACCGGGCTCACCGCGGCTGCCACCAACACGGCATCGCTGGCTGAACTGAACACCACCATCGACTCGGCGGAACGCATCACCGCCGGTCTCGAGCGCGGCCGCAAGCGGCTGGGAGGCTGACATGTCATTGCTCGCCCTCACTTCCACACAGAAGAACCTGTGGTGGGGTGCCGTCATCGCCGGGTTCGTCGTGGTGCTGGCCGTGGCCGCACTGCTCACCATCTTGGTGGTGCTCGTGCGCCGCATCGATCAACGAGTCGACCTGGTGAAGGCCACCCTCGATCAGGCAGCCAAGAACACCGCCGACACGGCCCTCATCGGGCAGACAGCCGATCGTGTCGAGGCCGTGCTCGCCGAAGGTCTCGAACATCACCTGTTCCTCGGCCGAGTACTCGACAAGGTGCGCTCATGAACAACACACTGATCGTCTTCACGGTTATCGACATCGCGCTGCTCATCGCAGGTCTGGCCATCTACCTCTGGATCGTCGGCACGCAACTCACACGCGTCGCCGGCAAGCTCGAGGAGTGCAATGAGGTGGTGTGGCAGATCAAGGCCAACGCCGAGCCCATCCGGCCCGGTGTCGAGCACATCAACCGCACCGGCCGCGTGGTCGCCGGCGCCTTGCCCTTGCTCTACGGCATGGGTGAAGGCATCGTCACCGGGGCCACCTACGAACCGTCTCCCGACGAGCATCGTGCACCGGCACGGCCGGCCATGGGCCGTCGTCGGTCGCGTCTCGCCGAAGGCGTCGGCTACCGACCCGTCGACTGAACGAGGTTCCTCGCGCCGTCAGGCGTTGGGGTCGCGATCGGTGGTGAGCGGGCCGGTGGTCGGCGCGTCGTATTCGCCGATCCACTCGTCTTTCCATGCCTGCTCGTACTGGTCGGGGTTGCACCCCGGTTGATAGACGGCGATGAGTTCTTTGGCGATCTGCTGGCGATGCGTCGGTAGCCCACCGGGCACCTCGTAGAAGCAGATGTGCAACGAGTAGCGATCGTTCGATCGCTTCACCCAACATGGTGCGAAGCGGTGCTTGAACGGGAACCCTTCGCGGCTCAGGTCTTCCGAGGCGCCCACATAGATGACGGCGAACTCATTCGGCTTCGCGTCGGGTCGCGGGCGCATGAGAATTGCATATACGCCGGGCCGACTCGGTGGGTTCCATCCGGCCAACACTCGCGGCCCTTCGAACGGGTAACCGGCGAGCGAGCCGAGGCGAATCATCAGTCGTCCTCGAGGTCGTCGTCTTCGCCCACCACATCGGCGCGCACCACCGGCCACGCCGGCAGCCCCGCCGTTTCCGCAGCGCGCAGGAACAGTGGGATCGCGGCCTCGACGGCTTCGTCCGACGACGGTGCCTCCACCAAGATCTGCGCGCCATAGCTGGCGGTGCCCATACCGCTGGCGATGCCGTTCAGCACGGCAACGGCATCGGCCAACTCGACGATCTCGGCGAGTTCGACGATGCGGTCACCCTCGGCCAGTAGCGAGACACTCCATCTCATCTGGGCATTCTTCCGTGCCGTTGCCGTGGATGGCGACTCGTGCCCGAATGAGTTCAGTACTCGTTCACGACAGGTCGGCCAACTGCACCGCGAACTGTTCAAGACTGCGCAGGTTGTGGCCCGACACGAACAGGTCGACATACGGTTCGGCCACCATGAGCGCCAAGGTGTTGGCGCGAAATTGGGTGGCGTCGCCCTGGTGCGGATTCATCCACGCGATCTTGTGGCTCAGCCGGGCCAGTCGTTCCATGGCATCGGCGAGTTTCCCCGGGTCGCCGCGGTCGAGGCCGTCGGAACAGATCACCACGATGGCCCCACGGCTCGTACCGCGCCTGCCCCAGCGGTTCACGAACTCGTGCAACGAGTCGCCGATGCGCGTGCCGCCGTCCCAATCGAACACGGTGCGTGCCGCGTGTTCGAGTGCTTCATCGGGGCGTCGGCGGTTGAGCGCAGGCGTCACCCGAGTGAGTCGGGTACCGAAGCAGAACACCTCCACCCGGCTCGCCGAACGCAATGCCGAATACGAGAACTGCAACAGGTTGCGCGAGTAATCGCTCATCGAACCCGACACGTCGAGGATCAACACGAGCGGACGGATGCGCATGCGTCGCCGGCGCCAGTAGAGATCGCCCGGTTCACCGTGCAACCGCATCGTCTCGCGAGCCGTGCGGCGAGGGTCGATGCGGCGGCCCTGGCGGGTCGACACCGTGCGTCGTGTGCGCCGCCGTGGCGGGGTGAGACGCACCTGCGCCATGATGCGCCGCAACGCGGCGAGTTCCTCGGGCGTGCACGCAGCGAACGATTTGTTGCGCCAGATTTCGGCGTTCGACGCCATCAACCCCAACTGCACTTCGTCGTCGTCACCAGCACCCGGTACTCCCGGCTCGGCTTCGGGCACCTGCAACACCGACTTGCCCTCGGCCGGAGCCTGCAACACCTGGCGACGCTCGTCACCACGGGCCTCTTCCACATCGAGGAAGAACCTGCGGAACACGCGGTTGTAGACCGCGATGTTGTCGCGACGAGTGACCAACGTGGTGCGCCCCGCCCAGTACACGTCCACCATGTCGGCCGGGTTCAACTCGGCCGTGGCCTCGCAGAACGTCACCACATCACCCGAGCCGATGGATAGCCCCTCATTGCGGAGGGCGTGGCCGAACTGCACGAGGAGTTCGACGAAGTCGAGGTCGCTGCGGTCGGCCTCAGCCATCGATGATCTGCGCGAGTTGGTCGCGTACCAACTCGAGGTCGTCGCGGTCTTTCACGACGGCTCCCAACGTGTCGTCGGCCGCCACCACATCGAGCGTGTCTGCGCCCACCACATCGAGCGCAGCCACCCAGTCGAGGGTTTCAGCCACACCAGGCGGCTTGGCCAGATCCATCTCGCGCAGGCGGTTCACGGCCAGCACCACCTTGCGCGCAATCGCTTCCGACACGCCGGGTGCACGGGCGAGCACGATCTCCACTTCGCGTTCGGCCGCCGGGAAACCGATCCAGTGATACAGACAGCGCCGCTTCAGCGCATCATGCAACTCGCGTGTGCGGTTGGAGGTGAGGATCACCAGCGGCCGTGACGGTGCGGCGATGGTGCCCACCTCGGGAATGGTGATCTGGAAGTCGGACAACAACTCGAGTAGGAATGCTTCGAACTCGTCGTCGGCGCGGTCGACTTCGTCGATGAGCAGCACGCACCGATCGCCTGCGCGCACCGCCTGGAGCAGCGGCCGTTCGAGCAAGAACTTCGGGCTGAACAACTTGTCGACCGATTCGTCGTCGGTGAGTTGATGCTCGGACAGTGCCCTGATGTGCAGCATCTGCCGTGCGTAGTCCCACTCGTACAGCGCCTGGTTGGTATCGATGCCCTCGTAACACTGCAGTCGCACCAGGGTGCGGCCGAACATCGCGGCCAGGGTCTTGGCCAGCTCAGTTTTCCCGACGCCTACTTCGCCTTCCAGCAGCAACGGCCGACCGAGGCTGAGCGCCACATAGGTGGCAGTGGCCAGGCCACGATCGGCCAGATAGCCGTGGTTGCGGAGCGCGTCGGTGAGTTCACCAACACTGCTCGGTTGCGTCACGGGGTCAGTCACGGTTCGCTCGACCCCAGGTCGCTCAGCGTTGCTCGGACGTGCCGAGCACCAGGTCGCGCACCGAACCGCCCGACGTGTTGAGCTTGCCCTCGCGGGCCAGCAATTGCCGCCAGGCCTCGCGCACGTCGGTGCCCTCTTCGGCAAAGCCGTCGAACGTGATGCCACGCATGTTCTTGCACACCTTCGTGGGGCTGCAATCTTCATCGAGTTCGGGTGCCGGTGCGCCGGCATTCCACACCGACTGCAACACGTTGCGGCTCTCGGCTGTGTTGTCGCTCATCAGCAGCACCTCCTGCGGTTCATCGCTGACGTCACGCTATCGGAGGCCGATGCGACGTGCAGTGCCGTAGCAGCGATTACAGGTTTCGGACGGCGATGACCTGCGCCAAGATCGATACGGCGATCTCCGCCGGCGACTGCGCCCCGATGGCCAGTCCGGCCGGGCCGTTCACGCGGTCGAGGTCGGTGACCCCCTGATACGCCAACCAGTCGGCGCGCTGCTGTTGCATCTTCGCCGAACCGAGCGCACCGATGTACCCGGCATCGCTGGCCAACGCCGCAGCCAGCATGCGACTCGACAGTTCCACGTCGTGGCCCATCACCACCACCATGTCGACGGGGGTGAGGTCGGCCATCAGGCCCGTTGCCGTGGTGACCTCACCCGAGCGCAGGACCTGCCAACCCTGCAAGGTGGCGGCCGCCTGTAACGCGTCGGCGTTGGGGCCATTGCCTGCGATGACGAAGCGGTCGGTGGGGGCGAAGATGGCCACCACGCGCTGCCCGCGCGGGCCGGGTTCTGCCACGGTGCTGCTGGTGCCGCGACGGAAACGTTCGGCGATGTCGGGGCCCGCCGCGTCGATGGTGTCGACGGTGAACAGGCGGATGTCGCTGAGCACACCGTCGTCGGCGAGATCGACCACCAGGCACACTGGGTCGCGTCGCGCCAACCGCGGCCACAACTGCTCGGGAAGCTGTGTTGCCGGCACCACGATGGCGCGAACCGGCCCGCTGCGCGTGAGGCCAGCCACTGCTGCATCAACCGGTGTGACCTCGAGGTCGATGAGGCGCGCGGCCTTCGCTTGGCGGGCACCGATGTCGGCCAAGTGGCCCGCCAGCGCCCCGCCGAGCAGTGCGCCAAAGCGGCCGCCACCGGGTGTGAGGGCGATGGCCTCGGCTGCGTCGAACGTGCCGAGTGCGTGGTCGTCGAGTACCCAGACCACATCGACCCGGGTGCCGGCGCGTAGACACGACGAAGCAGTGAGCGCGATCGAATACATGGAATCGGATGATAACGAGGCCACGGCGGGCACGGCGGAGCCCACCTTGGCCGCTACCGTTTCTGCGGTGAGCCAGCACGCCCCCGACGCCCCGAGCACGCGCACCGATGGCGCTCTTGGTGTTGGTGCCGCGCCGGCGCTCGCTCGCCCGCGGTTGCAGATCGGCTCATTCGTGCCTGCCGCACCGGTGGTACTGGCCCCCATGGCGGGCGTGACCAATGCGCCGTTCCGCACGATGTGTCGCCAGTTCGCCCCGGGCCTCATCTACGTGAACGAAATGGTGATGGCCACAGCGGTGGTGCACGGCAACGCCAAGACCGACCGCATGATGACCTTCACCCCCGAGGAGAACCCGCGCAGCCTGCAGGTGTACGGCTCCGACCCGGTGATGATCGGCGAAGCAATCCGCCGGGTCACCGACGCCGGCCGGGTCGACCACATCGACATCAACTTCGGCTGCCCGGCAGCAAAGGTCACCCGCAAGGGCGGTGGGGCAGCAGTGCCGGCCAAACCCAACCTGCTGCGGGCCATCGTCCGCTCGGCCGTGCAGGCGGCGAGCCCCAACCAGGTGCCGGTCACCATCAAGTTCCGCAAGGGCCTCACCGACGACCTGCTCACCTTCATCACCACCGGCCGCGTCGCCGCCGAAGAGGGCGTGGCCGCCATCGCCCTGCACGCCCGCACCGCCGAACAGCACTACGCCGGCACCGCCGACTGGAACGCCATCGGCGAACTGAAAGCCGCCGTGCCCGAGATACCCGTGCTCGGTAACGGCGACATCTGGGAAGCCGCCGATGCCGTGGCCATGATGCAAGCCACCGGATGCGATGGGGTAGTGGTGGGCCGCGGCTGCCTCGGCCGCCCATGGCTGTTCGCCGACCTGGTGGAAGCGCTCAACGGCCGCCCCGTGGCCCCCTCGCCGGCCCTCGGCACGGTGTGCGACATCATGGCCGCCCACGCCCGCCTGCTGGTGGGCCACCTCGGTGAGAACCTGGCTATGCGCGACTTCCGCAAACACACCTCGTGGTACTTCACCGGCTACCCGGTGGGTGGTGAAGTGCGTCGCCGCTTCAGCAACGTGAGCACCTTCACCGAACTCGAAGACCTCATCGCCGCCCTCGACCCCACCCTGCGCATCGTGGAGGGCGGCGAACGCATCCGCCGCGGCCACACCAACGGCCCCATCAAAGTGGCCCTGCCCGACGGCTACCTCGACCACCTCGACGACCTCACCGTGCCCGACGACGCCGACGTCATGGCCCTCAGCGGCGGCTGACCCCGCCACCTCAACCCCGTGACCCCAACCTCG
>JBAXQV010000095.1:0-11155 GCA_037131575.1 Actinomycetota bacterium
CGACATCGACGACCGCGGAGCCACTGGCTCCACCCGCGCGGGCATCGATGCTTTGCTCGCCAAGGGCAAGCGCATCATGCCCGCCCTGCTCGACGAAGAAGTGACCGCCGTGTACGCCGGGCTTCGGCCGGCATGCGAGCACAGCGACTACCAACTGTCGAGCGACGCCGCACTGCGCTATGTGTGCCTGGGCGCCATCCGTTCGACGGGTCTCACCGCATCGATGGCGCTGGCCGAAGAAGCGGTCACCTTGCTGGGCGCTATCGGGCTTGCCACGCAGCCGTCGGGCACTGCGGTAGCGATTCGCCGCACGCCCCTGGGCGAAGCCGACGAGCGGCCCTACCAACGCGGCGGCCACATCGTGTGCCACTGCGAACGAGTCACTGCCGACGAGATCGAGGCTGCGTGCTCGGGCCAACTTCCTGCGGTCGACATCGATGGCCTCCGGCGACGCACCCGTGCCGTAGCGGGCCGCTGCCAAGGGTTCTGGTGTCTCGCCGCGGTGACCGAACTCACCGGATGGCCGGTCGACCGATGATCGCGCCAGCGCTCGATGCCCAGCGCGTGATCGTGGTGGGGGCCGGCCCGGCCGGACTCACCGCGGCACGGTGGCTGCGCGCCGCGGGGGTGGGCCGGGTCACCGTGCTCGAACGCGAACCCGAACCGGGTGGTGTGCCGCGCCATACCGATCACCTCGGCTACGGCATACGCGATCTCCGTCGGCTCACCACCGGCCCGCGTTACGCGCGACGGTTGGTGGCTGCGGCCGAACGGGCAGGCGCCAGCATTCGCTGCACCACCACGGTTATCGGTATCGAGCACGCCGGCGACGAACTCGCTGTCACCCTTGCCGACGGCGAGGTGTTGTTCGCCGGTGCGGTGGTGCTGGCCACCGGGGTGCGCGAACGCCCACGTTCGGCCCGGCTCGTACCGGGTGACCGGCCGCGCGGTGTGTTCACCACCGGAAGCGTGCAGCAACTCACTGCACTCCACGGCCGGTCGGTGGGCACGCGGGCTGTGGTGGTGGGCGCGGAGCATGTGAGTTTCTCGGCCATCTGGTCGCTGCGCCATGGCGGTTGCCGCACCGTTGCCATGGTCACCGAACTCCCCCGCCACCAAACCTACGCCCCGCTGCGTTGGGCATCGGCGAGTCGCTTCCGTGTACCCGTGCACACAGGCGTGGGGGTGGCCGACATCGTGGGCCGAGGCCGAGTGGAAGCCGTGGTACTCACCGACGGCACACGCATCGCCTGCGACACCGTGGTGTTCACCGGCGACTGGATACCCGACCACGAACTGGCTCGACGCACCGGCACCACGATGACGCCGGCGAAGGGGCCAGCCATCGATGCCAGTTTTCGCACCTCCCAGGAGGGCGTGTTCGCCATCGGCAACCTGGTGCATCCTGCAGAAACAGCCGACCGCTGCGGACTCGACGGGAAGGCCGTCGCCGACGCCGTGGTTACCTGGCTCACCCGACGGCACTGGCCCGAGTCGGTGCCCGCCATCGAGGTAGAGGCACCGCTGCGATGGGCGGCGCACACCGCGGCGGGCATCACCGTGCGTACCGCCGCATTCACCCGCGGCCGGTTGCAGGTGGAGGTCGATGGCGCAGCGGTGTTCACCGACCGCCGCCGCAGGTTCGTACCCAATCGCAGCATCATGCTCCCCCGCCGAGCACTGCAACCGACCGCCACCAACGCATCTCATCGCGTGGTCGTGCGCATCGTTCGCTAGCGTGACGTGCATCGCTGCGGGCGTGGCGAAACTGGCAGACGCGCAGGATTTAGGTTCCTGTTCCGCAAGGAGTGTGGGTTCAAGTCCCTCCGCCCGCACCACTGCACGGCGACCGCTGCGGCGGCTCAGGCTCAGCGTCAGGCAACCGCCTCGTGGCGCCGCTCGCGACGAATGACGATGCGCAGCGCACGTTCGCCCGCAATGGCTGCCAGCGCCACTACCAGCCCGAGCACCACCACCAGGATCTGACTCAACACGATCGTCGAGTGCGACGACTCGAGCAGGCTCTGCGCCCGCACGGCGATATCGCTCGACACCTGCCCGGCGTTGGCGATGTCGGTCTTCGCGGCTTCGATCTGCCCGGCGGTGGTGACCAGTTGGTCGGCGATCGGCGCCAGCGTCTTGCCGGTTTCGGTGAGTTGGTCCGCCGTTGAGTCGAGTTGCACCCCGAGTGCTTTGAGTTGATCAGGAATCGGCTTGAGACCATCAGAGAACGTCTTCAGGTCTTCGGCGAGCGACGGCTTGTTTCCGGGAATGAACTTCTCGACCACAGCAACCCACTTGGCCACACGACTGACGGCGGTTGCAGCGCCAGACACCGCATCGGCGATGTTCGTTCCGAGTGCCGTGGCGATGCCATGCAACGACACCACTGCCCCGTCGACGACCTTGATGGTCTCGGTAATGGTGGCAGCTGCCGAGACAGCCAGCTGCGACACACCATCGGCGAGCGCTTCGGCGCTCTTGGTGCCGTCGGCCGCCACCTTCGCCGAATCGCGGGTGATCTCGAGCACCGAGGAATACGTGTCGCCGACACGCCCGAGCAGTACCGCCCCGAGCACCGCGCCAACGAGCGCGAGCACGGCGACAGCAATGGTGAGCCCCCGCGCAATCTGGAGCCTGCGCGTGGTCTTGGCGGCATCGGCGGCATCGGCCGCGGCGACAGTGGCGGCCTCATCGGAAGGCGGTGTTGCAGTAGTCATGATCCCCCGCTGGGTGATGGAGCGCGACCTGCCGCGCCGTGACCCGTGAGTGCAGCGTACGCGGCGCGGCCGTGGTGATGCGGCACACCTCGGTAGCGTGGCGACGATGGCGGCCGAAGCGAGCGAGGAAACAGCGGGCAAGAACCGTTGGTTGCTGCTGGGCAGCGTCTTCGGATGGGCCATCACCCTTGCAGCCTTCGCCGATGCGGTCACTCAGGTGGCAGGCATCACCCCTCTGAACGTGTTCTTCGTACTGCAGTCACTCACGCCGTACCTCATCGCCCCGGTGGTGCTCATCGCGCTCGTCAGCCTGGTGCGACGACGGTGGCGGGTACTCATCCCCAATCTGCTCACCCTCGGAGTGCTCGGCTGGTTGTGCGCGCCCATCGTGGTGCCCGCCGGGCGTGGCGCGGCACCCGCCAATCCGGCCCGCATCACCATCGCTGAAGCGAATGCCTACTTCGAGAACACCGATGCCGACCGGGCGGCGGCCGCTCTGCTCGCCTCAGGGGCCGACGCCTTGGCCATCGTCGAATACTCACCGCAGCTCGCTTCCGCGTTGGTGCTGCAGGGCATCGACACGAAGTACCCCTATCACGTGTCTCAATCGGCCAGCGCGCGCAGTGGTCTCGCCCTGTTCAGTCGGTTCCCGCTGGGACACGCATCGATCGAACCGATCGGCACACAAGACGGCATTGTGGCCACCATCGACATCAACGGCACGCCGCTGCGAATTCTGGTGGTGCATCCATTGCCTGGCGAGAAGCAGCACGATCTGTCGAGTTGGAGACACGACTTGGGCGCAATCGGTGCAGCCGCGGCAACACCCGGCCCGCCCATCGCCATCATCGGCGACTTCAACGCCACTCGTTGGCACCCAGCCTTCCGTGAGCTACTCGACCGAGGATTCACCGATGTGCACACCGTGTTGAACCACGGTTGGTCGCGGTCGTGGCCGGTGGGGTATCCGCTCATTCCACCGTTCGTACGCATCGACCATGCGCTCGTAGGCGCTGGCGTGTACCCCGAGGCCATCCGCGACCTTGCCGTGCCCGGTAGCGACCACCTCGGGTTCGTGGTCACCCTCGCCGAGGGCACCTCGGGCAACAGCGCCGGCTGAGTACAGCGTCGGCTGTTCAGACCCGATCGCGCAGCGCGTCGACCAGCGCCCGGAATGCCCGACCGCGGTGCGACAGTTCATTCTTCGCCGCTTCACCCATTTCGCTGAACGTGCGGCCATCGCCATCGGCGGGCACGAACAGCGGGTCGAAGCCGAAACCACTGTCGCCGCGCTCGGCGGTGGCGATGCTGCCGGCGCACACACCGCGCACGATGAGTTCGCTGTCGTCGGGCCAGCGCACCAGCACCACGGTCACGAACTCAGCGGCCCGATCGGCGGGCTCGGTGAGGTCGTGCAACGCCACCAACAACTTGGCCCGATTTTCGGCGTAGGTGGCCTGGGGGCCGGCGTAGTAGGCGGTGTCGACACCGGGCCCACCACCCAGTGCTGCCACGAACAGACCGGTGTCGTCGGCCACGGCGGGCATACCCGTGGCGGCGCAGATGGCGGCTGCTTTCAGGCGGGCGTTGCCCTCGAGCGTGCCGGCATCTTCCACCACATCGGGCACATCGGCCGGCCGCGGCACCAGGGCCACCACACCGTCGAGGATTGCCGCGATCTCACTCACCTTGTGCGGGTTGGCCGAGGCACACACCAAGGTGCGCAGAGCGGGCGACGTGGGCGGCGTGGGCGACGTCATGGCGGTGCTGGTCGGCTCAGCGCGGCCGGAACAGGTCGGGGCGCGGTGTGGGCGGCTCGGCCAACAGCAATGCCTGTAGGTCCATGATGTCGCGCAGACCGCCCGATGCGAGTTCGAGCAGTGCATCGAGTTCGCCACGGCTGAACGCCATGCCCTCGGCAGTGCCCTGCACCTCGACGAAGCGGGCTTCATGGTCGGTGTCGAATGGGCGGCCGAGCATCACTACGTTCATGTCGACTTCGGCAGTGGAATCTTCCACGTAGGGCAGGTCGAGCACCGGCTTGCCGCCCACGATGCCGACGCTGATTGCAGCGCAGTAGCTGTGCATCGGGTGCGTCTTGATCGACCCGTTCAACTGCAACCGGGTGAGCGCATCGTGCAGCGCGAGGAACCCGCCGCAGATACTGGCCGTGCGCGTACCGCCGTCGGCTTGGAGCACGTCGCAGTCGACCACCACTTGCCGCTCGCCGAGCAGGCGCATATCGCATGCGGCGCGCAGCGACCGGCCGATGAGCCGCTGGATCTCCACCGTGCGGCCACTCTGCTTGCCCTTGGCCGCCTCACGATCGACACGCTCTGGCGACGACCCGGGCAGCATCGAGTACTCGGCGGTCACCCAACCCTTGCCCGAGTTCTTCATCCAGCGCGGTACGTCTTCATCAACCGACGCGGTACACAGCACACGGGTGCGACCGAACGACACCAACACGCTGCCGGCCGACATCTCGGTGTAGTCGCGTTCGAAGGTGATGGGCCGCAGTTCGTGCGGCGCTCGACCATCGGGGCGGCCAGCGGGGTTGGTGCCGGCGGGGTTGATGGTGGTCATGGAAAGCTCCTGGTTTGGGAAGGCACGGTGGAGAAGGCACGGTGGGGAAGGCACGGTTGGGAAGGCACGGGCGCTTCAGTCGAACGAGATCGGTGCGGCGGTGGTGACTTCGGGGCAGGGCGAGCGAGCAACCCTACGCCAGGCCGATGAGGCGCCCCACCACCACGATGCGATACGCGGTTGAACCTGGTGGCTGGCAGGCCACCAAGGTGGCCGTGATCGGCCCACCCGAGTCGGCTAGTTGCAACAGGCGCTCCGTCGACGGTGAGATCACTGCGGTGCGCGTGACAAGGAACTGGAACGACCGACCATCGACCCCCGCGAGCGTGAAGGTGCTCCCCACCTTCAGTCGGTCGAGATTCCGGAACGGCCCCCCGGCACTCGTTCGGTGAGCGAAGAGCACATTGTTCTCTTGCGTCCCCAAGGTGCCCGAGCCGACCCACAGCGCGGCCAGACCACGATCGATCACCGAATCGAGGTTGCCGTTGTAGCCGACGTAGGTTCCGACACCGACATCAGCGGCGCTCACGCCGCCGATCAGCGTGAGCGATGTCGACGGGTTCACCGGCGGTGGCAACGTGCTGGGGTCGGGCGCGCCGAGATACCACCCGGCTGCATCGGCCACGAGATTGGTACCCGATTGGGTGAACAGGCTCACACCGCGCTCACCGAGCCGCACGATGGCGTGGTTGGCGATGGTCTGGTCGAGTGCGGTGACATTCAGGTTCGAACTGAAGGGGCGTGCCGAACCGGCCGGAAAGGCGGTGACGTACCCGACGTTCCACGGATCGGTGGCTGTGACGTTGAGTGCAACTGCCGCAGTGTTGTCGGGCCATGGCGTCGCCGACGACACCTCGACAGTTGTGCCTCCCCACGGTGCGATGTTCCAGTGATCGCGGGTGTCGATGAGCCTGATCGGCGCTGAAGGTACGAACAGCCCGTCGGTACTGAGCGGCGCGGACGCGCCCGTGAACCACCCGGCGACGTCGATCACCAGATGGCCGCCACTTTGGCTGAAGACGTCGATTGCCGCCACGCCGTCGATCGTGCCCACGGGCACGATGGCCTGCCCGCTGCGGGTTTGAAATGGCAGGTCGATGTTGAGATTGCTCGCCCACGGGGAGGCTGCGCCTGCTGCAAAGGCGGTCCAGTACCCCGGTTGGGCATCGACCGCTGTGATGGTCACCACGACAGCGCGCGCGTCGGAGGGCACATCGGCGCTCAGCAATGAAATTCGCTGGGTGCCGCCCGCTCCAACGGGCACGCCGAGCTCACGAGTGTCGAGCACTCGCCGTGCACCGCCGCTGATGGTGACCAACCGTCCTTGTCGCTGCGCGACTGCCGTCGGTACGTACGCCCCCGCGACGTCGACCACCAGGTCGGTCGGCATGTTCGAGTAGATCTCGACTGCACCGTCGCCGCCCAGACGAGCTGTGACCAGGTTCGCTATGACGCGCCCCGGGTAGTCGACGTTGAGATTCGACGCCAGCGGCATTGCTGTCCCCGACGGATACACCGTGACGAACCCTCCGGCGGTGGAGCCGACACTGGTGACGGTGAGCACGGCGGCAGACGCGTCGCTCGGCACACCACCGCGGCCGGCGACCTGCACTCGTATGCGAGTGGGCTCGAGTCGCGTGAAGCCGAACGCGCCTTCGCTCTCGCGAGTATCGGCGAGGCGAGTCGGCGTGGCTGCCGGAACGAACAGCGACGCCCCCGGCGGCACCCCGGCCGTCGCATGTGCGCTCGGAACCGATTGGTTCAGGCCGAGCAACGACACCAGTAGCCCGAACATCGCCAGCGTGGCGCTGACGAATTGGCGGCGGCCTGATGAGATGTGGAGAAGTCGGCGCATACGGGCGGTTCAGCCGAACGAGATCGGTTCGGTGGAGGTGAGTTCAGGGCCCAGCAAGCGTCGACCGAGGGCCTGGAACCAGGCTACATCGCCCGATGAAGCGAACCGGTGAGTACCCGGGGTACCTGTCGGCCGAGTCAACCCCTGGTCGGCCAAGAGGCGCGCGAGGGCAAAGGCTGTCTCGTCGGCCGATGACACCAGCACCACATCGCGACCCATCACATCGCCGATCACCCGAGCAAGATACGGGTAGTGCGTGCAGCCCAGCAGCAGCGTGTCGATCTTGGCCTCCACCACCGGGGCGAGCAGGCGTTCGGCGAGCACCGCGATTTCGTCACCACTGATGACACCACGTTCGACGAACTCAACGAACCCCGGGCAGGCTGCGCAGGCGAGATCGATGTCGGTGCCGATTCCGGCGTGGTCGGCAGCGGCCGCCACTGCACGCTGATACGAACCCGACCCGATGGTGCCGACGGTGCCGATGACGCCCACGGCGCCGGTGCGCGTGGCCTTCACCAGCGCTCGGGCTCCCGGTTCGATGACGCCGATCACGGGCACCGGTAGTTCGCTGGCGAGGTCGACGGCTGACGCTGCGGTGTTGCATGCCACCACGATCACCTTGGCGTCGAATTCGTCGATGAGCCGATGGGCGATCTGGCGGGCATACCGAGCCACATCGGCCTGCGGTTTCGAACCGTACGGGTAGCGCCCGGTGTCGCCGATGTAGACGAGGTGCTCGCTGGGCAACAGGTCGATCACGGCGCGAGCCACGGTGAGCCCACCGAAGCCGCTGTCGAACATGCCGATCGGCCGGTCACTCAGCTGGTTGCTCGGTCGATTGCTTGCGGCCATGACGGGCTTCACCCTAGCGAGCACCACCAGTCGGTCTGCGCTGAGTGAGCGCTTCGACGCCGAACGACTCAGCGAGCCCTAGCCCGAGCCGACTCAGAAGTAGATGATCTTCTCGGCCTTGCTTTCGGCTTCGTCGAGATCGTCGGTATAGGCACCGGTGGAGAGGTACTTCCACCCGCCGTCACACACGATGAACACGATGGTGCCTTCGCTGATCTCGCTGGCCACCTTGGCGGCGCCAGCCATGGCAGCACCGGCCGAGATGCCGGCGAAGATGCCGCATTCGGCTACGAGCCTGCGGGTCCATTCGATCGATTCGCGGGGGCGTACCACACGCTTGCGGTCGAGCAGGTCGAAGCCGTACCACTGCTCGAACACCGGCGGGATGTAGCCATCTTCGAGGTTGCGGAGCCCTTCCACCCGCTCGCCGAGCGGCGGCTCGATGGCGATGATCTTCACCCCGGGCTTGTGCTCTTTCAGGTAGCGGCCAGTGCCCATGAGCGTGCCGCTGGTGCCGAGGCCGGCCACGAAGTGGGTGATCTCGGGGCAGTCGCGCAGGATCTCGGGGCCGGTGCCCTCGTAGTGCGCGGTGGGGTTGGCGTCGTTGCCGTACTGGTACAGGAAGCACCACTCGGGATGTTGCGCAGCCATTTCCTGGGCGCGCCGCACGGCACCGTTGCTGCCCTCTTCACCGGGGGTGAGCACCAGTTCGGCGCCGAACACTTCGAGCATCTGCCGGCGCTCGATCGACACGCTGGTGGGCATGAGGATGGTGATCGGGTAACCCTTGAGCTGGGCAATGGCTGCCAGCGCGATACCGGTGTTACCCGACGACGGCTCGATGATGCGCTGGCCGGGTTGGAGGCGACCATCTTTCTCGGCAGCTTCGATCATCGACTTGGCGATGCGGTCTTTCACCGAACCGAACGGGTTCTGGTTCTCGAGCTTGCCGATGATGCGCACGTTGGGGTTGGGCGACAGGTTGCTCACGTCGACCATCGGGGTGTTGCCGATGAGTTCAAGAATGCTCGATGCAGGAACCATGGGGTCGCCCTCCTCTCACAGGTGCAGCCGCTGCGGCCGGAACCAACAGCGTGATCGGCGAAATCAGATCGGAATACTCAACAATCTAGCCGGGGGCGCTATTCCCTGCCTGATCCGAGCGGCCCAATGCAACGTGACGTGTGGCTGGTGACGGGCCCCGGGCAGAGCCGACTAGAGGAGGCCGACAGGCTCTTCGCTGATGGTGCCGTCGACGATGCGGTAGCTGCGGGTCTCGGGGGCCTCGCGCTTCAGACTGATGATCACGTAGTGCCAGCCCGGGTCGGGCGCTTGGGTCACGTCGGTGGGGCTGGGGTAGGGCTCGCTGTGGGTGTGGCTGTGCACCACGCCGATCACCTCGAGCCCCTCGTCCTCGGCCTGGCGTTCGGCCCGCAGATGCTGTTTGGGGTCGATGGTGTACAACTTCGCCGACGCGGCCAGGTTGGTGCAGGGCACGAACCGGCTCACCCGGCTGCCCCGGCCCACCAACAGCCCGCAGGCTTCGAGCGGGTAGCCGTCGTACATGTGGCCGATCATGGCGGCGAAGGCGGCCTGGGGAAACAACAGTGGCGGGTGCGTCACAGGGGTGCAGGGTAACGTCTCGTCTCCGTGCTCACCGCCACTTTGCTCGCACTCGGTGCTGCGGTGCTGCGCCGCGGGCCGAGGTTGCGCCGCGGGCCGGGGTTCCGCTGAGACCGGACCGACCCGATTCGGCGTGTGCTCACCCCCGGTAGCCTGGACGTTCCCATGGCCATCGACAAGTCCGGAAAGAAGATCATCGCATCGAACCGCAAGGCGCGGCACGATTACGACATCGTCGATTCCATCGAGTGCGGCATCATGCTGCAGGGCAGTGAGGTGAAGGCACTGCGCGAGGGCCACGTGCAGATCGCCGATTCGTTCGCCCGCATCTTGCGCGGCCAGGTGTGGCTCGACGGAATGCACATTCCGCCATATCAATTCGCCCATGGCATCGGTGCGCACGACCCCAACCGGGCCCGCAAGCTGCTGCTGCACCGCAACCAGATCGACAAGCTCGACGCCGAAATCTCGAAGGAGCGAGTGTCGCTGGTGCCGCTGTCGCTGTACTTCAAAGACGGCCGGGTGAAGGTGGAGTTGGGTATCGGTAAGGGCCGCAAGAAGGCCGATAAGCGGTCGGCCATTGCCGAACGCGATACGAAGATGGAAATCCAGAAGGCGCTCGGCAGGCAGGCCAAGGGTCGCATCTGACCCCCGCTGCCGGAGTCCATCATGAAGATTGGTCAGCTTGAAAAAATCCCTCACCCGACTGCGGTCAGTGACCACAAGGCCGGCACTGCGCCAACGCCGGTCAGCGCCAAACCGCCAGAGGCCAGCGCCCAGGTGGCGCTGTCGTCCACCGTGTCTCAACTCGCAAACAGTGTCAGCGATGGCGCCTTCGACACGGTCAAAGTGCAGCGCATCAGCGATGCCATCAAAACGAAGGGTCGCAATGGTGGAGCCGGGGACTTGTGGGGCTAGGGCGGGATCTTCCGTCCGTTCCACTGGGGTGAAGGCCAGGGGATCTTGACAAATCACTACCAAAGACTAACGGTGACTCGCCCCTGCCACGCCTCCAGGCCCCGCAGGGCGCCCCCGAGCGGGACCATTACGATCCTCGTCTTTAACTCTCCATTGCATGGCGGCAGACAAACGCATGGCGGCAGACAAACGCATCGCGGTCATTGGCGCGAGCGGTTACGGCGGCCTGCAGACGTTGCGCCTGCTGGCGGATCACCCCCATTTCTCGGTCACCTTTCTTGGCGGAGAACGCAGTAGCGGTCGCCGCTGGAGTGATATCACCCCGTTTCTGCCCCTGCAGGGGGATCCGGTGGTGCGGACCCCGGAACCGGAGGCGATTGCGGCCGTGGCCGACCTAGCCCTGCTCAGCCTCCCCAATGGTCTCGCCGCCAGGCTCGTGCCCGACCTCCTGCAGCGGGGGGTGAAGGTTGTCGATCTCTCCGCTGACTACCGCTACCGATCCCTGACGCAATGGCAGGAGGTCTATGCGAGCGAAGCCCGGGAAACCCCTCGTCAGGACAACGATCTCTGCCAGGAAGCTGTCTACGGACTGGTGGAG
>JBAXQV010000096.1:0-10980 GCA_037131575.1 Actinomycetota bacterium
CGCAAGAGCGATCTGTTCGCCCTCGACACGGCGCGGGTGTGCGCGGCCCGTGGGGTGCGGGCGCTGTTGTTCGACCGCACGGTTCCCACGCCGGTACTGGCATGGAACATCGTGGCCACCGGTGCGGCGGCCGGGGTGATGGTCACCGCCAGCCACAACCCGCCCGCCGACAACGGCTACAAGGTCTACCTCGACACGTCGTCGCAGATCGTGCCGCCCAGCGACGCGCAGATAGCGGCATGCATCGATGCCGTCGACCCCTGTGCTGTGGAACTGGCGCCTGGCGACCACCCACTCATCGAGCGCATCGGCGATGCCGAGGTCGAGGCATATCTCGCTGCGGTGCCTGCCACTCGGCTCGTGCCCGGGCTTCCGGGCCGGCCGGTGGCGTACACGGCCCTGCACGGTGTGGGTGGGGCAACGCTGTTGGCCGCGTTCGAACGAGCTGGTTTGGCCTCTCCGGTGGTGGTGGTCGAGCAGCAACAGCCCGATGGCACCTTCCCCACGGTGGGGTTCCCCAACCCTGAAGAGCCGGGCGCGATGGACCGTGTGATGGCATTGGCGGCACACGTCGACGCACCCATCGCCATCGCCAACGACCCCGATGCCGATCGTCTCGGTGCGGCCATCCCGCAGCCCGATGGCAGTTGGCGGCGGCTCACCGGCGATGAGCTCGGTTGGCTGCTCGCCGACCACATCCTCGGCCACACCAGCGGTGCCGACCGGCTGGTCATCACCACCCTGGTGTCGTCATCGCTGCTCGGCCGCATGGCAGCCCGCCACGGGGTGCACAGCGCCGAAACCTTCACCGGGTTCAAGTGGATCGGCCACACCGTGCTCGAACATCCCGATCAACGGTTCGTGTTCGGCTACGAGCAGGCGCTCGGCTATCTCGTGTGTTCGCGTCCGCTCGACAAAGACGGCATCACAGCCGCCGTGCTGCTGGCCGAAGTGGCAGCGCTCGCCGAACGCGATGGCGTCACTCTCCAACAACGCATCGATGCCATTGCCGATATCTATGGCCGGCACATCACCGGTGAACTGTCGGTGCGCATGGACCCCGTCGCAGGCAAGGCCGCGGTTGCAGCGCTGCGCGCCGCGCCGCCCACTGCCGTGAACGGGCGGTCGGTCACCGCTGTCAGTTGGTACGACGAGGCCACGTTGCTGCGCCTGCAACTCGGCGACGACCTGCGCCTGCAGGTGCGACCCAGCGGCACCGAACCGAAGGTGAAGCTGTACGGCGAGGGCCTGGCCATCGAGCCAGGGCCGTACCTCGACGCGTTGGCTCAGCTGCTCACGGCTTCGGGTGGCTGAACAAGAAGTCGAGCACTGCGGTGGGGAAGTTGGCCGAGAGGCCCGGGATGTGTACCCCATCGGCCACGGTCCACAACTGCACGTCCACACCGGCGGGGCAGCCTGAGTACGCCGCCACTGAGGTTTCGGCTCCGGCGAGGTTGCTCTCGATATCGATGACCTTGCCCGTGACACCCAGCGTGCCGGTGCATCCGTTGTACTTCGCCCAGGTGGCCACACTCTTTTCAGCACTGGGGTAGGCGTGCCCCATGATCTGGTCGCCCGCGTACTTGATGGTCTGGTCGGCGGTGCCGTGAATCTGCAGCACGCTCACGTGCTCGCTCGGCTTGCACAGACTGGGGTCGTCGAAGGTGGCACCAGCCAATGATGCGATGGCCGCGATGGTGTCGGCGTGGTCGCACGCCATGCGGTAGCTCATGAACCCACCGTTCGAGTGGCCGAGCACGAACACACGCTTGGGGTCGACCGCATACTTCGCCTTCACGGCGTCGATGATCGACATCAGGTACGCCGAATCGTCAGGGTTGGGCGGTACGAAGCTGCAGCAGGCATCGGTGGCGTTCCAGTACTGGTACTCGCGCACATCGACCAAACCATCGGGGTGTACGTAGAGGAAGTTCCGTGTGTCGACCAGCGGTTGCATCTGGAAGTACGCGTTCTGGATGTCGCCAGTGGCGCTGTAGCCATGCAGCAAGATCACCAGCGGCAGAGGTGTGGTAGCCGAGTAACTCGCTGGCGCGATCACCTGGTACGGCCGATCGGCGGCGAGCACCGTGCTGGTCGTGGCGGCAGCGGTAGTGGTGGGCGCAGCGGTAGTCGCAACAGCCGTTGTGACCGCGGCCGTGGTGGGCGTCACAGTGGTGGGTGCGACCGAGGTGGTGACTGCAGTAGAGGCCGAGGAACTGCACGCGGTGAGCGTGACGATGGCTGCTGCCAGAACGAAGCGAAAACGCATCAGACGAGCCTACGGGCGCAGCCAATGGCAGGGCACCGGCGCCTGTCACACGTCAGGTCTGGCGGGCGAGCACGATGGGCGCGGCCTGTTCGAGGTGCTCCACCCACGCCTCAGGCGAGCCCGGCTCTGCGAGCGGAAGGATGACGAACTTGGTGGTGCCCACGGCCACGAACTGGTCGATGGTGGCCATCAGGCCGTCCCACCCGCGAGGCACCAGCACGCCTGGGTCGGCCAGGTCGGGGCGCCGCTTGGCCAGCCCGGCCAGCAATGCCTCGGGCACCGGCCCGGTGGCGTAGGGGATGAGCACGCCGTAGTGATCGTCATCGATGGTGCGGCCGTACTCGGTGAGCGTGGCCTCGATGACCTCACGGCCGCGGGCCGCGTCGTCGGGGGTGATGAAACTGGGCAGCCAGCCATCGGCCAGGCGACCGACCCGCTTCAGTTCCGACGGAGCAATACCGCCCAACCACACGTCGATGTTGGCTTGTCGCGGTGCCGGCAGGATCTGCAAGTCGTCGTAGTGGAAGCGCTTGCCGTGGTGGGTGAATGGTTGGCCGGTCCATGCGGCACGCAGCACGGCCATGCTCTCGTCGAACAACGCGGCCCGCTCGCCGCGCTCCACACCGAAGGCTTGTTGTTCGTTGGGGTCGGCGAGACCCAGCCCGAACGCTGGCAGCAGGCGCCCGTTCGACAGCCGATCGAGCGTGGCCAACTCTTTCGCCAACACCACTGGGTTGCGGCCGGGCAGCACCATCACACTCATCCCGAACTTCAACTTCGTGGTGCGGCCGGCGGCAAAGGCCATGGCCACCAATGGGTCGGGTGCCTCACCACCGAGTCGTTCGCTGAGCCACAGACTGTCGAAGCGCAGTCGCTCGAGCGCATCAACCACGGTGGCGAACCCGTGGTCGTTCAAACGGGTGCGCACACCGAAGCCGTAGCCGATACGAACCTTCATGAGGCGACTGCGGTGGCGATGATGTCGGCGGTTTCGGGCACCATCGACACGAACGGCGAATGATCGGTGTGCAGGGTCACCACGGTGCCGCAGCGCGCCGACATGGCGTGCTGGTGGGTCGGTGCAATGGCCTGATCGAGGGTGCACACCACATAGGTGGAATCGATCGTGGCGCGAGGCGACCCACTGACAGGCTGGCCGAAGGTGGAGCCCGGTTGGGGCGACAGGCGCGCGAGGGAAGCCTGCACCACCGCCGGTGAACACGACCCGTACAGGGCTGGTGCGGCGAGTTCGGGGGTGAGCACACTGGTGCCGTCGTCGCGCATCACCATCGCGGCACCCAGCGCCACCGTTTCGCGGGGCAGGGTGCCGAGCAGGCTGCCGATGCTCTCTCCGTCGTCGGGTGCGAATGCGGCCAAGTACACGAGGTGACGCACCGGGCCGCTGCCAGCCTGCTGAATGCGCGTGGCCGCTTCGGTGATGACTGCGCCGCCGTAGCTGTGGCCAACCAGCACGACATCGCGTTGCAGTACACCCACCACATCGGCCACATGCTGTGCATCGCCGTAGAGGTCGGCGAGGGGCAGGGTGGAGGCACCGTGCCCGGGCAGGTCGACTGCCATGGAGGCGATACCCCGACCGTCGAGTTCGGCTTGCAGGGCCGCCCAGCACCAGGCGCCGTGCCAGGCGCCGTGCACCAGCACGACCAGTGGTTGTGTTGTAGATGCGTCGCTCATACGACGCATCGTTACACGCCCGGTGGGGTCAGTGTCGATGCAGATGCCGTTGCGAGTTGGCGTGTGCCCGACCGTGGGGGTGGTCGAGGCGGTACCAACTGGCCATCGTGGCCACCACGATGATGCTCACGATGATGGTGGTGTCGGGCAACAACCCGTAGGTGAGCGCGGCCACCATGGCGGCGATCACACTGGTGATGGCGGCCATGCGCACCATTGCGGTCCAGTCGACCCCAGTGTTCGTGGAGTATTCGACGTTCGTGGTGTTTTCGTGGCTGGAGGTGATCTCCATCGGTGACCCTTTCGCTGTGCTGTTGAACTGACGCCGCTCCGAGGCCAATGGTTCCGCACTTTTTGTCAATGTCTCGGCCTTGGAACAGTTGTCATCGAATCGATATGAAGCGGTCCGGTTCGGCGGGTTCCCCACAGCGCGGTGGATAACCTCGCGAGCCATGACAGCGTCACTCGACCCCCTCGGTTTGTTCCGTCTCGATGGCCGGGTGGCCATCGTCACGGGTGCGTCGGCAGGCCTCGGCGACCGCTTTGCGCGCGTCCTCGCGGCTGCCGGTGCCCAGGTGGTGGTGGTGGCACGGCGCATCGAGCGGCTCGCAGCCCTGGTCGACGACCTGCCGGGCGCCGTTGCCATGCCGGCCGACCTGTCCATCGCCGAACACCGCGAACGGGTGGTGGCCGACACCATTGCCCAGCTCGGTGGGGTCGACATCTTGGTGAACAACGCCGGTATCGGCCACAAGGTTGCGGTGGAAGACGAATCGATCGACGACTTCCGTGGGGCGATGGAACTCAACGTCACCGCCGTGTGGCACCTGTCGAAGCTCTGCGCCCCGGCGATGATCTCCTCGGGCGGTGGCAGCATCGTGAACGTGGCGTCGATGCTCGGCCATGTGGGTGCTACCCCGGTGAAGCAGGCGCACTACTGCGCGTCGAAGGGCGCCGTGGTGAACCTCACCCGCGAACTGGCACTGCAGTGGGCGCGCAAGGGCATTCGCGTCAACGCGCTGTGCCCCGGCTGGTTCCCCAGCGAAATGACCGCCGGTATGGACACCGATGAAGGCAGTCAGCAGTTCATCCGCACCATGTCGCCCATTCCGCGCATGGGTGAAGCGCACGAACTCGACGGCGCTCTGTTACTGCTGGCCTCGCCGGCCAGCACCTTCATGACGGGGCAGAGCCTCATCGTCGACGGCGGCTGGACCGCCCGCTAGATCGACGGGCGCAGGTGCGCCCACGGTTGTGCCCGCTCGAGTTGGGCGGCCACCCGCAGCAGTACATCTTCCCGGCCGTAGGCGGCCACGAGTTGCACGCCCACAGGCAGGCCGTCGGCGTTCCAGTACAACGGCACGTTGATGGCCGGCTGTCCGCTCGAGTTGAACGCTGGGGTGAACGCCACGTACCGGCCGGCCCTGATGAGCGGTGCCATCGGGTTGGCCGGGTCGTTGTCGAACTCACCGATCCGGGTGGGCGGCTCGGCAAGCGTGGGGGTGAGCAGCAGGTCGAACGCGCCCTTGTCGGCTTCGCCCACCCACCATTGCTGCACGGCGCGGCGGAACTGGGCGCTGGCGGCGATGGCGAGCGCATAATCGCTGGCCGAGAACAGGCGGGCGAATTCGGCCTGGGCCCACTCGACGGCTTCCACATCGTCGGGGGTGACCTCGCGGCCGAGTGCCTCACCCACACGGTGCACTGCGACGCTCATGTTGGTGCTCCACAGCGCCGAGAAACGGCGGCTGAAGGTGGTGTCGCTGAGCGCCGACGGGTGGTCGATCTCGATGCGGTGCCCCAACGATTCGAGCAGCGTGGCGGCGTGACGAGCCGCGGTGGCGCAGTCGGGGTGCACGGCGTCGCCGAAGGGGTGATGGTCGAGCAACCCGATGCGCAGTGAACCGGGTTCAATCGAGAGTTCGTCGACATACGGGCGCGTCGGTGGCGGGGCGATGACCGTGTCGCCCACACCGGGGCCGCGCACCGCGTCGAGCAGTAGCGCGGTGTCGCGCACGGTGCGGCTCACGCACAACTCGACGCCGAGGTTGCTCTCATCGCGTACCGGGCCAAGTGTGATGCGGCCCTGCGAGGTCTTCAGCCCCACCAGCCCGCAACACGATGCCGGAATGCGAATCGACCCGCCGCCGTCGCTGGCATGCGCCATGGGCACCATGCCTGCCGCCACGGCAGCAGCCGACCCGCCGCTCGACCCACCCGGCGAATGGTCGGTGTTCCACGGGTTGCGTGTGGGTCCCCATGCCTCGGGTTCGGTGGCCGGCAATGCACCGAACTCGGGGCTGTTGGTGCGGCCGGCGATCACCAGGCCGGCGGCGCGGAAGCGGCTCACCAGGGTGGTGTCGCTGGCCGACACCGCTCCGGCTGCGCGCAACGCCTTGTTGCCGTTCGAGATGGTCTGCCCGGCATAGGTGGCCCAGAGATCTTTGAGGAGGAATGGCACCCCACGCAATGGGCCATCGGGCAGTGGGCCGGCCGCCACGTCGCGGGCATGGTCGAACCAGCGGATCACCACGGCGTTGAGCAGTGGGTCGATGCGTTCGATGCGTTCGATCGCTGCCTCGAGCAATTCCGATGCCGATGCCTGGCCTGCGGCCACCAGAGCGGCCTGATCGGTTGCATCCATCCAGCGGGTGTCGTCGGCGAGCGAAGTCATGGTTCACTTGTAGCACGGCCAGGTAGGGTGCTCGTTCGTCGTGACCGAACAACACACCCCCGCCGCCCCCACCTACACGGTGCGCGATCTGTGGCGCTTCGCCCCGGTACGCAAACTTCTCATCTGCAACTTCCTGCTCTACTGCGGTGTGTCGCTGCAGGCGGCGGCGCTGTTCAAGCAAGTGTTCGACCTCACCCACCGCGAATCGGCCATCGGCTACATCGGCCTGGCCGAGTTCTTGCCGGCGATGTTGCTGGTGCTGGTCACCGGCGCGGTGGCCGACCGCTTCGATCGGCGCAAGATCGCCATCTTCGCCGTGGGCGGTGAGGTGCTGGCATCGGGGGCGCTGCTCGCCTATGCCGCGTCGAACCCCACGTCGGCGTTCCCGCTCTACTTCGTCGCCTTCGGGTATGGCATCGCCCGTGCGTTCCAGGCGCCGTCGATGCGGGCGATGCCTCCCATGGTGGCCCCAGAGGGTGGTATTCCGCGCACGGTGGCACTGTTCTCGGCCACCTGGACGGCCGCCATCATCATCGGGCCGGCATTGTCGGGGTTCTTGTACTCCATCGACCCCTGGGTGGCGTATGCCGGTTCAACGGCCTTCATCGTGGTGGCGTGGCTCGGCCTGTTCCGGCTCGAGTTCGTGCGCACACCTACGCCGCCCGACCCCGACGAGCGGCCGAGCATGCGGTCGGCGATGGAAGGCCTCCGCTTCATCCGCCGTACGCCGGTGTTGCTCGCTGCCATCTCGCTCGATCTCTTCGCCGTGCTGTTCGGCGGAGCGGTGGCGCTGCTGCCTGCCATTGCCACCGAGCGGCTCGGGGTGGGTGATGTGGCCTACGGCTTCCTGCGTTCGGCCCCTGGTATCGGGGCTGCCGCCATGGCCATCGCGCTGGCGGTGTGGCCGGTTCGCCGCCATATCGGTGTCGTCCTGTTCATCGCGGTGGGGCTGTTCGGTGCGGCCACCATCGTGCTCGGCCTCACCCACAGCTATGCCATGGCCTTCGCCAGCCTCATCGTGCTCAGCGCCGCCGACATGGTGAGCGTGTTCATCCGCGGCTCACTCGTGCCCCTCGTGACGCCCGACGAGAAACGCGGCCGAGTGCTGGCGGTGGAGAACGTGTTCATCGGCGCGTCGAACGAACTTGGCGCGTTCGAGAGCGGTATGGCCGCGCAGGCCTTCGGTACCCCTGCTGCTGTCATCGGCGGCGGCGTGGCCACCCTGGCCATCGTGGGGTTGTGGTCGTGGTTGTTCCCGTCGCTGCGCACCATCGATCGTTTCGAAGATCTCGAAATCGACGCGCTGGGCGATTTCGATCAGAGCCTCAGCGGCTGAGCCCCGATGTCGATGTTCGGTGCTGCCGCCGGTGTGTGCAGCAGCCGTATCGAGGGATAGGCAACGTTCTGTACCAGCAGTGTGGCCGAGGTATCGGCCTTGTTCCAGATCCAGATGTCGCCCGGGCCATCGCAGCCGATGGGGCGGGCGATGACCACCAACCGCGATGCATCGAGCCAACCGACAGGTGAGATCGACTTGCCCTTCATCGGCGGGCGAGTACCCACCAGCACCGGCTTCGCCGATTGGCTGTCGAGCGCGTACGTCTCGGCGATGCTGTTACACAACCCGGCGCGCCACGCCACCGAGCCGGGTTCGACACCCGGTGTGAGTTGTTGCGCTGGGCCCTGCACGGTGGCGATGTCGGCGACCGACAGGTCGGTCAGCGTGAGGCGCCGCACCCGGAAGTTGCTGCCCGAACTGTCGACGAAGTAGAGCGAGTCTCCGGCGGGGTCGGCGGCAACATCGGCGATGTTGACCTTGGCCGTACGGAGCAACAGCACGGGCCGCATCGTTTGGCCCTGGGGGCTGGCGATGAAAATGCCTCTGCTCCGGTCTCGTGCGGTGCCCACGGCGATGAGCAGTTGGCCCGATGGGTGGGAGATCACCTGTGTGGTGGAGGCGAGGAAGGTGACGTCACTCTGTTGCGATGTGTCGAGCGCTGCTCGCCGGGTGACCGTGAAGCCCGATGCGCTCGGCGCGATGAGATTGTCGCCATTGGGGTACTCCCACTCGGCACGCGGCCCGGCAGGATCGAACCGTGCCGGACGGGTTCCGGTGATGTCGATGATGGTGTCGTTGCCGAGCAGTACCCGGTTGGCGATAGGCGACCAACGGGCCGGCGAGCGCTGGGCGGTGGTGAGAGCGGCGAGGCAGCGAAGGGTGATGCCGTCGACGCTGGCACCGATGAGGTGGTCGCCCACCACGAACGTCACTTCACCGCCGTCGATGGCGTCGCTGAAGGCGCATTCGCCATCGGGTACGGCACCAATGAGTGGAACGGCCGAGTCGCTGAGCAGCACCGCGCTGGTGGGTGGGGCAGGTGTGGCGATGGGCAGTTTGGCAGGGTCGATGAGTGGCACCATCGATGGCTGCGTGGCGGGTGTGTCCATGGTGCACGCGGCGGTGACGGTGCCCAACGTGGCGACGAGCGCGAGGAGGCAGACCTGTCGACGCCGCATCTGGTTCGCCTCCTTCTGGGTCCGTGCGATACGCGATGTTGGCATCCCTTCGAGCCTGCTCGGCGTCACCCACGTCGGAGGCCGAGCCGAACATCGGGTTCTGCTTGAATATCGGAGTACTCACCCGCCACCGAGGAGGCATATATGACCACCACCACACCAGCGCCCGAGAAGAAGGGCCTCTTCCAGGAGTTCAAGGACTTCATCGCCACCGGCGACCTCATGACCATCGCCGTCGCCTTCATCATGGGTGTGGCCATCAAGGCGGTCATCGATTCGTTCGTGAACGACATCGTGATGGGCATCATCGGCTTGGCCGTGAAGTGCGAAGACATCAAGGATGCAGCAGGCAAGTCCACAGGTAAGAAGGACTGCACAGGCATCGCCGGCAAGGCGTACGAGACCGTCAAGTGGGGTTCGTTCATCAATCAGATCGTGGTGTTCTTGCTCACCGCGTTGGCAGTGTTCGCCCTCATCAAGTTCTACCGAGCGGCCACCAAGCGCGAGCTTGCGGTGGGCGGCCCCTCCGAAGTCGACCTGCTCACCGAGATCCGCGACGAGCTGCGTTCGCGCGGGTGACTTGCGCGGCGTCGCCGCGGAGGGTCGAATAGTGAGTTCATGACCCTCCGCCGCGACATCGTTGCCGCCATAGTGGCGTTCGGGTTGGTGGCATGTGCCTCCACCGCAAGCGGTTCTCCCACAACAGCTTCGAACTCGAACGGGCCGGCCACGGCATCGACCGTGGGTGGTGTTGGCGTGCTTCCGCCGACCGTTGCCCCCGCGTCCACCATATCGATGCTCGACGATCCCAGCTCGTCGGAGGCGGTCACCACGACCACCTCGAATCTGCTCGGCGCTGCGGGCGATCGTGTGATCGTCATCGGCGACTCCATTCTCGCGTCCACGGCACCGCGCTACGGCAACGAAACCTGCACGGCGCTGGTGCCGCTGAACTGGCAGGTGGAAATCGACGCCGAGGTGAGCCGGCAGATCAGCTTCGCCAACACCGTGCTGGCTGCTCGCAACTCCGCCGGCTGGGATGCAGGGGTCATCTTCCTCGGTACGAATTTCAACCGCAACTACAACGACTTCCTCAAACAGCTCAATCGGGCCATCACCACGCTCGGGGCGATTCCCATCGTGTTGTTCACCGTCACAGAACGAAGCCCGGTCGATACGAAGGTGAATGCGATCATTCGCACGATGCCCAGTGTGTATCCGAACGTACACATCGTCGACTGGGCAGGGTTCACGGCAGCCGACAAGGACTTGCTCATCAAAGACGGCCTTCATCCATCCACCAAGGGACGCTTGAAGATCGCCGAGGATTTGGCCACGTTGCTCGGTGTTGCCGTTGGCGCCGGGCCCGGCCATTGTCTGGCCACGAGCTTTGTCGACGATACGGGCGGGCCCACCGGGTGGATGCCTAAGCCCACCATCCCCACCACCGAACCCCCGGTGAGCATCACGGTGGAACGATCGACGAGTAGCACCTCGCGACCGGCCACCACCAGCGGCGGGACCACCTCCACGACGCGTAGCTCGACGAGCAGTTCATCGCCGAGCACCACCACGGCGCGCTCCACCACGGCCGCGCCCACCACGGCGGCGTCCTCCACGGCCGCGCCCACCACGGCTGCGCCGACGACCGCCCCGCCCACCACACACGCGCTCACCACATCGCCGACGAGCCCGCCAACCTCCCCGACCACCTCTCCACCGTCGCCGACGCCGCCGGTGTGACGGTCGGCCCTACGGAGCCAGCGCGCGGAATGGCGCGGCGGGAATGTTTCTCACCACGCCGAACGCGACGACGGCCACGATG
>JBAXQV010000097.1:0-10921 GCA_037131575.1 Actinomycetota bacterium
GGGGAGGAGTTTGGTACGCAGGAAGGTGAGCACCTGCTGCACGCTGGGCTCGTGGCGCTGTTCGGTGAGCACGCTGTGGTCGCTCGGCTTGGTGCTGGGCAGTTCGACGGCGATGAAGGCGTCGCCGAGCAGGGTGCGCAGCGAGGTGAACCGATCGCCCACCAACTTGTCCTGGTCGTACCGCAGGCCGAGCACTTGGCAGCCTTCGGCGGCACGGCGGGCCACCACCAGCGCGTCGTCGGGCGACAGGTTGAGGTCGGCCTTGCGCGGCCCTTTCCCCACGGCGAACGGCATCGACGGTTGGCTGAGCACCGGCGCCACCATGATGTCGTCGACCATCATGCCCAGCGCGAACCCACCGCTGAAGCACATGCCGATGGCACCCACACCGGGACCACCCACCTCAGTGTGCAGCGACCGGGCCAGTGCACGCAGATACCCGATGACCGGCGACGTCTGGTTGAGCGCCCAGTTCGAGAACTCCTTGGCCACACACACCTTGGTCATCGAACTGGCCATGTAGGCGCCGCCGGGCGCTTTGCCCGGACTACCCACGAGCGATGGCATGATCACGGTGAACCCGGCATCGACCACGTCGTTGGCGAACCGCACCACGGCCGGAGTGATGCCCGGGATCTCGTGTACCACCACCACGCCCGGCCCGGTGCCACGCCGGTAGGTGGTGCGAGTGAGGCCCGCCGCGGTGAATGAACCCTTGGTCCAGCCCACCAACACATCGCTGTCGCTACCTGCCATCACAACCTCCGTACTGCTGCCAGGGCGCGCTCGGCGAGCCCTTCGGTTCCCACTTTGAACGTGGAGATGTCGACATCGGGCTGATCGCCCATGGCGCCGTGCAGGTAGCGCGCGTACACGCCCTCACTGATGACCGCCAGACGCCAGCAGCTGAATGCCACGTAGTAATCGATTTCCGACAGGTCGCGGCCGGTGCGCAACGCGTAGCGCTCGAGCAAGTCGGCGTAGGTGGGGAACCCGCCCGCCGGCGTGGGGTCGTTGGCACGGGCGTTGTTGGCGTTGCCGTCGTACCAATACACGCCGAGGTAGCCCACATCGGCCAGTGGGTCGCCGAGGGTGCACAACTCCCAGTCGAGCACCGCAGCGATGCGGCCATGCTGCACATCGGTGAGACAGTTGCCGAACCGGTAATCGCCATGCGCAATCGACACGCCGCGCTGCACCGGCACGCGCTCGCGCAACCGGCGGGCCACCTCGTCGATGGCCGGTAGTTCGCGGGTCTTCGACTGCTCCCACTGCGTGGACCACCGCTTCACCTGGCGCTCCACATAGCCCTCGCGCTTGGCGAGGTCGCCGAGGCCCACAGCATCGACATCGACGGCGTGCAGGTCGGCCAACACATCGATGAGGTGCTCGGCGGCCGGCCGACGCAGTTCGGGCGCCAACAGGTCGGCACGTTCGACACTGTCGAGCACCACACCATCGACGTACCCCATCACGTAGAACGGAGCACCGTTGACCTCGGTATCGGTGCACACGCCCAGCGCGGGCGGCACTGGCACATCGGTGGTGCCCACGGCGGCGATGATGCGGTACTCGCGGGCCATGTCGTGCGCGGTGGCGAGCACATGGCCGAGCGGCGGACGGCGCAGCACGAAGCGGGTGCCATCGGCACCGGTGACGCGGAAGGTGAGGTTCGATCGCCCACCGGCGATGAGGTCGAAGGCAAAGGGAGCAACGGCACCGTCGATGTGCTCGACGAGCCAGCGGCTCACCCGCTCGACGTCGACTCCGGCGATCTCATGCAACGACATGGTGGATCACCGTAACCCGAACCATCCGCAACCCGAATCATCCGGGACGCGCGACGCCAACCACCGAGGCCCAATTGACCCCACCCATGCGCACCACATCGCCGCTCTGCGGGGCGTGGATCATCATGCCGCCACCGATGTAGATGGCCACATGGCCGATGGGCATGCGGTAGAAGATGAGGTCGCCAGGCTGCACATCGCCCTTCGACACGTGCGGCAGCGATGCGTATTGCTGGCTCGCCTGGTGGGGCAACGACACCCCGGCGCGACCCCACGCGTACTTGGTGAGGCCTGAACAGTCGAAGGCCACACCCGGGCTCTCCGCGGCGAACACATAGGGAACGCCGAGCTGTGATCGGGCCGCGGCGATGGCCAGGCCAGCCGTCGACGACGGGGGCGGATCGTTGGAAGGCGGCGGCGGTGATGGGTCGGGGGTATCGGCGCCGGAGTTACCACCGCCGGAGTTACCACCCGTGTCGCCGCCAGTGTTGCCGCCGGTGTTACCACCCGTGTTGCCGCCACCGTTCGACGGCGGGGTGACCCCGCCGCCGCGGCCCGGGTTGGTGGGCGGACGTTGGTTCTGGCCGGCGCGAGCGGCGGCTTGCTGTGCAGCCAGTTCGGCCGCGGCAGCAGCTTCGGCGCGACGTTGTTGTTCGGCTTGGATCAGGTCGCCCAACTCGGCCTGCGCGGCCGCGTACTGCTGGGCGTATTGCTTCGACAGTTCCTCACCCTGCTTCTGGCGGGCGGCGAGGCTGGTGGCGATCTTCGCCTGTTCGACCTTCTTCTTCTCGAGCTTGGTGGTGGCATCGGCCAGATCGGAGATGAGCGCCTGCATCTCATCGGAGGTGCCGGCGCCCTGGTTGAGTGCCACCTTCGACAGTTCGCTGCGCTGCAGGTCGTCGGTGAACACCTGCGGGGAGGAGAACACCGGTGCCAACCCGGTGGAGCCGCCAGAGGTGAACTTGTCGATGGCGATGGCAGTCATCTGCGCTTCCACCACCGACAGCGCGGCCTTCTTGGCGTCGACCGCGGCCTGCGCGATGGCGATTTCACCGGTGAGCGCGTCCATGCGGTCGAGCGCGGCACCGTGTTGTTCGTCGAGGTTGCCGATGCGGTCTTGCAGGGCCTGCAGTTGATCGGCGATCTGGGTGACCTTGCGCTGCTGATCGCTGACCGAATCGGCGTTGGCCGGATGCACGCCGATGAACACCGCAACGAGTGCGACGGCGATACCGCGTCGGATGACAGGTGCTCTCCGCATGACGACAGGAATGTTACCAATATGACGAACGTGTTGCGAGGCAGGTCGTACGTTCCCTGCTGTTCACCCGGAAAACACCTGGTAGGAACCGGAATGATCTTCTCCTACTCGCCTCTTCCTACTCGACTCTTCCCGCTCGCCTACTCCCACTCAATGGTTCCGGGCGGTTTCGACGTGACGTCGTAGACCACTCGGTTCACCCCGGGCACCTCGTTGATGATGCGGTTCGACATCGTCTCGAGCAGGTCGTAGGGCAGGCGGGCCCAGTCGGCCGTCATGGCGTCGTCGCTGGTGACGGCACGAATGATGATCGGGTTCTCGTAGGTGCGCTCATCGCCCTTCACGCCCACCGAGCGGATGTCGGCGAGCACGGCGAAGGCCTGCCACAGTTCGCGCTCGAGGCCGGCCTTGGCAATTTCCTCACGCACGATTGCATCGGCCCGCTGCAGGGTGGCCACCCGTTCGGGCGTGACCTCGCCGATGATGCGCACACCGAGGCCGGGGCCGGGGAACGGTTGGCGGAGAATGATCTCGTCGGGCAGGCCCAGTTCGCGCCCCACCCGGCGCACTTCGTCTTTGAACAGGGTGCGCAGGGGCTCGACCAACTTCAGCGTCATGTCGTCGGGCAGACCGCCCACGTTGTGATGGCTCTTGATGACCGACGCGGTGCCGTCGCTGCCGCCGCTTTCGATGACATCGGGGTACAGCGTGCCCTGCACCAGGTACTCGGCGTCGGCCAGCCCGCCAGTGTGTTCTTCGAAGATGCGGATGAACAGTTCGCCGATGATCTTGCGCTTGGTCTCGGGTTCGGTGACCCCGGCCAGCTTCTCGAAGTAGCGCGGCCCGGCACTCACGTGGATGAGTTCGATGCCCATGTTGCGCTTGAACGTCTCGACCACCTGATCGCTCTCGTTCAACCGCATCAGGCCGGTGTCGACATAGATGCAGGTGAGTTGCGGCCCCACCGCACGGTGCACCAGCGCGGCGGCCACGGCCGAATCGACACCGCCGCTGAGCGCGCAGATCACTCGCCCGCTGCCCACCTGGGCACGCACCGCGGCCACCTGATCGTCGATGATCGACGACATCGTCCAGTTCGGTTGGCACCCGGCGAGGCGATGCAGGAACTGCTCGAGCACCGCCATACCGAACGGGCTGTGCACCACCTCGGGGTGCCACTGCACGCCCCAGATACGGCGCTCGGGGGCCTCGATGGCGGCCATCGGCGCATCGGGCGTGCTGGCGGTGGCCACGAACCCGGGCGGTACCTCGGTGACCGCATCGAAGTGGCTCATCCACACGTCTTGCTCGGCGGGAATGCCGTCGAGCAGCGTCGACACGGTGCCGTCGATACGGGTGGCGTGGGCACGGCCATATTCGCCGCGCATGCCCCGGCCCACCACACCACCGAGTTGCTGGGCGATGAGCTGCACGCCGTAGCAGATGCCGAGGACGGGGATGCCGAGGTCGTAGATGGCCGGGTCGAGCATCGGCGCGCCATCGACGTGCACGCTCTTCGGCCCACCCGACAGGATGATGGCCGACGGACGCTTGGCCGCCACCTCGGCAGCGGTGATGCGATGCGGCACGATCTCGGAATACACGTTCAGTTCGCGCACTCGCCGGGCGATGAGTTGCGCGTATTGCGCCCCGAAATCGACCACGAGAACGGCATTCGCGGAGTTGGCCACGGGGCTGTTCGTCGCATCGGAAGGCATGGGCCGAGGTTAGGTGACGCATCCTTACGGCAGGGAGTTCATCGGGCGGCCGCACGGGTGCACGGGCCACGCGTCACAGCGAGCTGAGCGGGCCTGCCGGTGCACACGGGTGGCGGAGATGGCACGATGGTGGGGTGATCACCGCTCCGCTCGTGTACGTCACCACCGATGCGTCGGGCGCCACCAGCACCACGGTCGACATGGGGTTGGCCAGCAACGATTTCATTCCCGAGAACCCCAACTTCGGCAGTTGTGTGAGCTCGCTCCCCCGGCCCGATTGCGGCTCGAGCGCGCAGGGCGGCTACCACCAGTTGCTCACCTTCGGCGTGCTGATGCTGGGAATGGCCTTCATCGGCTGGCGTGTGTTCCGCAGTGTCCGCCGGGCCGAACGGCGTATCCCCGACGTACCCACGTCGCGGTAAGCCCGCCGGGTAGGGCGGTCCCGGGCCGCGCACCCCGGGCCGCGCACCCCGGTCAGCGCTGGGCGGCGAGCAGGTCGCTGCAGAAACTTGTCGTTCCGCTCACCAGCGCGTGCGGGGCTTCCCACGGAACGAAGTGGCCGCAGTTGCGCAGCAGGAACGGGCCCACATGATGGGTGAACACGGTGGCGGCCATCTGGTCGAACGCCGGGTAGATCACATGATCGCTGGGGCCGTAGAGCACGAGGGTGGGTGTGTGCTCGTTGCGGCCGAGCAGGCCCGGCCCACTGCGTGCCGCCTCGTTGAACGTGCTTTCGTAGCCGCCGAAGCTGGCCCGCAGATGCGCCGCGTCGGCGAATGGTTCGGTGTGGAACGCCACCTCATCGGGTTGGGCGAACGCACCCGGATGCGCCCAGAACCTGCTGGTGTAGAACGTGGCGATGTAGTTGCGGCGCTGCTGCGGGGTGGCCAGTTCGGCGGCGAGGCCATCGGGGTCGAGGCCTTGGCGGAAGAAGTAGTCGCTCGACTCACGGGCCGGGCGGGTGCCGGCAATGCCGGCCATCTCGGCCTTCAGGTACGGCAGCGGCGAGTTGAACAGCACCATCCGGTCCACCCACTGCGGGTAACGCAGGGCGAGGTCTTGGATGACCGGCCCGCCGAGGTCGCCACCGAGGAGCACCACCCGTTCGTGACCGAGCACATCGTGTACCAGCGCGTGCAGGTCGAGCGCGTGGCTGGCCACATCGTGGAACCCGTCGGGGCCCACCTCGCTGTCGCCGAACCCTCGCAAGTCGGGCACGATCACCTCGAACCCGGCGGCCGCCAGTGGCGCGATGACCTTCCAGAAGATGCGCTTGGTCTCGGGCCAGCCGTGCACGCACAGCAACGGCACGCCGCCGGGGTTCACCCGCACATAGGCCTGAGCGAAGCCGCGAGGTGATGCGGTGAGGATGGGGAAGCGGTGAGGGTCGATATCGGGGTTCACGGCTGGGGTGTCGGTAGAGGTCTCGGCTGAAGCGTCAGTAGCCACGCTCGGCACGATAGGCGGCGCGGCGGGTAGCGTCGCCACACACACCCGCACCCGACCACGACACCGACCCCGGCACCCGGCCAGAAAGATCACGATGACTCCCGATGAATTCCGTGAACACGGGCACCAGCTCATCGACTGGATCGCCGAGTACCTCGAAGGGGTCGAGCAGTACCCGGTGTCGTCGGCGGTGAAGCCGGGTGAGGTGCGCGCCATGTTGCCCGAGCACCCACCCACGGCGCCCGAGCCGTTCACCGAGGTGCTGGCCGACCTCGACCGGGTGGTCATGCCCGGCCTCACCCATTGGCAGCATCCGAGTTTCTTCGCCTACTTCCCCGGTAACTCGTCGTATGCCTCCATCCTCGGCGAGCTCGCATCGGCCGGCTTGGGCGTGCAGGGCATGAGCTGGGTCACCAGCCCGGCGTGCACCGAAGTGGAAACGCTGATGCTCGATTGGATGATCGAGCTGCTCGGCCTGCCGGCCCGGTTCCATTCGCAGAGCGCCACCGGTGGCGGGGTGATCCACGGGTCGGCCAGTGAGGCCACGTTGGCGTCGATTCTGGCGGCGCGCTGGCGGGCCACGGGCGGGGAGATCAACCACCTCGGCGACACCACCCACCTCGTTGCCTACGCCACCTCGCAGTCGCACTCGAGTATCGAGAAGGGCTTGCGCATCGCCGGTATCGGCACCGAGCAGATCCGCATCGTGCCGCACGACGAAGGGTTCGCGATGCGGCCCGATGCACTGGCCGAACTGGTGGCCGCCGATGTGGCCGCGGGGCTGCGCCCGTTCTGGGTGTGCTGCACGCACGGCACCACCTCGTCGATGGCGTTCGACCCCACCGCGCAGGTGGCCGACATCGCCGCGGCCAACGGCATGTGGTTGCACGTCGACGCGGCGATGAGCGGTATCGCCGCGCTGGCCCCCGAGTTCCGCTGGGTGAACGATGGGCTCGACCGCGCCGACAGTTACTGCACCAACCCGCACAAGTGGATGGGTGTGAACTTCGACTGCGACCTGTTCTGGACCGCCGACCGGGCTGCGCTGTTGGGGGCGCTCAGCATCTTGCCCGAGTACCTGCGGTCGGCTGCGGCCGAAAGTGGCGCTGCCATCGACTACCGCGACTGGCAGGTGCCGTTGGGCCGGCGGTTCCGGTCGCTCAAGTTGTGGTTCACCATCCGCTCGGGTGGCGCTGCAGAGGCGGTGGAGATGATCCGAAAGCATGTGGCTGCCACGCAGGAACTAGCGCAGTGGGTGGCCAGCGACCCGCGGTTCACCGTGGTGGCTCCGCATCCGCTGAACCTGCTGTGCATCGCCCTCACCGCCGGCAACGAGGCCACCGACCGCTTGGTGGAGGCTGCGAATGCCACCGGGCAGGCATTGTTCACGCGCACCGTGCTCGATGGCACCAGTGCGCTGCGCGTGTCGGTGGGCGGCACGCGCACCGAGGCCCGCCATGTGCAGGCCGCATGGGCGTTGTTGCAGTCGCTCGCCTAACCTTGCCCAACGGCCTGGGCACGCACGCTCGCCCCGGCAGCAACCGCGCATGACCCACCACCACTCGATGCTCCAGGCCATCTCGGTCGCCGCTACGGCCCGGCTCATCGCGCCGCCCAACCCGTGGGTGGGCTGTGTGCTGGTGTGCGCCGACGGCCAGGTGTTCACCGGGGCCACCGAGGCGCCGGGGGCCCGGCATGCCGAGCGGGTGGCGCTCGACGCCGCAGCGGCAGCCGGAGCCTCCACCCACGGCGCCACCGTGTACACCACGCTCGAGCCGTGCTCGCACCATGGCCGCACCCCGCCGTGCACCGATGCGCTCATCGCCGCTGGCGTGGCCACCGTGGTGTCGGCCATCGCCGACCCCGACCCGCGTGTTGCCGGGCAGGGGTTCGCCCAGCTTCAGGCCGCCGGTATCGAGGTTGTCAGCGGGGTGGAAGCCGATGCCGTTGCCGAGCAGTTGACGCCCTATTTGCACCATCGCCGCACCGGCCGACCGCTGGTGGTGCTGAAGATGGCGGGCACACTCGACGGGCGCACGGCGGCAGCCGATGGCACCAGTCAGTGGATCACCGGGCCCGAGGCGCGCACGGCCGTGCATCAGTTGCGCGCCGAGAGCGGGGCAATCGTGGTCGGCGCCGGTACCGTACGCGCCGATGATCCGGCCCTCACCGTCCGCCACATCGATGGCCCCAGCCCGCGCCGGGTGGTGCTCGGGCATGCACCGGCCGGGGCACAGGTGCATCCCTGTCTCGAATGGACCGACTCGTTGCCGGCCTTGCTCGACCATCTCGGCGCCGACGGAGTGCTGCAAGTGCTCGTGGAAGGTGGCGCCACGGTGGCCGCATCGTTCCATCGCGAAGGGCTCGTCGATCGGTACGTGGTGTACATGGCACCGGCGTTGATGGGCGGCGACGACGGTATGGCCATGTTGCGTGGGCCGGGTGCGGCCAGCATCGACGCGCTGTGGCGCGGCCGGGTGCACAGCGTGCGCCACGTGGGCGACGACCTCGAAATCGTCGTAGTGCCGCGGGGCCGGCAATGAGCACCGCACCGCAATCGCCATCGCCAGCGCCAGCGCAACCGCAACCGCAATCGCCAGCGCCATCACAGCCCGCTGAGGCGCTGGTGCGCGTGGGGGATGCTGCTGTGCCCACCACCTGGGGCACGTTCACCTGTGTGGCGTTCCGCAGCACGGTCGACGATGTCGAGCATCTCGCGTTCGTGCGTGGCACCATCGACGATGGCGCGCCGGTGCCGGTGCGCATTCACAGCGAGTGTCTCACCGGCGATGTGTTCGGCTCGCGGCGTTGCGACTGCGGGCCGCAGCTCGCGGCGGCCATGACGGCCATCGACACCAACGATCGCGGTGTGGTGGTGTACCTGCGCGGGCACGAAGGGCGCGGTATCGGTATCGGCCACAAGATCGCTGCCTACGCGCTGCAAGATGCCGGGTTCGACACGGTGGATGCCAACCTCGAACTCGGCCTCCCGGTCGACAGCCGCGACTACGCCATCGGGGCACAGATCTTGCGGGCGCTGGGCGTGCGGCGAGTGCGGTTGATGACCAACAACCCGGCCAAGCACACCGGCCTCAACAGCAACGGCATCGAGGTGGTCGAGCGGGTGGCCTTGCCCATCGCCACCACCCCCGAGAACCTCGCCTACTTGCGCACCAAACGCGACCGGATGGGGCATCTGCTCGAACTCGGCGACGCGGCCGACGGGGCGCGCTGACTCGACGTGCCCCGGGCAGTAGGTTGCCCGACTCGTATGGCACTGATTGACTGGCGCGGCGGCCACCCGGTGAGGTGGCTCGCAGTGAAGGAGCAACGATGAGGGCGTTCCTCAGACTGCTCGTCGTGGTCGCGTGTTCCCTGACCACTCTCTCGGCCACGGCCTCGGCCGCAGCCCCGGCGACGGTTGCCGTCGCCCAATCGCCCCACTCGGGGGCCACCGATCTGGCGTATGTGAACCACGAGCTGTACGAAGTGCCGCTCACCGAGTTCATCGCCACGGTCGGCAAGGGCGATACCTGGTTCGATGTGTCGACCGACGGCTGTTCGGCCCCGCTGGTGGGCGATACCGGGCGGTCGTTCAACTTCCGCAACCCGTGCCGCCGCCACGACTTCGGATATCGCAATCTGCAGTTGCTCGAGAAGCGCTACGGCAGCGGGCACACGTATTGGAACGCCACCAGCCGGCATCGGGTCGACGATCAATTCCACGCCGACATGCGGGCGTCGTGCCAACCTCGCCCGTGGTACGAGCGGTACAACTGCCTCGCCTGGGCCGACACGTTCTACAAGGTGGTGCGCCTGGCAGGCGGGCCCTAGGCAGTGGCTCCGGTGCGGGCGCGGGTTACCAGGCCGGAGGCTCGTCGCCTTCCACACCGTGCACGAGGCGCAGCAGTTGGTGCAGTATCCGCGCCGTGGCACCCCAGATGGTTTCGTCGTCGAGGTCGAAGAAGTAGACGGGACGTTCGACGGGCCCGGTGCCCCACCACTCTTCGCGGAACGTGAGCGGGTGGGCCAGTTCGGCCAGCGGTACCCACAGGATGCGGTCGACCTCGGCGGCTGCGGGCTGCAGGGCTGGCCGACTGCTCACCGAGCCCACGATGGGCATGATGTAGCTCTGGCTCACCACGGTGGAGAGGTGGTCGAGTTCACCGTGGAGTTGTACGGCATCGGGTGGAAGCGCCACTTCTTCCCACGCTTCGCGCAGCGCAGTGTCGGCAGCGGTTTCCCCTGCGTCCATGCGGCCACCGGGGAAGCTGATCTCACCGCGATGGTTGCGCAGGTGCATCGCCCGCTTGGTGAACAGCACCTCGGGGCCGTGGGGGCCGTCGTGCACCACCACCAGTACGGCGGAATGTCGGGCGCCGGCGAACGGGGGTGGGCCAGGCGCGGCGGTGCGACCCTGAACAGCACTGACCACATCGGCGAAACCGGGCACGGCAGCCAGGCCGGGCACGGCGGTGCGGTTCGGCGTGGTGGTGCGGCCTGCCCACGGCGGGGGCGCGCCCTCGCGCCATGCCTCGGGGCGAGGGATGTGCTGGGTGCCTCCGGGCCGGCGCTGCGGTGCCTGCTCGCTCACGCGCTCAGCTGGCGGAAGGGGTCCAGCCCGAGTCGCGCAATTGGGCCAGCACGGCGGGGAGGCCGGCCGTCTTCATCTTCGCCATCACACGGCCGGGCGATTCATCGCC
>JBAXQV010000098.1:0-10824 GCA_037131575.1 Actinomycetota bacterium
GCCGCTGCCGGTGCCGGTGCACGGAGCCAGGGTCTCGTAGTTCTTCGGCAAGGTGGTGGCCAACTTGTTGCCGGCGGCGCAGTTGCCCAACGTCTGCAGATCGGTACCAGCCGATGCCACCAGCAGGTCGGCCACGCGGCTGTCGCTCACCTCGTTGTTCTGCACCGAGTTCTTCTGCGAGTCCCACAGCACCGGCCCGCCCGGGTTCTCGGGCGTGCCCTGGCGCTGCACATCGCAGGTGACGTCCCACGTGTCGGGGGTGGGCACCTTGTCGTTGGGGTCGTTCTCGAGGAACGGCACCAGGCCGATGCCACTCTTGTCGTGGTCGTACACCAGGTTTCGTTCGATCACATTGCCCACGCCGCCCGCGGAGAGGATGCCGTTACCCATGGCCAACAGCGCCACGTCGATGGCAGGCGTGTCGGGCTGGTTGTTCGAGTAGACGATGTTGCCCACGATGGTGGTCTTGCGCTCGGGGTAGCACAGTTCGTAGCTGCCGCTGTTGGGCACCACGCCGGCACGGTTGAAACGGAAGATCGAGTTGATGATGAGCAGGTTGCCACCCGAGTTGGTGCCCGAGTAGCCGAGGCCGTTGTGCTCGCTGACGATGCGGTCGATGACGGCGTCGCACGGGTAGCACGCACCGATGTACACACCGGCGTCGGGGCTGCCTGCGGCGTAGATGTGATCGAGCTGGCCCTTGGTGGCATCGAAGGCGTACACGCCGTAATCGCCTGTGCGGTAGGCCGTGAGGTACGAGCCGCGATACCCCTCGACCTGGGTGAAGAAGAACCCGTTCGAGGTGTAGTTGGTGGCGGTCATGTTCTCCACCGTCACGCCCTTGGCGCCCAGCACACGCACACCGTTGTCGAGCTTCAGTTCACCGTCGAGCACCACCGTGTTGCGGTCGAGGCCGCGCAGGGTGAGTTGGTCGGTGGTGATGTTGACGGCCTCGTGGTAGGTGCCCGGCGACACGAGGATGAGGTCGCCCGGCTTGGCGGCATCGACTGCCTTCTGGATGCTGGGGAAATCGGCCGGCACCTTCAGCGCTGTGGGGCCCGCCTCGGTGGTGGGCGCTGCCGTGGTGGCCGCAGCCGTGCTTGCCGCAGCGGTGGTTTCCCCCGCTGTGGTGTCGCCACCCCCGGTGGTGGTGGCGGCTTGTTTGTCGCTCCCACAAGCCACCAGGGCCACTGCCAGTGCACCGGCACCAACCAGTGCCATCATCCGCTTCAACGAATTCATGTCATTCCCCCTGAGTTGTGGTGGGCGTCGTGCGATGGGGCGCCTACGGCGCCGTCACCGTGACGATGCCCACCATGCCTTTGCCGTTCACACCGTGGATCGAGCAGTAGTACTGGTACGTGCCGGGCGCCGTGAACACATGCTTGTAGCTGGCGCCGGGCCCGAACTGATCGGTTTGCACACCCCATGCCGTGGCCTGTGGGTCGCCCACTGGCAGCACGTTGTGGTTGTTGCGCCCCTTGTTCTGGAACACCACTTCGGTGCCGGCTTTCACCGTGAGTTGCAGTGGCCGGAACTGATTGTCGATCACCTGCAGCTTCACGGTCTCACCATTGGGTGCCACCGTGGCCACCGGAACCACCGTGGTGGGTGCCACCGTCGAGATGGTGACCGTGGTGGTGCTCTGCGCGGCATCATTCACATCGGCCGCACAACTGCCCACCACCATGAGCATGGCCATCGTTGCCGTGGCGCGAACAACTCGCTTCGCCGATGCCGTGCTCCCCATGTTCCGCAGGTTACTTGCCGACCCTCGGCCGCCGAAAACAGCGCCGCGCACCTAGCCTGATCGCATGCAGCCCGCCTCAGCGAGCACCGACGACGTGGTCTCACCGCATCCGCACCTGTTGGTGTCGCCCGCGGCGCGTCGCCTGGTGCTGGCGATGTCGGGGCTGCTCTATGCCATGGGCACCTTCGGCTCCAACATCGGGCCGGCATGGATCAAGATCCGGCCACTCGTGGTGCTTGCACTGTCGTCGCGAAATCGCAACCTCTTCGCTGCCGTGCCGTATCTCGACAACCGCTGGCTCCCCTATGCCCTCATCGGGTTCACACGGGTCATGCTCGCCGGGGTCACGCTGTTCTTCCTCGGCCGCTGGTACGGCGTGAAGGCAATCGAGTGGACCGAAGGCCAGATCGGCGAACTCCCCGCCTTCTACCGCTGGTTGCGCACTGCCATCGACCGCGCCGGGTGGCTCATGGTGTTCCTCATGCCGGGCAGCAATGTGGTGTGCATGATGGCCGGCCATCGCCGGCGTGAGCCGCGCCGCTTCATCGCCGTACTGGCCGCCGGTGTGGTGGTGAAGTTGGTGGTGCTGTGGTGGGGCGGCCACGTCTTCGCCGAGCAGATCAAGTGGTTCCTCGATGCCATCGACGGGTACCAGTGGTGGATCGTCGGCGGCCTGTTCGCCATCACGTTCCTCCAAGCGGCCCGCAAGGCGCGCGGCACGGCACCCGAGGTACTCGACGAGATCGAGCACCCTCACAACGTCGATGGATTGGCTGCCGACCCCGACGAAACTGCTGCCGCCGACTGACCGGCAACTCGTTCAGACGCCGAGGAACGCGTCGAGCCCCATGGTGAGGCCAGGGAACTCGGCGATGCGCGCGCACGCCAGGGTGACACCGGGCATGTAGCTCAGCCGGTCGTAGCTGTCTTGGCGAATGGTGAGGGTTTGCCCCTGCGCACCGAGAATGACTTCCTGGTGCGCCACCATGCCACGCATGCGCACCGAGTGCAGGCGAATGCCCGCTGGGCCTTCACCACCACGGGCCCCTGGGTACACCTCGTGCTGGGTGAGGTCGCCAGCCCATTCGCTCGAGGCAGCCGCCATCCGCTGGGCGGTGGTGACCGCCGTTCCCGACGGTGCATCCACCTTGGCGTCGTGGTGCAACTCGATGATCTCTGCGGTGTCGAACCACGGCGCCGCCAGTTCGGCGAAACGCATCATCAACACAGCGCTGATGGCGAAGTTCGAAGCGATGAGGCAGTTGCTGGCGCTGAACGCCGTGCGGAAGCCGTCGAGATCGTCTTCGGTGAAACCTGTGGTGCCCACCACTGCGTGCATGCCATGCATGGCCAGCCACGGCAGGGTGACACGCGCCGCGGCGGCCACGGTGAAGTCGACCACCACCTCGGCAGATGCATCGGCGAGGGCACGCAGTTCGGCGGCCAACGTGATGCCCTCCACCTCGGCACCCACGGCACCGGGGTCGACACCTGCCACCAGTTCGAGGCGATCGTCGGCACGCACTGCGGCGCACACCGCCCTGCCCATTCGGCCACCGGCACCCACCACACCCACACGAATCGTCATAGGGCGCAGGGTAGTCGCCGGCGTGGCGAGCCCCTGCCCTGGTTCAGCGTGGGCCGACGGTGATGACCAGTGGTTGTGGCCGATACACGCGGTCGATTGCTCGCCGGATAGCTGCTTGGTCGACCGCGAGCCAGCGGCGCACCTGTTCGTCGACAGGGATGATTTCGCCCCGGGTGCACAACAAGGCGCCATTGCGGCTCATCCGCGAACCCGTGTCTTCGAGACCCAGCTCGAACGAACCGGTGAGCGCACCTTTGGCCACATCGATTTCGTCGTCGGTGACCCCGTGCTCACAGAGCTTGGCGATCTCGACATCGATGAGGTGCAGCACTTCTTCGGCGTTATCGGGGGTGGTGCCGGCGCTCACCAACCACATACCGGTGTCGACGAAACTCGAGGTACCCGAGTACACGCTGTAGGCGAGCCCACGCTGCTCGCGGATCACGTCGAACAGACGGCTCGACAGGCCACCGCCGAGAATGTGGTTCACGATGTCGAGGGCTTCCCGATCGGCATCGTTGCGGGCAACTCCACGCCCGCCGAGTACGAGGTGTACTTGTTCGGTGTCGTCGACCAGCGCAACGCTGTCGCCGAGCCCAGCGGGTGCGCCGCGCTCGGCCCGGCCATCGCCACCGGCGACGGTGGTGAACGCCTGCGCAACCATGTCGAACATCTCGTCGTGCTCGCCCGGCCCGGCAACCGACACGACCATCGAGCCGGCGCGGTAGTGACGGCCAAAGAACTCACGCACGTGAGCGGGCGAGATGCCGAGTACCGACTCGCGAGTACCTGCGGTCTCGCGGCCGAGCGGGTGGCCCGGAAACAGTTGCTCGGCGAACAAGCGGTGCACCACATCGTCGGGACTGTCGTCGTCCATCGCGATCTCTTCCAAGATCACATGCCGCTCGGTTTCGATATCGGCATCACGCAGTGCCGGGGCGGTGAGGATGTCGCCCAACAACCCGATGCCCACGCCCCCGTGGCGCTGAGGCACCCGGGTGACGAAGGCGGTGTATTCCTTGTTGGTGAACGCGTTGATATCGCCGCCGCAGCGGTCGATGACGCGTGAGATGTCGATGGCCGATCGGTCGGCGGTGCCTTTGAACAGCAGATGCTCGAGGAAGTGGCTGGCGCCGCTCAGCGCCTCGTCTTCATCGCGAGCACCCACGCCCACCCACACACCGGCTGCCACCGAACGCGCCCCAGGGACGCGTTCGGTGACCACCTGCAGTTGTTGCGGGCCCGGTGTGATGCGGAGATCGGTCAAGGGAGATGGAACCGGATCAGCGACGACGGCGACGGCTGCGGTCGCGGTCGCCACGGTCTTGGTCGCCACCACCGGAGGAGTTCCCACCAGCGGTACCACCGGGGCCGAGGTCGCCCAATTCACCGGCGAGTTCGGCGTCGAAGCTCTCCTCGAACGACACCGTGGCCACACCAGCGGTGCTGGTGCTGGCGCCGCCGTCGCGGCTGCGCTCGGGACGGCTCCGCGGAGCCGACTCGCCGCCGCCTGCGGGGGCGCTGCCCACGTTGGCTTCTGCCCAGGCATCGGTGGGGGTAAGGCTGACCTTGCCCTTTTCGTCGATTTCCTCGACGACCACTTCGATGTCTTGGCCGAGTTGCAGCACATCGTCGACCGAGTTGATGCGCCTGCCGCGACCCAACTTCGAGATGTGCACCAGACCATCGCGGCCCGGCATGATGTTCACGAACGCACCGAACTTGGTGATGTTCACGACCTTGCCCATGTAGGTGGCGCCCAGCTCGGCGGTGGGCGGCGACACGATGGCCATGATGCGTGCCTTCGCGTCTTCCATGCGCCAGGCCTCGACCGCACCGATGGTGACGATGCCCACGGCACCATCGTCGTCGACGGCGATCTCGGCACCGGTTTCCTGCTGGATGGTGTTGATGACCTTGCCCTTGGGCCCGATGACCTCACCGATCTTGTCCATCGGAATGGTGATCGACACGATCTTCGGTGCGGTGTCGGCCAGCTCGGCGCGCGGGGCGGCGATGCAGGCGTTCATGTTGGTGAGGATCTGCTCGCGGGCTTCCTTGGCCTGGTCGAGCGCGGCGGCCAACACATCGGCGGGGATACCGTCGATCTTGGTGTCGAGCTGCAGTGCCGTGATGGCGTCGGAGGTACCGGCCACCTTGAAGTCCATGTCGCCGAAGGCATCTTCGGCGCCGAGGATGTCGGTGAGGGTGGTGTACTTGCCTTCGGCGTACACGAGACCCATGGCGATGCCCGCCACCGGGGCCTTCACCGGCACACCGGCGTCCATGAGGGCAAGGCTGCCCGAGCACACCGAGGCCATGGAGGTGGAGCCGTTCGAGGCCAGCACTTCGGCCACGAGGCGCAGGGTGTAGGCGAAATCGTCGAGGCTCGGCAGCACCGGCAGCAGGGCGCGGGCGGCCAACGCACCGTGGCCGATTTCGCGACGCTTGGGCGAACCCACGCGACCGGTTTCACCGTTGGCCCACGGGGCCATGTTGTAGTGGAACAGGAAGTACTTGTGGGTTTCGGGGCTCAGCGTGTCGAGCAGTTGGTTCATGCGCGGCATGCCGAGGGTGACGACGTTCATGACCTGGGTCTCGCCACGCTGGAATAGGCCGGTGCCGTGTGCCGTGGGCAGCACGCCCACTTCGCTGCTGAGCGGGCGCAGGTCGCGGGTGCCGCGACCATCGATGCGCTTGCCCTCTTCGACGATGCGCTTGCGCACGAGCTTCTTGCTGAGGCTGCGCACAGCCTCTTTCACCTCGCGCTCGCGGCCGACGAACGCCGACCCGTCGCCGCAGAGGGCAGCGATGGCAGCGGCGGCTGCGCCGTCGGTGGCGGCATTGCGCTCGGCCTTACCGCTGATGGTGATGGCCTTGGCCAGGGCTGCGGTGGCAACACCTTCCACGGCTTCGAACACATCGTCGCCGTAATCGACCGACACGGTGTAGGGCATCGGGGTGATGGGGCCATGAGCCGCCACCACTTTGCTCACGAGTTCGCGCTGGAGAGCGATGGATTCCTTGATGAACACCTTGCTGGCCTCGAGGCCACCGGCGAGCACGCCTTCGTTCACCTTGGGGGCGCCTGCGGCGTAGTAGTCGAAGCTCTTGGCGGTGCCACCGGCCTCGACCATCATGATGGCCACATCGCCGTTGTCGAGCTCGCGCCCGGCGACGACGAGTTCGAAGGTGCTGGCTTCGCCCTCTTCATAGGTGGGGTGAGCGATCCACTCGCCGCTCTGGCTGAACGCCACGCGCACGGCACCGATGGGGCCGTCGAACGGGATACCGCTGAGCATGAGCGATGCCGAGGCGGCGTTGATGCTGAGCACATCGTGCGGGTTGGCCTGGTCGGCGCCGAGGATGGTGAGCACCACCTGCACCTCGTTGCGGAAGCCGTCGGGGAAGGCGGGGCGCAACGGGCGGTCGGTGAGACGGCAGGTGAGGATGGCGTCTTCAGTGGGGCGGCCTTCACGACGGAAGAACGAACCGGGGATCTTGCCGGCGGCGTAGGCACGCTCTTCCACGTCGATGGTGAGCGGGAAGAAGTCGGTGCCGGGCCGCACGTCTTTGGCGGCATTGGCAGTGGAGAGCACCGTGGTGCGACCGATCGAACCGATGACGGCACCTTGGCTCTGCTGAGCCAATTTGCCGGTCTCGAACGACAGTGTCTTGTCGGTACCCGAAACAGGGGCTGATACTCGAATGGCGTCGGCCATAGCGAGCTCCTTTCGGTCGGGCGCGTTTTTTCCCACGCCTCGACGGTTGGAGCGGAGGCCGGTTCCCAGTCGGCACGGCCGGATTCGAACCCGCCACGTGGCGAGGAGCCTCGGCCGAGGCGACTGACAACCGATCCAGGTTTCCGCTCGGTTGATGTATTGCCCGGTCAGGCTACCACCGGGCGCGCTGAAACCGGCGGACCCTCGCCCGCCGGCCCAGTTCAATGCAGTTCGTGACGTGCGATCGGAGAGATCAGCGACGCAGGCCGTTAGCCGCAACGATGGTGCGGTAACGCTCGATGTCGATGTTCTTCACGTAATCGAGCAAGCGACGACGACGGCCCACCATCATGAGCAGACCACGACGGCTGTGGTGGTCTTTCTTGTGCATCTTGAGGTGATCGGTGAGCTGGTTGATGCGTGCGGTGAGCAACGCGATCTGCACCTCGGGCGAACCCGTGTCGGTGTCGTGCAGCTTGTGGGTGCCAATGGTGGCGTTCTTGTCGACCATGGGAAAGCCTTCCGGTGAGGGAGGTCGCCGCCGGGCCGGTTGGCCCACGGCATCGCGCCAGCGCCACCGAAGCGGCCCCAACGGACCTGGCAATGTTAGCGGCGTGGCACCGAGGTCGCTACCCGACCCGCGTCTCGGTTCACGCTGCGTCTCGATTGGTACGGTGGGCGCAATGACTGGTTGGCGACATGACTGATGTGACCGAAGGACTCGGCGCGCTGCGTGCCCGGATCGACGAACTCGACCGAGAGTTCGTGCGGGTGGTGGCAGCGCGCCTCGCCGTGTGCGAAGAAGTGGCCGACTTGAAACGCACCAACGGCACGGCGGTCATCCAACCGGCGCGAGTTCGCGATGTGGTCACGTCGCGGCGCCAGTTCGCCATCGACGCCGGGGTCGACCCCGACTTCGCCGAGCAGCTCTTCCGAACCCTGCTCGCCGAAACGCATCGCATCGAAGTGGCCGGTCACCGGCCCGATGCCGCCCCCGACAAAGCCGCCGCACCGCTCGACACGCGCTCGGGTATCGACACCGTGGCCACCCGCATCGACCATGTGGTGGTGGCCGTGGCCGACCTCCCCGCTGCGGTGGCCTCGTTCACCCACACCTTCGGGTTCCACCGCACCGCCCTCGCCGGGGGCGATGCACCAGGCATCGCCGCGCTCACCGCTGGTGGCGTGACCGTGGTGTTGGTGGGGCCCGAAGCATCTGCCGATGTGGCGGCCTACCTCGATGCCAATGGCGGTGGGGTGCAGCACATCGCCATCGAGGTGCTCAACGCCGGGTATGCCCGTTCGTGCCTGGCCGACGCGCAGGCCGCACTGCTCACCGATGTCATCATCGACGACGACGGCCACGAGCAGTTCTTCGCCGCCCGCGACGCGGCCACCGGTGTGCAGTTGGGGTTCATCTCGCGCACCGGCCACCGGGTAGGGGTGGGTGCTGCCAACGTGCTTGCCCTGTTCCGCACGCTCGCCGAGCACTGACATGGCCATCGACCGCAGCGCCACCCTGGCCAACTGGATGGACTGGCCCTACAACCGCTCGGCATTCCAACGGGTGCGGGAGATCACCCCCACGGCGCTCATCGCCCGAAGCGACAAGCCGCAGCCACTCCCCCAACGACTGCAGGCGCTCGACGACCTTCCCATCCTCACCTTCGCCGGTCGCACCACCTGGGGTCAGCATCTCGACGACACGCAGTGCGATGCGGTGTGCGTGGTGCACGACGGGAACATCGTGTACGAGCGCTACTTCAACGGCATGACCGAACGCACGCCACATCTCTTGATGAGCGTGTCGAAGTCGGTGTGCGGCGCAACCCTGGGCATTGCCATCGGCAACGGGCTGATGGCCGCCGACGACTTGGTGTGCGATATCGCCCCCGAGTTCGCCGGCACCAGCCTCGATGGCGCCACGGTGCGGCATGTCATCGATATGACCGCGGGCACCGAGTTCGACGAGGACTACCTCCTCTATGCCGACCCCGATGCGAGCAATCCGCTGCTCGATTACGAACGCCAGGCCGGCTACCGCCCACTGGGCAATCGCCCCGCCATCGGCACGCTCGGCCACTTCCGCACCTACGGGCTCGAGCGACCCCATGGCGCGTGGTGGAGTTATCGGTCGCCGCTCACCAACATCGCCGCACGACTGCTCGAAGTGGTGCACGACCTGCCCTATGCCGCCATCGTGTCACGCGACGTGTGGGGCCCACTCGGCCAAGAGCACGATGCCGACATCATGCTCGACTGCCTCGGCCACCCGGTGGTGGAAGGCGGGATGAGTTGCACCGTGCGCGACCTCGCCCGGTTCGGGCTCGCTTATCTAAACGATGGCGTGGCTGATGGCCGCCAGGTGATTCCGCGCGATTGGGTCGACGACACCCGCCTCGGCGACGACGAAGCCGTGCGGGCGTTCCATGCCGGCCTAGCTCCAGACGACGAAACCGGTGCGTGGTCGATGTATCGCAATGCGTTCTGGGTCTTCGAGCGCGGTGAGGTGTTCAGCGGGCTCGGCATCTTCGGCCAGTTCTGCTGGGTGCATCGCCCCACCCGCACCGTCATCGCCCGGTTCTCCACCTTTCCGACGGCGCTCCCCCTCGACGTGTCGGCGCAGTGCCACATGGCTATGGAAGCGGTCGCAACAGCACTCGGCCACAGCGGATAGGCCCTGCTACAATCGGTGATGCGCACGGCAATACGGCGTGAGGTGCACCTTCTCGCAATGGCACCGATCTCCTGTTGTGCTCTGGCACACGTCCATCACACGTACGGAGTTCTGCCATGACGCGCCCCGACGCACCGGTTGTTGCCGACCATCATCGAGCCTTGCTCGACGCACCACTCGATTCCCTCATGGCGCAAGCCAGGGCTGTGCGCGATGCCGCCCACGGTACGCGCATCACGTTTTCGCCGAAGGTGTTCATCCCGCTCACCATGTTGTGCCGCGACCAGTGCGGCTACTGCACCTTCGCCCAGCCCCCGGCCCGCCTCGAGAAGATCTACCTGCTGCCCGACGATGTGCTGGCCATCGCCCGCCAAGGGGCTCGGCAGGGTTGTCACGAGGCGCTGTTCACCCTGGGCGAGCGCCCCGAGGAACGGTATGAAGTGGCGCGGGCGTTCCTGCGCGAGCACGGCTACGACTCCACGGTCCACTACGTGGCGGCCATGGCGCAGCTCGTGCTCGACGAAACCGGGCTGCTCCCCCATGCCAACTGCGGTGCGCTGTTCAGCGACGAGTTGGCCATGCTGCGCCCGGTGTCACCCAGCCAGGGCATGATGCTCGAAAGCATGCGGGCCGATCTCGAGTGCCACCAGAGCGCCCCCGACAAGGAGCCATCGCGGCGCCTCGCCACCCTCGAAGCGGCCGGTGAACTGCAGATCCCGTTCACCACCGGCATCCTCGTGGGCATCGGCGACGACCGAATCGATCGCATCGCCGCCATGGAAGCCATTGCTGCCAGCCACGCTCGCCACGGGCACGTGCAGGAAGTGATCGTGCAGAACTTCCTGCCCAAATTGCGCACCGGCATGCAGAAGGCCAAGGCCTGCCCACCCGACGAATACCTGTGGACGCTCGCCATGGCCCGCCTCGTGCTGCCACCCAGCATCCACCTGCAGGCACCGCCCAACCTCAGCGACGACTTCGGCGTGCTGCTCGATGCCGGTATCGACGACTGGGGCGGCGTCTCGCCGGTCACCGCCGACCACGTGAACCCCGAGCGGCCCTGGCCCGATCTCGACCTGTTGCGCGA
>JBAXQV010000099.1:0-10786 GCA_037131575.1 Actinomycetota bacterium
TACAGGCTGAGGTCGAGGATGCCGGAGAGTTCGGTGAGGGCTTGCTGGGCGTTGAGCACCTTGATGGTGGTCATGCCCATGGCCGCAGCGGGCTTCAGGTTGATGCCCAGATCGTCGAGGAACACGCAGGCACTGGGCGCCACGTCGAGGGTTTCGCAGGCGATTTCGTAGAAGCGTGGCTCAGGTTTGCGTACCCCAACCTTGCTGCTCTCGATGACAGCATCGAAGCGAGCCATGATGCCAGCGATGATGTCGGTGCGTTCGGCTGACGCGTGCTCGCCCGACACATTGTTGGTGAGGCAGGCGATGCGGTACCCGGCGGCTTTCACGGTGTCGAGTGCGGCCACCATCTCGGGGCGCACTTCACCGGCCAGGAGTGCCAGCACATCGGCACCAGGGATGCGGTGGCCGAGGGCCTCGGAGTCGGCCGCGAAGGCTGCATCGAAGTCGAGTGCGCTGATATCGCTGCGCTCGAGCCGGGCCCAGGCGTTCGTGTGCGGGTCGGTGCTGTTGACCGTGCGAATGAAGTCGGTGGGCAGGTCGTTCGCCTGCTCGTATCGATTGAACGCCTCGAACGGACTGGAAAGAATGACCCCACCGAAATCCCACAACACCGCAGTGAACATGGGTCGACATTAGGTGATCCGGCCGAGCGGGGCCCTGCCGTGGTTGACTAGGGGTGTTATGACACGTCACGTCGTGGTCGACGGCTCGAATATCGCCACCGAAGGCCGCCCACATCCAAGCCTTGCCCAATTGAACGAGGCCGTGCTCGCCTTCCTGGCCGAGCACCCCGATTCACTCATCACCGTGGTGGTTGATGCCACCTTCGGCCACCGCATCGACCCGAGCGAACGCGCCGAGTTCGATGACGCCGTCGACAACAACGAACTCGTTGCCCCGCCGGCCGGTGCCATCGGGCGTGGCGACGCCTTCGTGCTGAGCATCGCCAACAAGGTGCACGCCACCATCTTGTCGAACGATTCGTTCCAGGAGTTCCACGGCGAATACCAGTGGTTGTTCGACGAAGGTCGCCTCATCGGTGGCAAACCCGTACCGCACATCGGGTGGGTGTTCGTGGCCCGCTCGCCGGTGCGTGGTGAGAAGAGTCGTCGCTCGGTGAAAGACGCCAAGCGCAAACGCGGCGCACCTGCCGAGAGTTCCACCGTGCGCGTGGGTAGCCCCGAAGCAAGCCGGCCGATGCCCACGCCGAAGTCGCCTCCGCCAGGCCGCGCCCCCAAGCCGGTGGCGCAGGTGAAGCCGGCTCCGGCAGCGCCCGCCGCAGCCCCAAGCGCGCCGCCCATTGCCAAGGGCGATCCGGTGAACGATCTCGGCGCCTTCTTGGGCTTCGTCGAACACCATCCCCGCGGCTCGAGCGTGAATGCCGTGGTCGAGAGCTACTCATCGCATGGCGCCTACGTGCGCATCGGTGACGTGAAGGGCTATGTGCCGCTGCGGTTGATGGCCAACCCGGCACCGCGCAGCGCCCGTGAGTTCATGAAGATTGGAGAGGCCGTCACCCTGGTGGTCGACGATTTCGCTCCGGTTCGGCGCAGTATCGACCTCGCTGTGGTGGGCATGAGCAGCGTTACTGCCGAGCCCGCCAAGCCAACCAAGGGATCTCGCAAGAAGGCTGTCGCCACCGAGCCGACCAAGGCCGAGCCAGCAAAGGCTGAGAAGGCGAAAGCCGAGAAGGCCAAGGCCGAGAAGGCCAAGGCCGACAAGCCCAAGGGCGACAAGGCCAAGGGCGACAAGAAGAAAGAACCGAAGGCGAAGGCCGACAAGGTGAAGCTGGCCAAGGAAGTGGTGGAGGCTCCGGCGGCCGCCGAGGCCCCAGTGAGTGCGCTCCCCAAGCCCGCTAAGGCTCGGGCAGCGCGGCCGAAACCCACCTCTGCTGTGCCCGCACCTGCACCGGTGCCAGCACCGGCGCCGGTCAAGGCCGCTCCGGTCAAGGCCGCTCCGGTCAAGGCCGCTCCGGTCAAGGCGGCTCCGGTCAAGGCGGCTCCTGCCAAGGCAGCTCCTGCGAAAGCGGCTCCGGCCAAGGCCGGCCGGGCCCGCAAGGCAACTGCGGCCGCCCCCGTTGCGGCAGAGGTTCCGGCGCCGGCTCCTTCACCTGCCAAACCCGCTCGTGCCGGGAAGGCTTCCGCGCCGGCAGCGCCGGCACCCGCAGCACCGGCGCCGGCAGCACCCACAGCGTCCGCACCTGCGGCTCCGGCGCGCCGGAAGAAGGCTGCCGCTGCCGTGGCCACCCCGGCCGTGGCCGCCCCGGCCGACGCTCCGCCCGCTGCTGCTCCGTCTCGTCGTCGTTCACGCTGATCGTTCGCTACCGTCTTCGTCGTGCTCATCGCCACCTGGAACGTCAACTCACTGAAGGCTCGCCTGCCGCGGGTTGAGCAATGGCTCGAAGATGTGCAACCCGATGTGGTGTGCATGCAAGAGACCAAGCTCACCGACGCCGCCTTTCCCGCACTCAGCTTCGCTGCCCTCGGCTACGAGTCGGCACATCACGGCCAGGGGCAGTGGAACGGTGTGGCGATTCTGTCGAAGGTGGGGCTCACCGATGTGGTGGCGGGTTTCGCGCCGGCCTCGGGTGGTCCCGACCCCGATGCGCGCATTATCACGGCCACGTGCGGTGGGGTGCGTGTGACCAGTGTGTACGTACCCAATGGTCGCTCGCTCGACCATGAGCACTACCAATACAAACTCGGCTGGATGGCGCAGCTTCGTCGTCATGTCGATGCGACGAGCACCCCCGACGACGACGTGGTGGTGACGGGCGATTTCAACATTGCGCCCACCGATGCCGATGTGTTCGACCCCGCCAAGCTGGTGGGTGCCACGCATGTGAGCCAGGCCGAACGAGATCTCCTCGACGAGTTGTGCGACTGGGGTCTCACCGACCTGTTCAGGAAGTTCTACAGCGGCGACAAGCTGTACAGCTGGTGGGATTATCGCGGTGGCGACTTCCACCAGGGGCGGGGTATGCGTATCGACCTGGTACTCGGCTCGCGGTCGGTCGCCGAGCGAACTACGTGGTCGGTCGTCGATCGCAACGCCCGCAAGGGCGATTCGCCGTCGGACCATGCGCCTGTGTTGGTAACCCTCAGCGACTGATCGCGGCGGCATCCACGCCCAACACGGCGAACAACCGGGGTGCCAGACGTTCCGCGGCCGGTTCGCTGAGTCCGAGCCGCTGGGCGAGCGTGGGCGTGTCGAGCGGTGGGTTGTCGAGTAGCGACCGCAGCACCGTGGTGGAACAGATAGCACCTTCGGCCACACCTGCCGACCGGGCCACCTCGGCTCTCCATGTGCGCAGCGGAGCGAGCGGGTCGACGGTGCGGGCAGGGCGTACCGCGGGCGGTGGCCCCACGACGGTGCGTAGTTCGATGGTGTTGCGCAGCACCTCGAGCCACGGGCTCGGCGCGCTTGCCCGGCCACTGCGACCTTCAGCCGCAGTGAGCATCAACTCATCGGCGGCGCGAGTGACCGCCACATGCAGCAGGCGTGCCTCTTCCTGACGTTGCGCGACCGATACTGCCGAGGCGTGCGGTACCAGCCCGTGTTCCACGCCTGCCACCACCACGGCCGACCATTCGCGGCCCTTGGCGGCGTGGAAGGTGAGCAGCGACACCGAACCGGCGCGGTCGTCGATGTCGAGGTCGTCGAACGGTTGGCGAGCTTCCACCCATGCCCTCCAACCGCCGGGGTCGCCACTCGACAGGTAGCGGTCTACTTCTTCGGCCACGCGCCGGCGCACGACATCGGCAGCATCGTCGGCCCAGACGGTCTCGACCCATGCCGCGAGCTGCTCGCGCCCCGAGCAACGGGCTGCGTCGGCGATGCAGCGGTCGAGGTGCGACATGCCTGCGGCCCGGTCGATGGCGATACCGGCTGCATCGAGCGCCTGAGCCAGTGGCGCGAGTTGATCGTTGGTGCGCGCGAGCACTGCCACCTGGTTGGCTCCATACCGACCGCACCACGTGCGCACTTGAGCGGCCACCTGGGTGGCTTCGGCGTGTTCGTCGGCGCATACCCGCACCGTCACCTGGGCACCTTCGTCGCGCAGAGAGTGCGTGTCGTCGGGCATGGCGATGGTGCTCAGCGCTGCCGAGCCGGCACGCACCACCTGCGGTGAGCAGCGGTAGTTGCCGGTGAGCCGCAGGATCGTGATACCGGGGAGGTGCTGTTCGATGGAGTCGAGCAGGGTGGGGTCGGCACCGTTCCAGCCGTAGATGGCCTGCCGTGGGTCGCCAACGAGACAGATGTCGGGCCTGCCGCCGCGCCACTGATCGAGCAGTGCGAACTGCAATGGGTTGAGGTCTTGGGCTTCGTCGACGAACAGGTGTCGGAAGCGCCATTGCACCGCGGCTGCGAACTGTGGATCGTTCACCATGGCGGCGAGCAGATGCTCGAGTAGATCGTCGAAGTCGACCACACCACGACGCCGTTTCACCGTGTCGTACGCAGCCACGAACTTGGCGAACTGGTCGGGGTTGAGGTTCGGCTTGCGGCGCACTTCGCGGTTGGCCGACGAGAAGTCGTTGGGGTGCACGCGGCGAGCACGTGCCCAGTCGAGGTCGGCCAACGCTCCCGCCGCATCGAAGCGCACATGGGCGTCGCTGATGGCCTCACGGGCGAGCCGGAAGCGGTCGTTCGCCACGGCCGGCGCCGCAGTGTCGTTGGCGATGGCCCGGTCGCGGAGGAGTCGCAACGCAATGGCGTGGAACGTGCCGGTTTCGATGGGTTCGGCAATGTCGAGGCGCCGCAGCCGCTTGCGGAGTTCGCCGGCTGCATCGCGGGTGAAGGTGATGGCCAGCACGTGCCCCGCATCGGCCGAACCGTCGGCGAGGCGTCGCGCGATGCGCCGTGTGAGCACGCGTGTCTTGCCCGAACCGGCCGCCGCCACGATGGCAAGCGGCGCAGCGTCCGACATCACCGCTGCACGTTGCTGCTGGTCGAGGCCCGCCAGGGCACGGTCGGTTCCCACCCCTTCACCATACGGCACTGCGTCAACGAGGTACGCTGCCACTATGCCGTTTCCTGAGAAGAACCTCAACGAGGGCGAGTCGGTGGTCATCGACATGCACCCTCACTGGATTTGTTTCGCCGAGGCAGCCTTCGCGCTCGTCGGGGCCATCATTTTCGGCATCTTCGTAGCCTCTCGCGACTCCAACGGCGGGCTGCACAAGGCACTGTCGTACCTGTCGATCGCGTTGCTGGTAGGTACGGCCGCGTGGGTCGTTGCCCGCTACGTGAAGTGGGCCACCACACATTTCGTGCTCACCACGCAACGGGTGATCTTTCGATCGGGCGCTATCGCCAAGGTGGGTGCCGAAATCCCCATCGGTCGCGTCAACAACGTGAACTTCCACCAGGGTGTGCTCGAGCGGATGCTCGGTGCGGGCGATCTACTCATCGAATCGGGCGGCGAAGATGGCCAGACTCGGTTCACCGATATCCGTCACCCCGACAAGGTGCAACTCGCCATTCACAGCCAACTTCAGTCGTACAACGACGGCCAGCGCGGTGGCGGCGGCGCTGCCTGGCAGCCGCCGACTGCCTCGGTCGATGTGGCCGACCAACTCGAGCGGCTCGAAGCGATGATGCAGCGCGGCTCGCTCACAGCCGAGGAATTCGAGCTGCAGAAGCGCAAGCTGCTCGGGCACTGACCAGCCCGATGCGGGTGGTCAGTCTGGTCCCATCGGCCACGGAGACCCTGTTGGCCTGGGGCGTCGACGTGGTGGGCTGCACACGCTTCTGTGAGCAACCGAGTCTGCTCCATGTAGGGGGCACCAAAGACCCCGATATCGCCGCCATCGTGGCTCTCGCCCCCGATGTGGTGGTGATGGACCGCGAGGAGAACCGGCGGCCCGATGCTGAGGCACTGGAGGCGGCCGGACTTCGCGTGCATGCCATGCACATCGCTGCACTGGGCGATGTTGCGCCGCAACTCGAGGCCTTGGCCGACGTAGTGGGTGCGGTGCAGTCCGTCGGTGCCGACCGCGTGGGGGAAGCAACATCGCCATGGGTGCGTGCGTTCGTGCCCATCTGGCGCCGGCCGTGGATGACCATCGGTGCCGCCACATATGGCTCGTCTGTGCTTGCCCATATCGGAGTGGTGAACGTGTTCGCCAATGCCCCCGCCGCCTACCCCCAGGTGGAACTGAACGACGTGGCGGCACTCGCACCACAGGTTGTGCTGCTGCCGAGCGAGCCATACCCGTTCGCCGAACGCCACCTGGCCGAACTCGCCGAGGTGTTGCCAGAGGCGCGTCTCGCACTCATCGACGGCCAAGATCTGTTCTGGTGGGGTGCCCGCACCCCCGGCGCGCTGGTGAGGCTCAGGGCCGCCCTGCATGGGGTGATGTCACCGGGCTGACCAGGATGTGGCCGCTGCGTTGTTCGCTGCTGGCTACAGGGTCGGAGGCGGCGGCAGTGAGCATGAACAGCGATGTGCCATCGGGCCCGCCGAGCATGCATGCGAAGCACAAGTTGTCGGTTTCGATGCGCTCGAGCACCTGCCCACCTTCGGCCACGCGCACGCATTCGTTGGCAACAGCGTTGGCGGCCCAGATCGCCCCCGACGCGTCGAGGCAAATGCCATCGGGCCGGCGGTCGCCGAGGTCGGCCCACACGCGGCGGTTCGACAGCGACCCATCGGTTGCAATGTCGAACGCGGTGAGGTTGCCAGCGAAGGTTTCGGCCACCACCAACGTGCGTCCGTCGGGCGTGATGACGCTGCCGTTGGGGAACGAAAGATCGGTGGCGGCCGTGTGCACACCGCCATCGGTGTCGACCATGGCCAGCGCTGCTGTTCGGAAGGTGGCGAGGCTGCCGGCCGCGATGGCGCCGTGCAGATCGAAACCGAAGTTGCCCACGTACACGCGGCCCTCGGCATCGACCACACAATCGTTGCAGTGGAACGTGGCGATGCCCGACAGATCGGCGTAGGGCACGAGTCGGTCGCCGCTCGAGCGCAACAGCATTCGATCTTCCATCGACACCACCACCAGCGAACCGTCGGGCAGCCACCCCAAACCACTCGATGCGCCCTCGATGGCGAACCGCCGGGTCACATGGCCGTCGAGATCGACCGAGCACACCGCATGGTCGTGCATATCGCTGAACCACAGTTCATCGGCGTGCCAGCGCGGCCCTTCGCCGAAGCAGAGTCCGGTTGCCAACACCTCGTATGCAGCCATCACGGCCCCCTGTCGATCAACGACGCGCCGTCGACGGCGCGTACCACCCACCCCTGTCGTAGCACGCCCGGTTGGGCGACGGCCACCACACAACCGCCGAATCCGCCGCCAGTCATCCGCGCGCCGTACACGCCTGGTGTGGAACACAGTCGGTCGACCGCTGCGTCCATCACCGGGGTGGAGGTGTCGTAGCGGTCGCGCAGGCTGCGATGGCTCTCCACCATCAGTGCCCCGGCGGCAGCGAGGTCGCGTGCGGCCAATGCGTCGCAGAAATCGCGCACCCGCTGGTTCTCACTCACCACGTGGGTGGCGCGGTTGCGGATGCGTGCATCGCTCAGTCGCGCCACATCGGCGAGCGTGGCAGTGCGCAGCGGCCCCACCTGTGCCTCGGCCGCTGCACAGTCGGCCACCCGTTCGGCGTACGGGCTGCCCGCCAGGGTGCGATGCGCGATGAACTCCACCACCACCTCTACATCGTCGGGCCAGGCGATGGGGTCGATGGTGAGTGCACCACAGTCGATGCGCAGCGCGTGCCCCGCCACACCGGCCGCGATGCAGAGTTGATCCATGATGCCGCTCGGTACCCCCGAAGCGCGGTTCTCGGCTCGTTGGCATAGTTGCGCAAGAGCGAGTGCCGGGCCCTGGTGGCCCAATGCCAACGCCACCGCCACTTCGAGTGCCGCACTCGACGACAGGCCTGCCCCGATGGGAATGTCGGTGGCCACCGAACCGCGAATGCCTCGCTGCGGGTGCATCTCGGCCACCACACCGGCCACGTAGCGACCCCACGACGGACTCACCGCTGCCGGGTCGGCCACCTCGAGCGGCAACTGCACCGCCTCGGGCTCATCGGCTGAAGCGAGTTGCACGGAGTCGGCCGACTCGAAGGTGATGTCGGTGTACCGGTCGATGGCCATCGGTAGCACGAGGCCACCGGTGTAGTCGGTGTGATCGCCGATGATGTTCACTCGGCCGGGGGCGCGAGCGATGGCCATGTCACTCGTCATTGCCGATGGCTCACACGAGGTGCAGCGCGGCGCTGAATCGCTCGAGCGCCTCTACGTCGAACGGAGCGCGCAGGGCGATGTTCACCTGGTCGGCACCGGCTTCCACGTAGGTACCGATGCGGTCGATGATCTCCTCGTCGGTACCCGACAGCACACCGGGCCGCACCATGGGGGCCAACGCGCCGAACTGGGCGTGGAGGCTCTCTTCGGTCCAGGCGATGCCCAGGTTCACCGCACGCTTGATGGCTGCGGGGTCGCGGCCTGCCCGTTCGCAGTGCTCGTTCAACACGGCGTTCTTGTGGGCGAACGCATCGGGGCCGATGAACGGCACGTTCCAGCCGTCGGCGTAGCTGGCTGCGATCTTCAGGGTGCGCTTCTCGCCGCCGCCGCCGATCCAGATGGGCAACTTCGCCTGCACTGGCCGCGGCTCGTTGCGCGCCTCGGTGAGGGTGAAGTGTTGGCCGCTGAATGATGTGACGTCGTCGTGCAGCAGGCCACGCAGACACTGGATGCCCTCTTCGAGTTGGTCCATGCGCGTCTTCACCGGCGGGAACTCGATGCCGTACGCGTTGTACTCCACCACTGCCCAGCCGGCACCGATACCCATATCGGCACGCCCGCCCGAGAGTTGGTCGATAGCGGTGATGGCCTTGGCCAGTACCGCCGGGTGCCGATAGCCCACCGAGTACACCAGCGACCCACAACGCACCGTGCTGGTGCTGCACGCCAGGGCCGCGTGCATGGCAACCGCTTCGAGACATGCGGCGTCGTCGGGCTTGCCGGTGGCCCCATAGAAGTGGTCCCAGATCGAGATCCAGCCGAAGCCGAGATCTTCGATGCGGCGCCACAGCGGGCGCAGTTCGTCGGCAGTGGTGTGCTGCAGGCCGGTGTGTACTCCGAAGACGGTCATGTTGGAACGGTAGTCTGCGCACCATGCCCCGCGCTCATGTCACCACCGGTATGGAACTCGAATACGACAGCTTCGGTTCACCCAACGATCCCACGCTCTTACTCATCATGGGCTTCACCGCCCAGATGATCCAATGGGACGTCGAGTTCTGCCGCCTGCTTGCCGATTCGGGCCTGCACGTGGTGCGCTTCGACAACCGCGACTGTGGCCTCTCGAGCAAGCTCGACGGGGTCGTGGTCGACCAGGGAGCAGTGATGGGCGCTGCCCTCGGTGGAACTGAGATGCCGCCGGTGCCCTACACCCTCAGCGATATGGCCGCCGATGCCATGGGGTTGCTCGATGTGCTCGGTGTTGCCAAGGCGCACATCATGGGCGCGTCGATGGGTGGCATGATCGCTCAAACGGTCGCCATCGAACACCCGCACCGGTGCCTCAGCCTCATCTCGGTGATGAGCACGGTGGGCGACCCCACGGTGGGGCAGGCAGCACCCGAGGCCCTCACCGCCCTGCTCGCCCCGGCCCCCGAGGGTCGCGACGCCTACATCGAGGCGGCCCCCAACTGGATGCCCTGGCACTCGAAGAAGTACCGCAACGGCGAGCGCACCAAGGAACTCGCAGCCGTCAGCTACGACCGCTCGTTCTATCCCGAAGGTTCGCCACGCCAGTTGGCGGCCATCTTCGCCAGTGGCGACCGGTCGACCGCGCTCCAGACACTCGATGTGCCCACGCTGGTCATCCACGGTCGCGACGACACCCTGATCACCCCGTCGGGTGGTTTCCGCACGGCCGAACTCATCCCCGGTGCGCACCTGCTGTTCGTGGCCGACATGGGCCACGACATGCCCGTGCCGCTGTGGCCCACGCTCACCGATGCGATCATCTCGCACACCCGAATGACCACGATCTGACCGAGTGACCGGCCGGTGGCCCATGTCTAGGTGATCGTTCGGCGCGCCACACGCCTTCTCGCCGGAGGCGACAAACTTCGACGATTCGCCCGAGTCGAAAAACCACGATGGCCGCTCGACTGAATGTCGAGCGGCCATCGCAGCAGTTATCTGAGTGACGTGGTGTCAGGCAGCCTTGAGTTCGGGAGCGTGATCATCCGAGTTCGACAGGGTCATTGCGATCCCGACGATGATGATGCCGTACAGCGGCTTGGCCAGTACGTCGGCGATTGAGTATCCGACTTGGCGTGCCACTTCAGCGGTGGCCGGATCATCGATGAACGGGTTGTCGTGTCCGAGGATGTACGCAATCGGGTACACGCCCCACACACCGAGGATGAGGTAGCGAAGGCCGTTGAGCTTGGCCTTGGCGGCCGCGGCCACGTTCGCACCGCCGAGCTCGACGAACAGCACGTACAGGATGTAGATAAACGGGAGCGTGGACAGGATGCCCCACAGGGTCTGCGTCCCGGAGTCCTTCGACACTTCACCGGGGTAACCGAGTGCCACCATTGCCAACGCGGCCACGACGAGGCGGCCGATCAGCGAACGGGTGCGCTCCTTGGTGAGGCCAAGTACCAGTACCAGCTCAGCGAGCAGGATCGGCACGGTCAGCAGCCAGTCGGCGTAGCGGTAGCCCTCGTTCATCTTGCTGAGGTCGAGAACCTTGCCGTCCCAGGCTTCGGTCCAGGTTCCAAAGATTCGGAAGTAGTGGTACGC
>JBAXQV010000100.1:0-10723 GCA_037131575.1 Actinomycetota bacterium
ACAACCGCGGTTTGGACGAGCTGGGGGGTGGTGGTCAGCTGATGGCGACGCCGCCGTCGCAGGTGATCACTTCACCCACGGTGAACGCGCCGGCTCGTGAGCTGAGGAAGATGGCCAGCCCGGCGATGTCTTCCGGCGTGCCCACTCGCTTGCGCGGGTTGGTGCGTGCCACAGCAGCCCAGTCGGTGTTGTCGACATCGCCGCCGCCACCCACACCGGTCGACAGCATCCACGTGGGGAACGGCCCCGGGGCGATGGCATTGACGATGATGTTGCGCCGCACCAGACGAGCCGCCATCTGCCGGGTGAGCGTGTGCACAGCCGCCTTCGAGGGCCCGTAGTTCACGGTGTCGAACACCGGCAGGCGAATGCCGTCGATGGAACCGATGTTGATCACTCGCGCCGGGTCGTCGGCGGTGCCCGCCGCCTCGAGCAACGGCAGGCACTTCTGGATCATGAAGAACACGCCCTTCACGTTGGTGTCCATCACCTTGTCCCACCCTGCCTCGGGGAACACATCGAGCGGCGCACCCCACGACACACCGGCGTTGTTCACCAGAATGTCGAGCTGCGATTCACGCTCGCGCAACTGCGCCACCACGGCTTCGATACCGGCCACGTCGGCCACGTCGCCCGGAATGGAGATGCACTCGGCCTGGTACTCGTCGCTGAGGCGGGCCGCGGTGGCATCGCACACCGCTGCCTTGCGCGAGGTGATGTACACCTTGGCGCCATTGGCGAGGAACCCCGCAGCGATCATCTCGCCGATGCCACGTGAGCCGCCGGTGACCAGGGCGACTTTGCCGTTGATGGAGAACAGGTTGTCGAGATTCATCGAGGTGCCTTTCGGAGTGGAACGGATCGGAGCGGAAGCGAGTTCAGGATGGCCGGCCAACTGCGGCGTTGCGTTGCAAATGTGAGCACTGCTACCCGACCATGTGTCGAAAGGCCCCAAGCCGCCACGATTGCCCCCCCTGCTCGCACCGCTACGCGGCACCCCGCCTACCGGTGGCCGAGCGTACCCGTTGTAGTGTGAAGCGAGTTCATTCCAGGGGGACCATGAACGACAGTGGCTCACGCGCAAGAGGGGGAACGTTGATGCATCTGCGCGCCCGGGCGGCCCCCCTCCTCCGCGTGGCAGGCCCTGCCGCGCTGATCATGCTCGTGCAACTGATCTTCTACCCCGTGCCGCTCGGCATCGTGATGCGCGGTGTCACCGTGGGTCTGCTCACCGCGCTCATCGCGCTGGGCATGGCCCTCGTGTACCGCGCCAACCGGGTACTCAACTTCGCCCAGGCCGACCTCGGCTACATGCCCGCCATGATCGGGGTGATGCTGGTCACGGCCACCGGGTTCGGATACTTCGCCGGGTTCTTCATCGGGTTGTTCGCTTCCGTCTTGCTCGGCGTGACGGTCGAGTTGCTCATCATCCGCCGCTTCTTCACCGCGCCACGACTCATCCTCACCGTCGCCACCATCGGCTTGAGTCAACTGCTGGTGGGGCTCGCCTACTTCGCCGCGCAGTGGTGGCACAAGCCGGCAGCAGCACAGCGCATCGACTTCCCCTGGAAGTTCAACATCACCATCGCGCCGCTCACCTTCAACGCCAACTCGATCATCGTGTGGGTCATCACGCCCGTGGTGCTCGCCGCCGTGTCGTGGTTCCTCACCCGCACCATGCTCGGCGCCGTCATCAGAGCCAGCGCCGAACGATCGGAGCGCGCCGCGCTGCTCGGCATTCCGGTGAAGAAACTCAACTCGCTCGTGTGGGGCATCGCCGCCACGCTGGCGTTCGTTGCGCTGTGGCTGCGCGCCGGCGTGATCGGGCTACCGATCGGTTCGGCACTGGGCCTCGGCATCCTGTTACGTGCCATCGGCGCGTTGGTGGTGGGGCGCATGACCAACCTGCCGGCCATCACCCTCAGCGCGGTGGCCCTGGGTGTGCTCGAAACCGCGGTCACGTTCGGCGCCGACAACGCAGCACTCAGTGAAGTGGTCATTGCCGTCGTCATCCTGGTAGCACTGCTGCTGCGGCGACCCTCGGCCACCAGGGCCGACCTCGACAGCACCTCGAGTTGGCAAACCGCCGCCGAGGTACGCCGCGTGCCCGCCGAACTGAAGCGCCTGCCCGAGGTGCGTTCGATGTGGTGGGCGCTCACCGTGGCGGGTCTCGGAGCCGTGCTGGTGTTACCGCATGTGCTCTCGGTGGCCAACTCGATCAAGGCCTCGGCCGTGGTGGTGTTCGCCATCGTGGGCACATCGATCGTGGTACTCACCGGATGGGCGGGGCAGGTGTCGTTGGGGCAGATGGGCTTCGTGGCGTTCGGCGGTGCCATCACGGCAGCGATGACGGCGAAGTGGAACGTCGACCTCGTGGTGGCACTCGCCGCGGCATCGGCGGTGGGCGCTGTGGTGGCCGTCATCGTGGGCCTGCCTGCCTTGCGCTATCGCGGCTTCTACCTGGCCGTCACCACCCTCGCCTTCGCGCTCGTCACCTCGAGTTATCTGCTCGATCGATCTCACTTCGGTTGGGTGAACACCAACCGTTTCGATCGCACACCCCTGCTGGGACGCATCTCGCTCGAATCACCAACGCGGATGTACTACCTCGCCGTGGGCGGGTTGGCGCTGGTGCTGTTCGTGCTGCGCTCGATACGCAACAGCCGCATGGGTCGAGTGCTGCTCGCACTGCGCGAGAACGAACTGGCAGCCCAGGCCTACGGCATCGACCCCACCCGCGTGAAGTTGTCGGGCTTCGCGCTGTCGGGCGCCATCGCTGCCTTCGCCGGTGGCCTGTTGGCGTACCACCAGCACGCGTTCTCGCCGGTGTTGCACGCCCCGCAAACCAGTATCGACGCATTCGTGAGCACCGTCATCGGTGGCCTGGGCACGCTCTGGGGCGGTGTGATCGGGGCGATGTTCACCAAAGGTCTGGGCTGGTTCCTGCCTCCGCAGTGGGTGGTGCTTTCGTCGGCAGTCGGCGTGCTGATGGTGCTGATGGTGCTTCCCAGCGGCCTCGGTGGCGCACTCTTCCAACTGCGCGACCGGTGGCTGCGCTCGGTGGCCCGCCAGCGCGGCATGATCGTGCCCAGCCTGCTCGCCGATACGAAGCCACCCGCCCCCGGCGACACACCGCAGCCAGCTGCCGACGAACCTGAGGCGGCTGCATGAGCACCCCCGCCACAGACGTGAAGGCACCCGACCTGAACGCCGCCACGGCGATAGCGCACCCGAGTCGCTTCCTGCGTGCCCTGGTGAACGGCGCACCGATCTACCCGCTGCTCATCTTGTTCGGCTTGAACTGCGTCGACCAGCTCGACGGTGCCGCCTTCGGCGTTCTCCTTCCCGAGATCCGCCGCACGTTCGGCCTCAACCTCACCGGCTTGCTCACACTAGGGGCCATCACCGGCGTCGTTGGGCTCCTGCTCCAGGTACCCATCGGCTTGCTCGCCGACCGCACCCGCCGCACCAGCCTGGCGCTCATCGGCGCTGCCGTGTGGGGCGTGTTCTCGTTCGCCACCGGTCTCGCACCCACCGTGGTGGCGCTCGGCATCTTCCGCACCGCTGGCGGCCTCGGCAAAGCCGTCGTGGGGCCCACCCACAACTCGCTGATCTCCGACTACTACCAACCCAACGTGCGTGTTCGGGCCTTCTCGTTCCACCAGGGCGCCGCTGCGTTGGGCAACTTCATCGGTCCGCTGGCCGCCGGCCTCATCGCGTACTACTCGAACTGGCGGGTGCCATTCTTCGTCTTCGCCGTGCCCACCATGGTGTTGGTGGTGCTCGGCCTACGCATGCGCGAACCCGTGCGCGGCGCGCAGGAACGAAAGGCGATGGGTGCCTCGCAAGAGGTGATCGACACCGAGGAAATCGCGCCGTCGTTCGCCGAGTCGTGGCGCATGGTGTGGCGCATCGAAGCGCTCCGACGCATCTGGTACGCGCTCCCCTTCCTGGCGTTGGCAACCATCGGGTACGGCACCCTGGCATCGCTGCTCTACGACCAGAAGTTCCACCTCGACGAACGTGCCCGTGGGTTCATCGCCGCCGCCATCCAACCAGCACAGTTGATCGGCCTGTTCATCGGCGCCACCATCGGTTTCCGCTTGATGACCCGGAACGCCGGATTGGCCTTGAAGCTCATCTCGGTCACCTCGCTGCTGTCGGCCGGCTTTGCAGCACTGTTCGCGCTGGCCCCCACCCTGTGGCTGTCGATCGTCGCCAACATCCTGCTCACCATGGCGGGCGCAGTGCTGTCGCCGGCAATCACCGCGTCGCTCACGTTGGCCATTCCCCCCAGCGCCCGGGGGGTGGGCCTCTCAGTGGGGGCGCTGTGGATCATCCCCGGCCTGCTCGTGCTGCCCGTCATCGGGGCCATCGGCGACCACTGGGGGCTCAGTCGGGGCATGTTGGTGATGGTGCCGGTGTTGCTGATCGGTGGCTTCGTGGTGGCGTCGGCCGGCAACGTGATCGACCGCGACATCAAGCAGGTCTGGACGAGCGCGGCGGCACGCTCGGAATTGCTGCACGAACGCCGGGCCGGGCGCCAGAAGCTGCTGCTGGTGCGCAAACTGAACGTCTCGTACGGCACGGTGCAGGTGTTGTTCGACGTCGACTTCGATGTCGAAGAGGGCGAGATCGTGGCCCTGCTCGGCACCAACGGCGCCGGGAAGTCGACGTTGTTGAAGGCCATCGCCGGAGTCATCGAGGCCGATCGTGGTGCAGTCATTTTCGACGGTCGGGAGATGTCGTTCGCCCCACCGAACGAGGTGGCGGGCCGCGGTGTGGTGATGATGCCCGGAGGTGTGGCGGTGTTCCCCACGCTCACCGTGCAGGAGAACCTCGACGCTGCGTCGTGGCTGCCACGCCGCACTGGGAACACCGCGGAGATGTTCGCCAAAGTGCTCGACGTGTTTCCCGAGTTGCAACGACGACTCGACGAACCGGCCGCCAACCTGTCGGGTGGCCAACAGCAGATGCTCGGTCTCGGTATGGCCATGTTGTCGAAACCGCGTTTGATGGTGATCGACGAACTCTCGCTCGGACTCGCCCCGCTCATCGTCGACCGGTTGCTGCACGTGGTTCGCGACCTCAACGCGCAAGGCACCACCATCATCATCGTCGATCAGTCGGTCGACCTCGCCCTCACCGTGGCGCGCACCGCGTACTTCATGGAGAAGGGCGAGATCCGCTTCCACGGGCCCACTGCCGAACTGCTCGAACGCCCCGATCTGCTGCGGTCGGTGTTCCTCGAGGGGGCGGGCGCCGCCACTCGCACCGACGACGAAGTGGGTACCGCCAACACCGGCGCCAGCACCGCACCCACCCACACTCGCCCGGCGCACAGCGTCACCGAGGAGTGTGTGCTCGAAACCCGCGGTCTGAGCCGCCGCTTCGGTGGTGTCACCGCTGTCGACCGTGTCGACCTCCGGGTGATGCGCGGCGAGATCGTGGGCATCATCGGCGCGAACGGTGCGGGCAAGACCACTCTGTTCGACCTCATCTCTGGTTTCACCCCGGCCCATTCGGGCACGGTGGCAATCGGGGGTCGCGATGTCACCGCAATGCGAGCCAACCAACGCGCCGCACGGGGCCTGGGCCGATCGTTCCAAGATGCGCGCCTGTTCCCCTCGCTCACGGTGCAGGAAACCCTCACGGTTGCGCTCGAACAGTCGCTCGGGTCGCGCAGTATGTTCGCTGCCGCGTTGCACCTCCCGCAGGTGTACGACTCCGAGCGCAAGGCTTCGACGCGAGTAGATGAGTTGATCGAACTGTTCGGGCTGGAAGCGTTCCGCCACAAGTTCATCCGCGAACTCTCCACCGGTTCACGCCGCATCGTCGACCTGGCCTGCATCGTGGCGCACAACCCCACAGTGATCTTGCTCGACGAACCCTCGAGCGGTATCGCCCAACGCGAAACCGAAGCACTGGTCGAGGTGTTGCTGAACGTGCGCGAACGCACCGGTGCCAGCCTGGTGCTCATCGAACACGACATGCCGCTCATCCGCGCCGTGTCGGACCGCCTGGTGGCCATGGACCTTGGCCGAGTGATCGCCGACGGCGACCCCACAACAGTTCTTCACGACCCGCAGGTGGTAGCGGCCTACTTGGGCGGCGAACGTGCCGAAGCAATGGGTCTCGTCGCCAGCGGCGCATCGTCAACCACCGATCTCACAACATCGAACACCAATACCGAGGAGCCACGATGAACACACCGGCATCACCAACACCTCAACCGCCCGCAGCTGGCGGGGGCAACGCCTTGCGGCGCTATGGCCCACCCGCTGCCATCGTGGGCATCGCCATCGTGGTCGGGGCGGTGCTGTTGTGGCCGAAGAGCGACTCGAAGTCGACCACGCCCACCAGTGCACCCACCACCGCGGCTGCGGCAACCAGTGCCCCTGGCTCCACCGACGCCACCGGCACCACCACGGCCACCAGCGATGCATCGGGTTCCACCACGATTCCCGTCGACACCACCCCGCCGCTCACCTATGCCAAGGCAAAGGCGATGGGCATTGCCGACACCATCGACTGGGGTGCACGCTGCGATACCAAGGTCGGGCGCGATGCCTACCCCTCGGCCTATGCACAACCGTGCGTGGCCCCGTTCAAAGGCGACAACGGTGGCGCAACCGGTAAGGGCGTGACCGCCGATTCGATCAAGGTGGTGGTGTACCAGGGGCAAGAAAACGACCCGGTCTTCCAGTTCATCGCCGGTGCGGTGAACAGCAAAGACACCAATGAGCAGCGTCGCGACACCACGAACAAGGTGTCGGCCATGTGGGATCACTTCACCGAGCTGTACGGCCGCAAGATCGACCTCGTGTACTACACGGCGACAGGCCTCTCCAACGACGAAGTGGCGGCCCGTGCCGACGCTCAGGCGATTGCACAGATGAACCCGTTCCTGGTGACCGGTGGTCCGGCGTTCGCCGGCAAGCCGTTCGCCGAGGAACTCGCCGCACAGAAGGTGACCTGCTTGTGCACCGGTGGCGGCACCATCGACTTCGTGAAGGAACGTGACCCCTACCTGGTGAGTCTCGACCCCAGCTCGCAACAGGGTCGAGTACACCTCGTGGAGTTCATCGGCAAGCGTCTGCAGGGCAACGCCATCTATTCGGAAGCGTTCAAAGACGTGCCGCGCAAGGTCGGCCTGGTGTACCTGCAGACGAGCGACTTCTCGGGTGCGGTGGCCGATGAGTTCAAGAACACGCTTCGCGATCAATACAAGATCGACATCGCCGACATGGTGCCCTACACCATCGACCCGGCAACACTGCAGGAGCAAGCGGCCACCATCATCGCTCGCCTGAAGAGCGAAGGTGTCACCACTGTCGCCTTCGCCGGCGACCCCGTGGCGCCGATCAGCCTCACCAAGGAAGCCACCACGCAGAACTACTTCCCCGAATGGGTGGTCACGGGCAGCGGCTACACCGAGACCACTGCCTTCGCCCGCACCTACGACCCTGCGCAGTGGAAGCATGCCTTCGGTGTGAGTTGGGCGCCAGTGCCCGTCGACCGCAAGATCGCCGGCTCCACCTATCGCTACCAGTGGTACTACGGCGAAGCCCCCGCAGCACCCGACAGCCTCGGCGGTATCGAAGCGTCCATCGCCACCATCTACTACTGGACGCAGGCCGCAGGCCCGAACCTGAGCTCACGCACCTTCCTCGACGCCATGTTCAACGCCCCCTATGTGAAGAGCGACCCCATCACCGCGGTGCGCATCTCGTGGGGCAAGAAGGGCATCTGGCCCGACAGTCTCGAACCCGACTACCAAGGCCTCGACGATCAAGCCGAAGTGTGGTGGGACCCCGACGCCAAGGGTGTCGACGAACTCGGCCGCGAGGGCGTGGGCATGTGGCGTTGGGTGAACGGCGGCAAGCGCTATCTGCCCGGCGATCGGCCTGACGGCCCTGCACCGTTCTTCCAGCAGGACGGTTCGGTGGCCATGCTCGACGCATTCCCGAAGGGCGAGGAACTGCCGGTGTACCCGTCGCCCAACAAGTGACGGGCGGCTGACACCAGCAACGTCGTTGGCCGGTCAGGTCCACATGTGCGAGCCACCGCACACGGTGAGCGCCTGACCGGTCATGTACGAACTCGAATCGGAGGCCAGGAACACGGCCAACCCCTTCAGGTCGTCGGCCTCACCCAGGCGCCGCAGCGGAATGTTGTTGCGCGCCATCGCCTCGGCTTCCGGGTTGTTCCACAGCGCCTCGGCGAAGTCGGTGCGGATGAGCCCGGGGCAGATGGCGTTCACGCGCACCCCGCTCGGCCCGAGCTCGGCAGCAAGGTTGCGCACCAACCCGATGACCGCCAGCTTCGAGATGTTGTAGGTGCCCAGAGTGAGCGATGGCGCGAACGCCCCGACGCTCGATGTGATCATGATCGAGCCGCCACCGCGCTGCACCATGTCGGGGGCCACCATCTGCACCAACCAGTGATTGGCCTTCACATTGGTCGACATTGTCTTGTCGTAGGCCTCATCGCTGATGGTGGCCATGGGCCCGTACGCAGGGTTCACCCCTGCGTTGCCGACGAGGATGTCGATGGGCCCCAGTTGCGCGTGCGTGGCATCGACCAGTGCTTGGAGTTGCTCTTTGTAACCGGCGTTGCAGGCGAACCCGAACGCTCGCTCGGCGCCGCAGCGTGCGTTGATCTCGGCCGCCGCCGCCTGGCATTGGTCGAGCTTGCGGCTCGACAACATCACCGTTGCCCCATGGTCGGCGAGGGCTTCGGCCATCGCTCGACCCATCCCTTTCGACGCCCCTGTGAGCAACGCCACTTTCCCTGTCAGATCGAAGAGCCCCCGTGTCATGCCGCCACTTTCTCACGAACGACACCGGTGGCACCAGCGAGGCACCTCGCACACCAAGGGGCCGGGCGATGTATCTGCGACAATGGGGGTATGGAAGCAGCACGCGCTCGCCGAGTACTGGGCACCATCACCGAACCCGCCCGTTCGGTGGATGTGATCCACGACACCGATGTGTTGGTTGTCGGCTCGGGCCCGGCCGGGTTGGCGGCTGCGCTGGCCGCGGCGCGTACCGGTGTGCAGGTCACCCTCGTCGAACGTTTCGGCTGTTATGGCGGCAACATCACCACGGTGGGCGTGGAGGGCATGGCCTGGTACCGCCATGAGGAAACCATCGAGGCCAACGGCATCGGTCGCGAACTCGAAGACCGCGCCTACGCCATGGGTGCCGCGGTGCCCGAGAGCCAGTCGATGAGCTACGAGATCGACGCCGAGGGGTTCAAGGTGGTGGCCGACACCCTGGTGGCCGAGGCCGGTATCGACGGCATGCTCCACCGCACCTTCGTGGCCCCGGTGATGGACGGCGACGCCATCACCGGCATCATCACCGAATCGAAGGCGGGCCGCGAAGCCATCCTCGCCAAACGTGTCATCGACGCCACCGGCGATGCCGACATCGCCCACCGCGCCGGCGCACCCACCCATCTCACGCCGCGCGAAGAGATGATGTCGGTGTCGGTGATGTTCCACATCGCAGGGGTCGACAAGCGTGCGTTCGTGCAGGGTGTTGCCGACGACCCGCAGACCTACGCCGACTGGGCAGGCAACGGCGAATGGAACATCGAAACAAGCGGCAAGGAAGACGAGATGTTCTCGCCGTTCCTGCACAAGCCGTTCGCCAAGGCCATCGCCGACGGGGTGATTCCGCCACACCTCACCACCATCGCCGGCACCTGGGGTGCCATCCACGATTCGGGTGAACTCACCTACATGAACCTGGTGCACATCGACCAGATCGATGGCACCGACCCCGACGACCTCACCCGCGGCGAGATCGAGGGGCGGCGGCGGGCCATGTACGCGCTCGAGGCGCTGCGCCGCTACACGCCTGGGTGCGAGAACGCGCGCCTGCGCAACTTCGGCATGACCCTCGGCATTCGCGATACCCGCAAGATCGACGCCGCTTACAACATGACCGAGCACGATGTGCGCGAGCAGGGCCGATTCGACGATTCGATCGGCATCTACCCCGAGTTCATCGACGGCTACGGCATCCTCATCCTGCCCACAACGGGCCGGTACTTCCAGCTCCCCTACCGCAACCTCTTGCCCAAGGGTGTGGCCAACCTGCTGGTGGCCGGACGCAGTTCGGGTGGCGACAAGGTGTCGCATGCAGCCACACGCAACATGTCGTGTTGCGCGGTGTTGGGCTAGGGTGCCGGTATCGCCGCCGCGCTCTCAGTGAAGAGCGGCCGTGGCCTCGACGATGTGTCGATCGGCGCCATCCACGCCGAACTCGACCGCCAAGCCGTTCGTTACCGCTGACTCGACCACCGCAGGACGAGCCGCCCCGCCACCATCCATCGCACCATCATCGGTTCACGCCAACGGCCCGCATAGCGTTGTACAGCCATGGTGAGCGACGACACGTTTCCTGAACTGACGGCCGAGCAGGAACACCTCGCCCACGCCCGCGCCTGCCGTGACGCGATGATCGACCACTACTCGCACGTCGACCCCGATGCGGCTGCCGACGAGTACACCAAGGCCTATGTGGAGTTCACCGTGGCCGAAGCACTCGACGACCTGCGTACGCCCGGGGCCGGCGACTTCTTCGGCCGCATCACCGAAGAGGCACCACGGGGCGCGCAGGCACCCACGTGGTACATCGGCCGACGCCACATCGAAGATGCCCGACATCAACGATGTGGGCCTCATGGAAGACCGCGCCACCTGCCGCATCTC
>JBAXQV010000101.1:0-10675 GCA_037131575.1 Actinomycetota bacterium
ATATCAGGGGCCGGTGAAGGCGCTGCCCTTCGACTGATGCTCGGCACCGCTCGAGCGCTCGCTCTGGCGGTTCTTCGCCTCGGCGCGGCCCACCACCTGGTGGTGCACTTCGTCGGGGCCGTCGGCCAGACGCAGGGTGCGTTGGCTGTGGTACATGTCGGCCAGCGGGAACCACTGCGAGATACCGGCGGCGCCATGCATCTGGATGGCTTCGTCGATGATGGCGCAGCACTTCTCGGGCACCATGGCCTTCACGGCACTCACCCACACACGCGCTTCAGCGTTGCCGAGTGTGTCCATGGCCTTGGCGGCGCGCAGCACCATGAGGCGCATGGCTTCCACCTCGATGCGGGCACGCGAGATCACTTCCATGTTCTTACCGAGGTTGATGAGTTTCTTGCCGAAACCCTCTCGACTGAGGCCACGGTCGACCATCATCTCGATGGCCTTCTCGGCCACACCGATGGAACGCATGCAGTGGTGGATACGGCCAGGCCCAAGGCGCAACTGGCTGATCTCGAACCCGCGACCCTCGCCCAGCAGCATGTTGTCGGCCGGCACGCGCACATCGGTGAAGCGAATGTGCATGTGGCCGTGCGGTGCATCGTCGCCACCGAACACTTCCATGGGGCCGACGATTTCGACACCGGGGGCATCGATGGGCACCAGGATTTGGCTCTGCTGCTTGTAGGTGTCGGCGTCGGGGCTGGTGCGCACCATGGTGATCATGATCTTGCAGCGCGGGTCGCCGGCGCCGGAGATGTAGAACTTCTCGCCGTTGATGACCCACTCGTCGCCGTCGAGCACGGCAGCGGTTTGGATCTGCTTGGCGTCGCTGCTCATGATGCCGGGTTCGGTCATTGCATACGCCGAACGGATCTCGCCACGCAGCAAGGGTTCGAGCCACTGCTGCTTCTGCGCGGGCGTACCCACGCGCTCGAGTACTTCCATGTTGCCGGTGTCGGGCGCCGAGCAGTTGAGGCACTCGCTGGCCAAACGGTTCTTGCCCAGCTCGACGGCGATGTACGCGTAGTCGAGGTTGCTGAGGCCCTCGCCGGTGTCGGCATCGGGGAGGAAGAAGTTCCACAGCCCCTGGGCGCGAGCCTTGGCCTTCACCGTGTCGAGCAGTTCGAGTTGCCCCGGGGCCCAACTCCAGCGATCGGCACGGCCTTCGCCGAGTCGGTAGAACTCCTCGGTGATGGGGTCGACTTCGTCGCGGATGAACGCCTTCACCGCTTCGTAGAGCGGGCGGACCTTCTCGGACATACGCAGATCGAGATCGTCCATACTTGCGCTCTTGAGTGCTCCACCGACCATGTGCTTCCCCTTCGTGACCGAATGACGAGATTTGGTATCACCGTAGCCGTACGGTCGTGAGCGGCAAGACTCGACCCGACCGTGTCGGTCACCGCACCAAGGAGCACCCGATGGACTTCGAACTTCCCGCCGACGATGATCCTCGTCGCATCGCCGTGCGTCAGTGGCTGGCCGAACACCCCAACCCGAGCGGACGCACCCTTGCCGAAGCCGGCTACGTGGTGCCGCACTGGCCCAAGCCGTTCGGCTTCGAGGCCGACCCGCTGCACCAACTCATCATCGACGAGGAACTCCGCGACGCCGGGGTGAAGCGCCCCAACAACCCCATCGGCATCGGGTGGGCCGCCCCCACTATCTACCTCGCCGGCACCGACGAGCAGAAACAGCGTTTCCTGCCGAAGATCTTCAGCGGTGAAGAGTTCTGGTGCCAGATGTTCAGCGAGCCCGACTCGGGCTCCGACCTGGCCTCACTGGCCACCCGCGCCGAACGCGACGGCGACGAGTATGTGGTGAACGGGTCGAAGATCTGGACCAGCGGCGGCCACCACGCCCAGTTCGGCATCCTCATTGCGCGCACCAACCCCGATTCACCTAAGCACAAGGGCATCAGCTACTTCATCTGCCCCACCGATCTGCCGGGGCTCACGATGACGCCGGTCATCGACATGACCAAAGCGCACTCGTTCAATCAGGTGTTCTTCGACAACGTGCGCATCCCCGCGTCGATGCGTGTGGGCGAAGAAGGCGACGGCTGGCGTTTGGCAAAAGTGACGCTGTCGAACGAGCGCGTATCGCTGTCGTCGGGCGGTGTGCTGTGGGGCTCGGGGCCATCGTGGGCCGATCTGTTGCAGATCATCAAAGACGGTGGCGGCTGCAGCGACCCGCTGCTGCGCCAAGAGATCGCCCGCTTGCATGCCGAGGCCACGGTGCTCGACCTCAACCGCATGCGCACGCTCACCGCGCGCCTGAATGGCCGCACGCCTGGCCCTGAGGCCAGCATCCAGAAGCTGATGGCCGATGAACACGGCCAGCGGGTGATGGCACTCGCCGGGCAACTCGCCGGCGCCAACACCATGATCGAAGGCTCGGGCCCAGCCGGCCAACTGCCGTCGAGTTCGCGATCGGGCACCACCGAGATCAAAGTCGACGGTCGCCAGTTCCCCGATGTCGACCCCATTTGGTCGTACGGGCAAATGTTCGCGCCTGCTCTCACCATCGGTGGCGGCACGTTCGCCGTGCAACGCAACATCGTTGCCGAACTGGTACTCGGCCTCCCGCGTGAGCCCGATGTGGAACGCGGCCTCACCTGGGCCCAGGCCCGCCAGCAGCGACGCTGAGCAGCCTCACCGTGTTCGATCTCTCCACATCCACCGCCACCGATGCCATGGTGGCGCTCAGCGCCGGCCACCTGTCGTCGGTGGAGTTGCTCGACGCCATGGTGCAGCGCGTCGACCGGTTCAACCCCGCCCTCAATGCGGTGGTGGCTCTCGACGTCGACCGGGCCCGCTCGCGTGCCCGCGCCGCCGACGAGGCTCGTGCTCGCGGTGAGACATGGGGCCGCCTTCACGGCTTGCCGATGAGCATCAAGGACATCTTCGCCACCGAGGGGTTGGTCACCACCTCGGGGCATGTGCCCTTCGCCAACTTCGTACCCGATGCCGATGCTGCGCCCGTTGCGGCGCTGAAGCGGGCCGGTGCCATCGTGTTCGCCAAGACGAATCTGCCCGAGTTCGGTGGCGACATCCAGAGCTACAACGGCATCCACGGCGTGTGCCGCAACCCGTGGAACCCCGAGCGCACGTCGGGCGGTTCGTCGGGTGGTTCGGCAGTGGCACTGGCCACCGGTATGTCGGTGCTCGAACTCGGTAGCGACATCGGCGGGTCGATCCGCGTGCCCTGCCATTACAACGGCGTGTACGGGCACAAGGCCACGTACGGCGCCATCGACGAGTTCGGGGAGATACCGCTGCCATCGGGCTGGACCCACGCGCCGGTCGACCTGGTGGTTGCGGGCCCGATGGGTCGCAGTGTGGCCGACCTCTCGCTCGGCCTCGACGTGCTCACCGGCGCCGGCGTGGGCGGTGTGCCTGGTGCGTCGCTCCCCCCGGCATCGCCTCGGGCGCTCAGCGCGCGTGGCCTCCGTGTGGGTGTATGGGTCGACGACCCTGCGGCGCCCACCAGCAACGAGATCAAGGCCGCCATCCGCGCTGTGGCCAAGCTGATGGCCGACTACGGCGCCGTCGTCAGTGAGACCGGCGGCCCTGGCCCCAGCCTCGACGAGCAGAACCTGCTGTACCAGCAGCTGCTCAGCGCGGCCATGCTCAGCCCCCGCTCGCAGGCACTCACCCACCGCGAGTGGATGGCTGCCAACGAGCGCCGCCACCGACTCATCGCCGCCTACCAACGCTTCTTCACCGAGGTCGATGTGGTGCTGGCACCCATCGCCCCCACCACGGCGTTCACGCACCGCACCGAGGGCGCGTTGAACGAGCGCACGCTCACCGTCGACGGTGCCGAGGTTCCCTACCTCCGCCATCTCGTGTGGGCTGGGTTGGCCACCTTGCCCGGGCTGCCATCCACCGCGGTACCCATCGGCTGCTCGACCGAGGGATTGCCCATCGGCATGCAGATCATCGGGCCGAAGTGGGGCGACCGCACCACCATCGCTGTGGCGGGCATGGTGGAATCGCTCATCGGCGGTTTCGTACCGCCGCCCGGTTACGGCTCGGCCAACGCATCATGACCGAATCGATCGAGTCGCTCATGGCTCGCCGCGACCGGGTGCTCGGCCCGGGCGCGTCGCTGTTCTATTCCACCCCGGTGCACTTCGTGCGCGGCGACGGGGTGTGGTTGTACGACGGCGACGGTCGCCGCTACCTCGACATGTACAACAACGTGCCGGTGGTGGGCCACTGCAACCCGCGCGTGGTGGAGGCGATGACCCGGCAGGCATCAACCCACACCACGCACAGCCGCTACCTCGACGGGATGATCCTCGACTACGCCGAGCGACTGGTGGCACTGCACGCCGACCCCATCGAGCGGGTGATCTTCGCCTGTAGCGGCACCGAAGCCAATGAGATCGCGATGCAGATGGCCCGCGTGGTCACCGGTGGCACCGGGTTCATCTGCACCGACGCCACGTACCACGGCACCAGCCTGCTGGTGCGCTCGCTCACCGATGCCCCGCGCCGCGGCCGGCCCGATGTGCACGCCATTCCCTTCCCGCAGCGCTACCGGCCACTCGTGGAAGGTGTGAGCGACGACGAACTCATCGATGCCTACCTTGCCGAGGTGCAGGCTGCCATCGACGATTTCGCCGCGGAAGGGGTGCGCCTGGCCGGCATCATCCTGTGTTCGCTGCTCGCCAACGAGGGCCTCCCCGATGTGCCCGCGGGCGCGCTCCGCAGAATCACCGATCTCGTGCGCTCGGCCGGCGGTGTGGTCATCATGGACGAAGTGCAGTCGGGGTATTGCCGCTCGGGCCAGTGGTGGGGATACGACGTGATGGATGTGGTGCCCGACATCACCACCATGGGCAAGCCGATGGGCAACGGCCTTCCGCTCGCCGCATGTGCCGGCCGCGCCGACCTGGTGGAGGCGTACCGCATGCGCACGCGCTACTTCAACACCTTCGCCGGCACGCCACTCCAGGCCGCGGTAGGCATGGCCGTGCTCGACGAGATCGAGTCGCGCGGTTTGGCCGCACAGGCCACCGATGTGGGGGCGTACCTGCACGCCGAGATCGACCACATCGTTGCCGATGTGCCCTGTGTGGGCGACGTGCGCAGTGTGGGGTTGTTCCTCGGTATCGAGTGGGTGCACGACCGTGCCGGCAAAGCGCCCGATGCAGCCGGGGCGGTGGCAATGGCCGACCGGTTGAAAGACGGGGGCATTCTCGTGAGCAACGCTGGTGCGTTCAACAACGTGCTGAAGATCAGGCCACCGCTCGTGTTCGAACGGGAGCATGCCGACCACTTCCTCGACGTGTTCCGCGACGCGGTGCGCGAGCTATGAATCCTGAGGCCTGATACCGGCGAAGTCGGGGTCGTACACGGTGAGCGGGTCGGCGCGTACACGCTTGTCGAGCGCCACCGCATCGTCGCCAACCAACACCCGCCACTCGTTGCGGCGCACGGCTTCGAGGATGACCGCAGCAGCCTCGGCCGCCGACATCGGTGCCGTATCGCGGAACGCCTCACCCATCTGCTGCAGCATCGGGTCGAGTTCGTCGGTGCCGCCGAGCAGTTTCATCGAGTTGATGGCGATGGAGGTGCCAATGTGACCGGGCATCACCACCGACACCCCGATGTGCGGGGCGTTGAGACGCAGGTCGGTGATGAGCGCCTCGGAGAACCCCTTCACCGCGAACTTGGCAGCGCTGTACGCCGAGTGGGGCACATCGGGGCCGAGCGATGCCCAGAACCCGTTCACCGAGCTGGTGTTCACCAGGTGGCCACGGTCGGCTGTCATCATCAGCGGCAGGAAGGCGCGGGTGTTGTAGTACACACCACCCCAGCACACGGCGAAGGTCTTGTCCCACTGGCTGCGCTCACCGTTCACCACGCTGCCACCGCCACCGATACCGGCGTTGTTGAACAGCAGGTTCACATGCGGCCGCCACTCGGCCACGGCATCGCGGAACGCGAGCACCTGCGCCTCATCGGACACATCGGCGATGAACGGCAACACCGTTCCCGACGAACCGTCTTCGGCGCACAACGCCACCGTCTCCACCAGGTTGCGTTCGATCACATCGCAGGTGGCCACATCGCACCCCTCGGCTGCCAACTGGCGTACCAGTTCGCGGCCCATACCGGTGCCACCGCCGGTGACCACAGCCACGCAACCGGCGAACCCGCCGGCGAAACGAGCCGTGCCGCTCACAGCACACCGTCCCACAGTGCGAGTTCTTCGGCGTTGGGTTGCTGCAGCAGGCTCGGCTGCGCATCGAACGACATGGTGGGTCGGTCGGCGGTGGTGTAGCGGGGCCATTCGGGCAAACCGTCGTGACCCGGGGTGCCGTGGGTGGCGAAATGCACCCACGCGCCGTGCATTGCTTCGGCCAGCGAGCGCGGTGCGTCGGGGCCGTTGAAGATCGCCGCCAGGTCGCTGTCGAGCGTGTTGAACACATACGACAGCTCGAGGGCGTGGCAGGCACCGAAGATGCCCCCGAGCGCGGGTGTGCGCCAGTCGAAGCGATACATCCAGACGTTGGGGTTGTGTGCCACCTGCGCGTCGGCCAAGCGCACCGCGGGCACGCGGAACATGCGGTCGGTTTCCACTGCAGCAACGATTTCGTGCGGGGCAGCATCGGGCCGGGCCGAGCGATATAGCGCCAGCGCTGCATCGCCGTTGCCAGCGAAGACGCTGTCCATGGTCATCTTCACCATCACGTCGTTGAACATGTCGGCCATGGCCACCACGAACACCAACGACTCTTCCATGGTGGTGCCCACCAGCACGTTCACATCGGCGGCCGAACCGGCGGCGATGGCGTCGATGGGCCGCTGCGGCAGCGACGGTGTGTTGTAGGCGGGCTGGAACGGCATGGCCGACGACGCGATCTCCCCGAACTTTTCGGCGTTACGGGTGGTCTGCAGTTCGGTGGAGAGGGCGATCTGCGCTTCGAGCAGTTGCTCGTCGGAAACTGCAGCCAGTGCAGCCGAGTCGCCCGGCGCCACGCCGAGGAGATCGAGCATGTACCCGGCGATACGGGTAGCGGTGGCGGCGCTGATGCCGTTGTGGCCCGCACCGCTCTGCGGAACGGCCTGCTGGAACAGTCCCTTCGCGGCAGGCATGGCGAGCAGGCAGCCGAGGCTCATACCGCCGGCCGACTCACCGGCGATGGTGACTCGGCTGGGGTCGCCACCGAACGCAGCGATGTTGGCCTGCACCCACTGCAGCGCAGCGATCTGGTCGTGACTGCCGAGCGTGCCCGAATCGGGGAACTCGGGGAAGTGCTCGGCGAGGTGCATGAAGCCCTGCGCACCGAGGCGGTAGTTCACGGTCACGCACACCACGCCGTTGCGGGCGAACGAGGCACCGTTGTAGGTGGGTTCGATACCGCTGCCACTCACGAACGCGCCACCGTGGATCCACACCAGCACCGGCAGGCCCGAGGCACTCGGGTCGGGCGTCCACACGTTGAGGTTCAGGCTGTCGGCACCGGCCGGTGGCAGCCCACCACCGCCGAAGGGCGGCGGCATCTCCGGTTGGGGCTGGATGAGGCCGGCCACAGTGGCGTCGCGCAGGCCGTCCCATGGCGCTACCGGCTGGGGAAGTTTCCAGCGCAATGCACCCTCTGGCGCGGCCGCATACGGGATGCCCCGGAACACATGCACCCCACCTTCCATGTCACCCTGCAGTTGACCCGACGCGACTGTCACGACTGTTCCCACAATGCCTCCCCAAGGTAAGACGGCAGGCTCCGATATGCCCCACCGAAGTACGTGGGCGTACCATAACCGGAAGCACTCTTCTGGGGGAAGGTCACCGATGGCTCACGAACTGATCATCCGAAACGGCACTGTGGTCGATGGCACCGGCGCAGCCGCCGTACGCGCCGATGTGGCGGTCGACGGCGACCGCATCACCGCCATCGGCGACCTGAGCGCGGAAACTGCCACCAGCGAGATCGACGCCTCCGGCCTCACCGTCACGCCAGGTTTCATCGACCTGCACACGCACCTCGACGCGCAGATCGGCTGGGATCCGTATATGACGTCGAGTTCATGGCACGGCGTCACCACGGTGCTCATGGGCAACTGCGGTGTCACGTTCGCACCGGTGCGCCCCGAGAGCCGCGAGTACCTCGCCGAGATGATGGAGAGCGTGGAGGACATTCCTCGCCAGGCCATCATCGACGGTCTGCCGTGGGACTGGTCGACCTTCCCCGAATACCTCGACTCCGTTCAGCGCCTCGACCCAGCGCTCAACGTGGTCGGCATGGTCGGCCATTGCGCGATGCGTTACCACGTGATGGGCGACCGGTCGATGAACGATGAAGCCCCGACGGCCTCCGAGCTCGCCCAGTTGCGCGATATCGCCGCTGAATCGGTGGCGGGCGGCGCGGTGGGCTTCTCCACCTCACGCATCTTGCTGCACCGCGTGCCCGACGGACGCTGCGTCCCCGGCACGTTCGCCGAGGTCGACGAGTACCTCGCCATCGCCGACGGGATGAACGATGCCGGGGGCGGCCTGTTCCAGGCGGTGCTCGACTTCCAGACCAAGCCCGGTCACGAGGTTGCCCTGGTGAAGGCGATGGCCGAACGCTGCGGCGATGTGCTGTTCTCAGGAGGTGTGGGCGATGGCAGCCCCACCACCATCGACTTCTACCAGTCGTTCCTCTCCGATACCCGCGCCAACGCGGGGCGTGTGACGACGGCATCGATGACCCGCCCGAGCGGCAGCTTGATGGGCCTGTTCCAGGTGCCGCCGGTACGCGGCCGCGCCTGGGCCGCGGTCATGGCCCTTCCCACGCTGGCCGACCGTGTCGCCGCCTTGAAGAATGCCTCCACTCGCGCCGACTTGGTTGCCGAAGGCAAGGCCAAGGGGCTCAACCACCGTGCCGATCAGGTCTATCCGCTCGGTGTCGGCGCGGTGCCCGAGTATCACATCGACGGTGGCCTCTCGCTCGCCGACCTTGCTGCTGCGGCCGGGGTCGACCCGGTGGAAGTGGTCATCGATCGTCTCATCGCCAGCGACGGCCACGAGATGTTCAACATGTGGTACTTCAACCGGGGTACCCATCTGCTCGGCGAGTTCTTGACGATGGATCACGTCTACCCGGGCCTCGGCGACGCCGGAGCGCACGCCGGCCAGATCTGCGACGCCGACGCCACCACCCACTACCTCGCATACTGGCAGCGCGAACGTGGCGTGGTGAGCCTGCCGAAGGCCATCCATCAACTCACCGGGCAAGCCGCAGGCGTGCTCGGCCTCGTCGACCGCGGCACATTGCGTTCCGGTGCCTTCGCCGACATCAACATCTTCGATGCCGCAGCGCTGCAGGTGGCTCAGCCCGAGTATGTGAACGACTTCCCCGGTGGGAAGGGTCGCCTGCGCGTCGGGTCCACCGGCTATGCAGCCACCATCGTGAACGGACAGATCGTCACCCAGCAGGGCGCGCATACCGGCGCTCGCCCCGGGCGGGTGCTGCGCGAGTTCAGCCGCGGCTGAGTTCGCCGGCAGCGGCTCGGGGTGCGGCTCGTCATTCCAGTTTGACGGCCTGGAGGGTGTAGGTAGCGGGCAGTCGTTCCGGGGCGTTGCGGAGCCGGAACTCTCCACCCTCGACTTCTTCCATTGCGTCGCCCAACGGGTTCCACGGCACCGTGTTGTGTTCCTCGATGGCCGTGAGTGTCATGCCCGCATTCATGAGTGCGGTGATCAGTTGGCCGAGGCCGTGGTTGAAGTGAATGATGTCGGGTGAACCCAACGGTTCGTCGTGGTCGACGTAGCTGAACTCTTCGGAGAAATGCACGCCTCCGGTTTCGAAGTACGGATACTGGACGACCAATAAGCCGTCGGGCCGCGGGTCGGCAAGTGTCCAGAGCATCGGGTGGCCCTCCCTCATGAACAGTCGGCCACCGGGCCGCAAGAGCGAGGCAACGACCTGTGCCCATCGGTTGATGTCGGGCAGCCAGCAGAGCGCCCCGATACCGGTGTACACGAGGTCGAAGCGACCGGCGCCGAGTGCATCGACCGCGCCGTACAACTCGCTCTCGACGTACTCGATCGATGCCCCGCAGTCGGCGGCGAGTTGGGCCGCCACCGCCAGCGCCGGTGCGGAGAAATCGAGGCCCATCACGCTTCGCGCACCGAGGCGAGCGAGCGACAGTGTGTCGGTACCGATGTGGCACTGCAGATGCACCACGTCGAGCCCCTCGATGCTGCCGAGGCGCGCACGGTCGAAGCGCACCACCTCCGACAGATACGCCGGATCGGTTCGGAACTGTTCGAGGGCGTAGGCCTGTTCATGGTGCGCGACCCGGCTGTTCCAGTTCGCACGGTTCACATCGATGTACTCATCCATGGCGCCATCGTCTCACGTGATGCCGAGTTGCTCGAGGCGCGCCGTCACCAGCTTCTTCACCAGCCGTTCGGGCAGTGGCTCGTCGATCGGGAAGTGCAGCGAGCCCTTCGTCATCTCGTAGCCGGCCAGATCGTCGCCGAGCGCAGACAGCACCGAACCACTGTGCGGCAGGTAGCTGAGGTGCCGCTTGAATGCGGCGAACCCCGCCACGACCTTGCCGTTCACCTTGAAGGCAGGCAACCCGTAGGAAATGCACTGCTCTGCATCGGGCACCACAGCAAGGATTGTTTGCCGCAGCGCCTCCAAGGTGCTGCGCTTCGGCTC
>JBAXQV010000102.1:0-10653 GCA_037131575.1 Actinomycetota bacterium
GACGAGCCACCCCGACAAGCCACCCCGACGACGGCTGAATCAGCCGGCAGCCGGTGCGATGTCGTCGTCACGATGCTTACGGCGCAACGCAGCGATACCCACGAGCACTACACCGAGCACGAAGGCCACCACGCCCGCCTGAACCACGTCGAATGAATCGCTGCCCGTGGTGGGGAACCCGCCGCCGGCCGTGGTGGTGGTGGGGCCGCCGCCACCGGCGATGGTGGTGGAGGTGCTGGCGGAGGTGGTTGACGTCGACGAGGTCGTGGGGCCGCCGCCACCGGCGATCGTGGTGGTCGTCGTGGTTCTCACGGGAGTCGTCGTGGTGGTGGTCGTGGAGGTGCTCGTGGTGGAGGTGGTGGACGTGGTGCTGGTGGAGCCAGGCGGGTAGGCCCCCACCGGCACTGCCGACGCACCGAACAACAACCCCAACGACGCAACGATCGAGGTGACCCCTGTGGCCAACAGCGTTCGTTTCATCATCGTGGGTGCTCCTACCGTGGTACTTCTCGCGAACCAAAGCCGCAAGCACGTCACCAGTGCGTTGCGGGTCGCTGCGCACGGTACCGGTCTTGCCGTACTGCTGATAGTGCCGTTCTACCCTCCGTGACGCCCGTATCCGGCCCCATCGGGCGGTACCCTTCCCGCTCAGATGCAGGTGGTTCAGGCAAGCCCTCCGGCCCTGCAGCGGTCGATGAGCGTGGCGTGTATCAGCGCGCTTTCAGGCATCCTCGCCTGCACCGCCGGCCTGCACCCCACAGCATCGGTGTGGGTGAACGCGCTGCTGGTGTGCTCGGCCGCGGCGGCGGTCACCTGGGCGGCTTCCACCGCACCGTGGTGGGCGGTGGCGGTGGCCTGTGGTGTGGCAGCAAGTGTGGCGCCTGCGCTGTGGCTGGTGGTGGCCCTGGCGGGCGTTGCCCTGGCGGCGTTCGCCGGTGCTGGCCGGCGCAACCACCGCTGGGCACGAGCCCTCGCCGCTCTGGGCGCTGTGCAGGTGTTCGCTCGACTCGAGGTGCATGTGTTCGTGGGGCTGTCGGCCCTCATCGGCTGCGGCACATTGGCGGCTCTGTTCATTCTCGGTGTGCGCGCCCAGAACGTGTGGGTACGCCAGCGGGTGTGGTTCCTGCTGGGTGTGGGCGGAGTGATGTTGGTGCTCGGCATCGGCGGCTTGGTCATTGCCGGCCTGGCCGCCAAACAACCGCTCACCGTTGGCAACCGCGCGGCCCGTGCCGGCCTCGCCGACCTGCAACGCGGCGATGTGCCCGCCGCGGCCAGCGAGTTCGCCACCGCCGCGCAGGCGTTCGCCGAAGCCGACCATTCGCTGAATTCGCGCTGGGCGCAGGTGAGCCGCTTCATTCCCGTAGCCGCGCACTATCAGGCCGCCGGGGCTGGCGTGGCCGGGGGTGCGGCCGATGTGATGCGCCGCGCGTCCGACGCCCTGGCACATGTGAACACCGACTCCTTGCGGGTGGTGCACGGCACCATCGACGTGAATGCCGTGCGTGATCTCCAGCAACCCTTCACCGACCTCGATGCCGCCATCAACGACTTCGGCACCGTGCTCGACAGCGTCTCCACACAATGGCTGGCCGGGCCGCTGACGCGAAAGTTCAGCGAACTGCGCACCAAGTTGGCGAGCCAAGAGCACCAACTCGCCAACGCCAACCTCGCACTCGAGGTGGCCCCGCATCTGCTGGGTGCCGACGGGCCCCGCCACTACCTCGTGGCGTTCACCACACCGGCCGAAGCGCGAGGCCTCGGTGGCTTCATGGGCAACTACGCCATGGTCACCATCGACCACGGCGCCATCGATGTCGACGAGGTGGGTCGCACCGACGACCTCGACAACGGCGGCCAGGCACCCGACGAGCGGCGCATCACCGGCCCGCAGGAATTCATCGACCATTGGGGTGGCTACGGTTTCGTCGACCCCACCGACGGCACCACCGGGCTCGTGCCGTGGAAGAACATCACCATGCCGCCCGACCTCCCCACCGTGGCCCAGGTGATGAACCAGCTCTATCCGCAAAGCGGTGGGCGGCAACTCGACGGCGTGTTCGTGATCGACCCCAAGGCCTTGGCCACGCTGATGAGCTTCACCGGCCCGGTGAGCGTGGACCAATCGCCCACCCCGATCTCCGCCGACAATGTGGAGCAGTTCATCCTCGTCGACCAATACGCCATGGCCACCGGCGACCAGCGTGTCGACCTGCTCGACGCCATCGCGCACGCCACGCTCGACCGCCTGCTGAAGACTGCGCTGCCTCCGCCCGCCGAACTCGCCAAACGCTTCGGGCCCATGGCGGCTGGCGGCCACCTCATGGCCTGGAGTGCATCGCCCGACGACGAGAAGCTGTTCGCCCAACTCGGCATGGCGGGTGCGTTCCCGCAACTGCAGGGAGGCGACGGCATCGCCGCCGTTGTCGACAACGCTGGCGGGAACAAGCTCGACGCCTACTTCGACGTGGCGGTCGACTACGCCGCGGTGCACGACCCTGGCACGGGTGCCACACACTCGACCGCCACCATCACACTCACCAACACTGCACCCGGCGATGGCTTGCCGAAGTACGTGTACAGCAACATCTTCGGGCTGGTGAAGGGCACCAACCGCACCCTGTTGTCGGTGTATTCAGCGCTACCGCTCACCCAGGCAACCGTCGATGGGCAACCGCTCAGCATGGGCACCGAGACCACCTTCGGCTGGCAGGTGGCCAGCGCCTTTCTCGATGTGCCACCGGGCGGTTCTCGTACCGTGACCGTTACCTTCGCCGGGTCGCTACCGCCGGGGCCGTACCGGGTGGTCACACGCCATCAACCAATGGCCATCGCCCAGCGCTACCACACGTCTGTCACTGGACCATGAGTCACTGGACCCCGAGTCACTGGGCCCTGACGTCACTGGGCCCTGGCGTCACTGGGCCGGTGTGGCTGGGCCGGCGTGAGAGTTTGGCGTCAGAGTTCGAAGTCGTCGAACGAGATGTCAGGTGACCCGTCGAACGACTCGTCGACGCTGAGCGTGAGTCCCTTGGCCTCCACGAACGGGGCGAGGAACGGTCGGCAGCGCACCACGAAGTGGTAGAGATCGCGCATCGGCGGATTGTGTAATCCGTGGAGCGAGAGCTCGGGCAGGAGTTGGGCCCGGTAGTTGCGTAACGCGTTCAGGCGTAGCCCGCTGTGCGCCGCAAGATCTTGGTACTCGGCGGCCGGGCCACAGGCCAGCAATGCCTGCCACATCTTTGCGTGGCCGCGATGCTGCACGAGCCTGCTGAAGCCGTCGAGCGTGCGCCACGGACTCTTCTGCTGCGGCAGCAATGGCGACAGCACATCGTCGACCGGCGCGTACCCAACGGCGGCCACCTGAGCCAAGGCGGCCAATTGCGTACCCACCGGTGTGCGCTTACTGAGTGCGCACGCCAACGGCAGCACTTGCCAGGTATCGCGCAACAGGTCGATCGACCAGTCGTCGATGTCGGTGAGCACCACGAGTTTGGTGTGCGGTTGGTCGAAATGCAATCTGAGCAGCGCGTCGGCACCGGTGAGTTGCTCGCCGGGGAACCACAGGTCGACGACGGCGATGTCGACTGTGTTGCTGGCAACGAATTGATCGTCGAGCTCGCGTGGCGCCCGCAGCGCGCGCACGTCGAAGCCGAGTTCGTCACGCATCGCGGCGGCGAAGAGTTCGCTCGAGTGCGTGCTGTCGTCGATGAGTAGCACCGAGGTCATCGCGTCGCACCGCCCGGGGTGGAACAGTGACCCTCATCGAGTGCGGGCGGGTAGTGATGCTGGAACGCAATCACTGGAAAGAGCATTTCGAACGAGAAGTCATGATGGTGGTGAAGAGGCCCCCGGCTCGGCGTCGGGTGTTGAGAACGCGTCTCCTCTACAACAATGGCAGAGATTCGAACCCCACCACGACCGATGCATCTACATGTCGTATGCGACATGTAGATGACTACACCAATCGCCTCGACTCGTAGTAGTGCCCCCCCTGGGGCTCGAACCCAGAACCAACGGATTAAAAGTCCGCTGCTCTAACCATTGAGCTAGAGGGGCCGACCTACCTCGCCGGAACCACGCGAGCGCAGCACGGCACGAGATCGTGCGGCCCACAGCGTACCCGCCACGGGCGCTCGCCACCGCCTGTCGCTACGGCTCGAGGCCCTGAAGCGCTTCCATCGGAACCGACCATTCGAGCTGAGTGCCCACGCCACCCGGGCCGGCCTGCAACTCGAACGAACCGCCTCGCTCGCGGGCACGGGCACCCATGTTCGACACACCACTCGAGCGACTCACCATCTTCGGCATACCGATACCGTTGTCGACCACCGAAATGGTGAGCGCATCGGCATCGCTGTTCATGCGCACGACGCAGTACTCGGCCTGTGAATGACGCACCACGTTCGACAACGCTTCGAGCACCACTTTCACGGCGTCGTCGGCCAACTCGACATTCGGCTCGACCGTGATTGAGCACTCGAGTTCCACGGGGCACAGCCACATGGCGATCGAGCTCACCACTTCGCGGATTCGTTGTTCGAGGGGTACGTCGTGGTCGCTCGAGATTTCGAAGATGGTGTTGCGGATGTCGGCGATCACCAAGTCGAGGGCCTGTACGGCATCGGCTACCGCGGCGCGCAACCTCGCCTCGTCCTGCCCAGCGGCCAACTGGAGGAAAAGCTCAGTCGCGAACAATTGCTGGATCACCGAATCGTGCAGATCGCGGGCGATGCGTTCGCGATCGGCGGCGCGCAAACGCTGCTGTGCCGCTTCGCGCATCGACAGTTCGCGCTCTTGGAGGTCGAGTTCGAGCATCGTCACGCGGCTGACGTCGGAGCCCACCTCCACCACATACGACCCCAACCGGAACCACTCGACACGGATTCGTACCAACTCGGCAGGTGGTCGGTATCTGTCGGCGGTGTCGTGGTACTCGAAGATTTGGCTCGCCGAGCCCTCGTCGAAGGCGCGCCGAAAGAACCCCAACGCCGTCTCGGGCTCGAAGTAGGTGGCCATCAACGACTGGCCGACAACCACGGTGGTGGTGCGGATCTGCTCGTAGGCGAGGTTCCACCACTCCAACCGGCCGTCGACGATGATGTTGTGCTCGTCGACCACCGGCGCATGAATGCAGATGTAGTCGGTGACGTGATCGCCCACTATGGCGATCGCCGCGGTGTTGAGCAGTTGGCTGGGCAGGCTCAGCAGTGTTCGCTGACCCGACTCACCTGCGACCTGTTCGGTCACACCTCGCCGGCCTCGTGATCGATCGATGCCACCATCACGGCTACCTGAGTGCGGTTGGTCTTGCCCAGTGTGGCCAGGATGCGCGAGATGCGGTTGCGCACGGTTTGTGCGTTGAGGTGCACCCGCTGGCTGATCTCTTTGTCGCTGAGGCCTTCGGCGATGAGATCGACGATGGTGCGATCGGTGGGGTCGAGTTGGCTGAGTCGAAGCACACCCGATTTGTCGAGCCGCGCCATGGCCGCGCGGGCTTCCACCGGGTCGATGAACATCATGCCTGCGTTCACATCGCGGATGCGTTCGAGCAACATGCCGGCCGATGAGTTCTTCAGCAGAAACGCCGATGCGCCCGCCATGTACGAATGCACCATCGCCTCATCGGAACTGAACGAGGTGAGCATGATGGCCTTGGTGGACGGATGCTGCTGTGAGATCCACCGGGCCAGTGAGGTGCCATTGCCGTCGCCGAGGCGCACATCGAGTACGGCCACATCGGGTTTGGTTTCGGGCAGAACCTGCATGGTTTCGGCCACGCTGGCGGTGGTGGCCACCACTTCGATGTCGTCGTACGCAGACAGCATGGTGGCAAGGGCTTCGCGCACCATCCCGTGGTCGTCGCAGATGAGCACCCGGATCACGTTCGACATCAACGGTCAGGCTATACCCCTCCCATACGACATATGTGTACGCCGAAGGTCCTGATGTACCTCACCACGAACTGGCGTTCGCTTGCTCAGCCGGGCCGGAACTCAGGTGGCGGCGGCGTCGACACTGGTCTTGGCTCGTTGCGCAGCCAGGTAGAACCACAGGCCCGCCACCAGCAGCACTGCCGCAACGATGATGGCCAGCACACCCACACCGAAGATGCCCAGGGTGAGCACGGCCAGAGCGAACAACACGAGCGCCGTCGCCTCACGGTGCCCTGCGGTGATCGCACCCACCGAGCCACGGCCCGAGTTGAAGCGTTCGCGAGTGGAGGTGGCAAAGGCGCTGTCGCCACTGAAGTAGGCCACCGTGGCGGCGATGAGGCCGATGGCCAGCAGCACCGTCATCACGGTGAGCAGCCCACTGGCGAGGCTGCGCACTGCCGACGCCAACCCGGCGCGAGCACCCGGGTTGATGACGAGATTGGGGGTGCGTGCCACCACCTCGGTGAGTACTTTGCGCGCCACCAGCATGACGGCGGCACTGGCCAGCGCCAGCACCAGAATGGCCCGACGACGCCGATTCGCCATGAGGATGCACCCCACCACGGCAAACACCGTGATGGCCAGCACCAGCCAGATCGCCCGCTTCACCAACACCACGGTGCGCTGCGCGAGGTGGACGGTTTCAGCCGCCTGATTCACCTGAGCACCCTGGTACACCACCAGTTGGCCGAGAGTGGGTGGCAGGTCGCGCCCGAGCACGGTCGACAGCTCGGCGATCTGCTGCGCGGGGTCGCCGTCGGCGCTGAGGTCGGGGATGGTGGCATGGCCGAAGAGGCCGAGGTCTTGTGCCTTGGTGAGACCCACCCCCACGAGCGGCAGCAGGTTGACGGTGACCGTGTCGTCGGCGACGGTGATGCCGTTCGCGTTACCGTTGCCCTCGAGCACCTGCACCAATCGATCGTGCGTTTCTCCGATGATGCCCACGATGAGCTGACGCGTCTGATCGGCGGCGAGCACCCTGCCGAGGGCCGACTCGAGGAACGACCGGGCGCCACCAGCAACGGCTGGCGACAACTGTTGGAGGTTGGCCGGCAGCGCATCGTGCACTGCTTTTTGTACGTCGAACGACGTGAACACTTGGTCGGTCACATACGACGACAATTCGTCGATGGTGGCCGGTTGCTGCAGGGCCTTGTCGGCAGCGTCAGTGAACGTCTCCTTGTCGAACAAGGCGTTCTGTGCCCAGATGGCGAGTGTGCTGGCGAAGATGCCCAGCACGGCGAGGATGCCGAACAACACGGCGAACACGGTGCGCAGTCGCGCCTTGCCTCGCTTGGCAGGTGCCGCTGCGGCGGCGGCATCATCGGTGGCAGCGACCGCTTCGGTGACCGCTGCGGCGGCGGTATCGGCTGCGTGATCAGTCATCGAGGTCCTTCATGCTGCGCGGTGAGCCGAATCAAGCAAACCGTGGGGTATCGGCGTGAGGCTAGCCGAACCGGGTGGCTCGGCTCACGCGCCAGCGAGTGCTCCAGCGAGGCGCGCCAGGTGATGGATGCCGTCGTACACGTCGACGAACCGCGTGGTGAGCGGCGACATGCCGAGCCGCACGATGTCGGGTTCGCGGAAGTCGGGGATGACACCGCACTCGGCCACCAGGCGCGTGGTGAGTTCGCGCGCATTGGGGTGCACCACCGAGATGTGCCCGCCTCGCTTCAACGGATGTCGCGGCGTACAGGTGGTGAGGCCCCATTGATCGCACAGGTCGATGCCGAACCCGGTGAGGGCCACCGCCTTCTCGGCGATGGCGTCGATACCTGCGTCGGCGGTGAGGCTGATTCCCGCGTCGGCCGCGGTGAGCGCCAAGATCGACGGAGTGCCGATGAGCATGCGACCGATGTCGGGCCGCGGTTGGTAGGCAGGGCCCATGGCGAACTGGTCGCTCTGGCTGAACCAACCCCAGATCGGCTGGCCGATGGTGGCCTGTAGTGCGGCCGCCACATAGGTGAACGCAGGTGCGCCCGGGCCACCGTTGAGGAACTTGTACGTGCAGCCCACGGCGAGTTGCGCGCCGGCACCGTGCAGGTCGATGGCCAACACCCCGGCCGCATGCGAGAGGTCCCAGATCACCAGTGCACCGGCCTCGGTGGCGCGTGCCGTTTCCGCAGCCACCGCCACCACTTCCGCCGTGCGGTAATCGACCACCGAACGCACCACCACCGCCACATCGTCGAGTTGATCGAAGCCGTGGCGAACCGTGCACCCAGTAGCAGCGGCGATACCGTCGACGATGTAGCGATCGCTCGGGAAGTCGTGGGCATCGATGGCGATGACCTTCCGGTCGGGTCGCAACCCGAGGGCGCCGTGCACCAGTTGGTACAGGTTCACACTGGTGGAGTCGTGAACAGCCACCTCCCCGGGGCCGGCACCGATGAGCGGTGCGAGGCGGTCGCCCACACGCTGCGGAAGGTCGAGCCAGTGGTTCCACGACCTGATGAGGCCCTGTGCCCACTCGACGCGCAGCACCTCGTTCATCCGCTCGATGGTGCGTAGCGGTGTGCGGCCCAACGAGTTGCCGTCGAGGTAGATGAGCTCACCTGCGGGCGACCCGTCGATGCCCACGCCGGGTGCGGAGAGGTCGAACTCATTGCGCCAGTGAGCGATGGGGTCGGCCGTGTCGAGTTGTTCGGCATTGGCGCGGCTGATGGGTTCGGGCGGCAACTTCACATCACGACCGTACTTGTCGCGGTCTGGCAAGATCGACTGCGTGCGTGCTCCCGACCACACCGATCGGTTCGGCCTCGGCATCGTCATGATCCTGGCCACCATCGTCTGTTTCGCGTTTGCCGGGCCGTCGCGTTGGGGCGGTTTGCTCGCCGTGGTGGTGGAGAGCGCAACGCTCATCGTGTTGCTCGGCGCATCGGCGGTGGCACGCAGCACACTGCGGGTGGTGAGCGGAGTACTCGCCGTTGCGATGCTGGCCGTGCTCACGGGAGCCGTCGTCGACAACGGCAGCCATTGGCTGAAACCTGCCATAGCGTCGGTCATCGCCGTCATCGCGCCGTACTTCGTGATGCGCCGACTGTTCAGCCGTACCACCATCGATTCGGCCATGGTGTACGGCGCGCTCTGCGTGTATCTGCTCGCCGGCATCTTCTTCGCCAGCGTGTACGCCGTGGTCGATGGCGCCACCACGGCACCGTTCTTCGCTCAGATCGAGCAGGCTCGCGGTGTCGACTTCGTGTATTTCAGCTTCGTCACCCTGGCCACGCTCGGGTACGGCGACCTCACCCCACGTGGCGACCTCGGGCGCATGTTGGCCGTCACCGAAACCCTGCTCGGGCAGCTGTACCTGGTGGGCACCGTGGCGATGCTCGTGTCGAACCTCGGCAAGACCCGTCAGATGGGGCGGAAAGAACGGCCCGACGTCTAGTTGGTGGGCACGCGACTCGACAGCACTCCGGCGGCGTCGAGGCGGTCGAGCGCCGCATCGTCGAGGCCGAGCAGTTCGCCGAGCACCGCCCGGTTGTCTTCGCCGCGATAGCGAGGTTCGCCACGCACGCCCACATCGGCACCGGTGAAGCGCCACGGCGCATTGGGGATGCGCACCTGCCCATTGCCACGGTCGCTCACGCTCACCACCACATCGCGCTCACGTGCCCAATCGGTGGCGCACACCTCGCGCACCGAGCGCAATGTGCCGCTGGCTAGCCCGTGCGCAGCGAAGGCCTCCTCGATACTGGCCGGGTCGGGCATGGTGGCGGCCCAGGCGCGCATGATGTCGAGCAACGCGCCGTAGTTGGCCAGACGGGTGGGCACATCGACGAACCGCGGGTCGGCGGCGAGGTCGGTGCGACCCATGCCGGCGATGAACCGCTCGAAGGTGCCGCGTTCAGCCGGGTGCCCGCTCACCACCACGGTCTGCCCGTCGGCTGCGGTGAGCACAGGGTATTCGCCGGGCTGGAAACTGCGGATCCAGTCGGGGCGCACCGGGCCGTCGTAGAGGTGGTCGTGCACATGCTCGTTCACGTACAGCAGGGTCTGCGCCATCGACACATCGACCCAGTCGCCCCGGCCGGTGCGCTCACGTTGGTACAGCGCTGCGAGGATGCCCGACGCACATTCGAGCGAGGTGTACACATCGCCGTGACTGTGCGGGTCGTTGGCGTAGAAGTCGGCCGGGTCGCCACCGGCCATCTTCGCCCGCGCGTCGCCCTGGGCCTTGGTGATACCTGCCTCGGCGCCCACCACCGGCGCGTAGGCGCGGCGGCCCACCCACGGCCCGGTCTGGCCGTAGCCGCTGATCGACGCGTACACGATGCGCGGGTTGCGCGCCGCCACTGCGGCATAGCCGAGGCCCATCCGCTCCATCACCCCGGGGCGGAAGTTCTCCACCAACACATCGCACCGTTCGGCGAGGCCGAGCAAGAGTTCCAAGGCCTCGGGTCGATCCATGTCGAGGCTGATGTTCGCCTTCCCGGTGTTCTGCTGGATGAAGTACGTCGACAGGCTGTTCACCCGCGGGTTGGCGAAACGGGTCATGTCGCCATCGGGTGGCTCCACCTTGATGACCTCGGCGCCGAGGTCGCACAACATGCGTGTGCAGTGCGGCCCGCTGAGCACACGGGTGAGGTCGAGCACCCGCACCCCGGCGAGCGGCCCCGGCCGAGTGGAAGCCGAGGCGTCAGAAGCAGAAGGCGACAGGCGGGAAGCGGCGAGTTCATCCATCGGGCCGCACCGTACCCGCCCACCCTCCCCCACC
>JBAXQV010000103.1:0-10602 GCA_037131575.1 Actinomycetota bacterium
CGGCTGAGCCGGCGCCCAGGCTCACGGATCAGCACGGTTCGTGAGCCGAACCACCGCCTGTGGCGTCCCCGCTCACGGATCAGCACGGTTCGTGAGCTGAACCACCGCATGTGGTGTCCCCGCTCACGAACGGTTGGGGTGGGGTGGGGTTGTGCTGCAGCGGCTACGGTGGGCACATGCTCATTCTCGGCATCCTCGGTTTCGGAGTACTCATCGGCGGTTTGGCTCAATTGATCGTGGGGCGTGCCGGCCCCAGGGTCGATTGGGGGATGGCCATCGTGGCCGGCCTGGTGGGTTCGTTCCTCGGCGGATTGATCATCAGCCTCATCGCCGGCGACGGCATCAAGTTCCGTGCCAGTGGCATCATCGGGTCGCTTGCAGGGGCCATCATCATCACGCTCGTTTGGCAAGGCACACGTCAGCGAGCAGCAGCGTCGGCGCGGGCGGCGGAGAAGAAGGCCGCCCGTTCGGGCCGCCATCGCTGACCCACCGCACGTTGGTTCGAACCGAGTGGGTACATTCGCCGCCCGCTTGGTACACTCGCTGCCCTATCGGGGTTCCCGGTGGGGTGTGGTGTAACTGGCAACACAGCAGTTTCTGGTACTGTTATTCAGGGTTCGATTCCTTGCACCCCAACGAACACACGAGGTCGATCCCACGGGGTCGGCCTCCTGTCTTTTTCGGCATCAGCGGTGGTAACTGGTTTGGCGGCAGCGCCCAGCACCTGGCCGTTGGGCGCGCTGTTGGAGCGGGGGAGTGCGGTTGGTAGTGTGCTCTAGCTACTTGGCCCCATCGTCTAGTGGCCTAGGACACCACCCTCTCAAGGTGGCGGCACGGGTTCGAATCCCGTTGGGGCTGCTCAGTGAAACCGGCCTGGCCGTCTCAGTCGGCCAATGTGTCCACACTGCGGTTGTCTACAACCATGGTTTGGACACGCTCGACCCAGAGCATCCCGTACGAATGCGGTGAGGCTGGCGAGTAGTGTCTGGCTGTGCTGCAGGTGGCCGGAGTATCTAAGCGATTCGGGAATGTGCAGGCGCTCGATGCGGTGAGTCTCACGGTGCGGCCCGGCGAGATCATCGGGTTCCTCGGCCCGAACGGTTCGGGGAAGACCACCTCGATGCGGGCCATCATGGGGCTCATCAGCATCGATTCGGGTGACATCACCTGGGACGGGCACCCCATCGACGCGTCTTCCCGGCGTCGGTTCGGCTACATGCCGGCTGAACGCGGGATGTACCCGAAGATGAAGATCGGCGAGCAACTCACCTACTTCGCCCGTCTCGCAGGTATGCCCACGTCGGCTGCCAAGTCGGCCGCCGAGTTCTGGATCGAGCAAGTTGGCCTCGACGGTCGTGCCGATACCGAGCTGCAGAGCCTGTCGACCGGTAACCAGCAGCGAGTGCAACTGGCCATTTCGCTCATCCACGAACCCGATCTGCTCATTCTCGACGAGCCGTTTTCGGGGCTCGACCCCACGGCTGTGGAGACCATGAAGGGCATCTTGGCCGCCCAGGTCGAGCGCGGTGCGGCAGTGCTGTTCAGCAGCCATCAACTCGACCTGGTGAGTGATGTGAGCGAGCACGTCACCATCATCGATCGGGGCCGGGTGGTGCTCGATGGCGGTGTGAACGCCTTGCGCGAGCGCAGTCCGTATCGCTACGCGGCTGTGCTGTTCGCCGAACCCACCAACTGGTCGCCGACCGTCGCCGATGCCGAGGTGGTCGAGCTCACCGATCGCTCGGTGAAGCTCCGGTTGAACGATTCGCATGAGGCGTCCACCGTGCTGGCCGATGCCGAACGCGCCGGCCGGGTGGTGGGGTTCTCGTTCGCTCCACCGAACCTGTCGGAGGTGTTCCTCGCTGTGGTGGGCGACCCTCACCGTGCCGCTTCATCGGTGGAGACGCAGCGAGGTGTGGCGTCATGAGCGACTCGATCTCGACTGTGCGCATCGTTGCTGCGCGTGAGGTGAGTCAACGCATTCGCGCCCGATCGTTCATCGTGCTGACAGCGTTGTTGTGCGTAGGTGTGCTTGCGGTCGGCGTGATCTCGCGACTCAGCGGTAGCGATGGGCCGAGTCGCTACAAGGTGGCCGTAGTGGGTGGTGCATCGCCCGACCTTGCCGCAGTGGTGGCCCAGGCGAGCGAGGCGGCCGGTATCGAGATTGCACTCGGCACCACACCCAGCCGGGCCGATGGCGAAGCGACGGTACGCGACGAAACCGTCGATGCGCTCATCGACCCCACGGCCGGTGAGGTGATTACGAACTCCGGGCTCGACCCCACACTCGCGGCCACGCTCGACAGCGCCTGGCGAGTCACCCAGGCGCGAGCTGCAGCCACGGCAGCTGGCCTGTCGCCCGATGAACTCGGGGCGGTGCTCAACCCTCCGTCGCTGCAACCCACCGAGCTGAAGAAGGCCAAGTCGTCGACCTCGACCGGGCAAACCATCGGCTTGATCACCTCGGTTCTGCTGTTCATCTCGATCAGCACCTTCGGCGGGCTCGTGCTGACGGGTGTGGTCGAGGAAAAGGTAACGGGGGTCATCGAAGTGCTGCTCTCGCAGGTGAGCCCGCGGCATCTGCTGATGGGCAAGGTGTTCGGCAACACGGTGGTGGCGATGGTTCAGCTCGGTGCGGCGGTGGTGGCGGGGCTCATCACCCTGTCGATCGCCGATGTCACCGTGCCAACCGCAGTGTGGGTGGGCCTGCCGCTGGCACTGGTGTGGTTCATCGGCGGTTTCCTGCTGTACTGCACGCTGTTCGCCCTGGCTGGTTCGATGGTGTCGCGCTTGGAAGATGCCCAAGGCGCCACCATGCCGGTCACGATGGTGTTGCTCGTGGCCTACATGGCCGTGTTCACCGTGGGGCAGGTACCCGACTCCACTGCTGCTCGAGTGCTGTCGGTGCTGCCACCTTTCGCTCCGCTGCTGATGCCCCTACGCACCGTTACCGGTTCGGCCTCGGTGCTCGAGATCGTGCTGGCCGCTGTGCTGCTGATGGCAGCTATCTACGGCATGTTGCGGTTGGTGAGCGCCGTGTACATGCGCACGCTGCTGCACCGCGGCAGCCGGTTGACCTGGCGCCAAGCCATCGCCCTACGAGGGTGACCCTGCCGTAGCTGCTCCGGCTACGAGCGTTTGGCGATATTGGCCCACTCGTCGCGTAGGCCGACGGTGCGATGGAACAGCATCGGCGTACGTGGGTCGTGAGCGAAGTACCCGAGGCGCTCGAACTGCACCACCTGGCCGGGCGCGGTGTCGCCCAGCGCAGCCTCCACCTTGCAGTGGGTGAGCAGTTCGCGTGATGCCGTGTTGAGATCGTCGAATGCCTCGCCGGTGCGTTCGCCTGGAACTTCGGCGGTGAACAGCCGCTCGTACAGCGCTGCAGTGGCGTCGAGCGCGTGGTCGGCCGACACCCAGTGGATGGTGGCCTTCACCTTGCGGCCGTCAGGCGCGTTTCCGCTGCGCGTGTCGGCGTCGTAGGTGCACTGCACTTCTTCCACCTCGCCATCGGCGCCGAGGGTGTAGCCGGTGCAGCGCAGGTAGTACGCACCGCGCAAGCGCACCTCGCTGCCCGGGGTGAGGCGGAAGTACTTCGGCGGTGCCTCCACTTTGAAGTCGTCGCGCTCGATGTAGATGACCCCCGACAGCGGCACCTGGCGCGTGCCGTCGGCAGGGTTCTCGGGGTTGTTGCCCAGTTCCACCTGTTCCACCTGGCCAGTGGGCCAGTTGGTGATGACCACCCTCAGCGGGTGCAGTACGGCCATACGGCGCAGTGCGGTGCGGTTCAGTTCGGTTCGTACGAACGACTCGAGCAGTTCGATCTGGTGCCGGCTGTTGGTGCGCGACACGCCGATGTAGGTGCAGAACTCACGGATGGCGGTGGCGGGGTAGCCGCGGCGCCGCAACCCGCGCAGCGTGGGCAAGCGAGGGTCGTCCCAACCGTCGACCACACCGTCGGCCACCAGTGTGGCGAGGCGGCGCTTCGAGGTGACCGTATGGGTGAGTTCGAGGCGGGCGAACTCGGTTTGCCGTGGCTGGTAACCGGGCAAGGGCAGGTGTTCGAGATACCAGTCGTAGAGGGCGCGATGGCTGTCGAACTCGAGGGTGCACAACGAGTGGGTGACGCCTTCGATGGCATCACTTTGGCCATGGGCCCAGTCGTACGTGGGGTAGATGACCCATGCGTCGCCGGTGCGGTGGTGGTGCTGGCGACGGATGCGGTACATCACCGGATCGCGCAACTGCATGTTCTCGTGCTGCATGTCGGCCTTGGCGCGTAGCACCCGCGAACTGTCGGCAAATTCACCGGCGCGCATGCGGCGGAACAGGTCGAGGTTCTCGTCGACCGATCGGTTGCGGAAGGGGCTTTCAACACCGGGCTTGCCGTAGCCGCCGCGCTGGGCCGAAATGGTGTCGCTGTCTTGGTCGTCGACGTAGGCGAAGCCGTTCACGATGAGGTGTTCGGCCCACTGGTAGAGCTGCTCGAAATAGTCCGACGCGTAGAGCACGGGTTCGGGAACGGTGAACCCCAACCACTGCACATCGTCGATGATGGCGTCGACGTACTCGGTGTCTTCGGTGTCGGGGTTGGTGTCGTCGAGGCGCAGGTTGCAACGGCCGGCGAAGTCGGCAGCGATACCGAAGTCGACGCAGATGGCCTTGGCGTGGCCGATGTGCAGGTACCCATTGGGCTCGGGTGGGAAGCGTGTTTGCACCTTGCCACCGAAAGTGCCCTGCTCAATATCGGTACGCACGAGGTCGCGGACGAAGTCGGAAGCGTTCGAGTCGTTCGAGTCAGAAGGCAACATGGTGCCCTGACGCTAGCAAGCGACGCGCTCAGCGCACCGGTGCGTTACGGCTCAGATGATCTTGCTGCGGTGGTCGCGCCCGAACGTGGGCCAGTCGCTGCCGTTGCGCAGCAGTTCCTTTTCGAGTTCGTTCAGCGGCAGCGGCGGGCAGAACAGGTAGCCCTGCACCTGGTCGATACCAAGACGGCTCATCACTTCGCACTCCATCGTTGTTTCCACACCTTCGGCCACCACGATGTGTCCCAACGCACCTGCCAGTTGGCGAATGGCGCGCACCACATCGGCTCGGTCGGCATCTTGATCGCAGCCTGAGGTGAGCGAGTGGTCGACCTTCACGATCGACACGGGCAGCGACAACAGTTGGCCGAGCGACGAGTAGCCGGTGCCGAAGTCGTCGATGGCCAACCGCACACCCATGGTGCCGAGTTTGCGAAACGCCGCCGACACCCGGTCGATGTCGGTGAGGCGGTGGCTCTCGGTGAGTTCCACGATGAGCCGATGCGACGGCAAGCCTTCGCACGCCATCAACTGGCTGATGTCGGCCACCAGATCTTCACGGATGATGTGCAGCGCCGAGATGTTCACCGCTGCGTCGGCACCCTGCAACAACGGGTGCGTCTGCCAGCGCAACAGTGCGCCTGTTGCGTGGGTGAGCATCTGTCGGCCGATATCGCCCACAACGCCGATTTCTTCAGCGAGCGGGATGAACACCGACGGTGGCACAAACGAACCGGGTGATGCCTCCCAGCGGGCAAGCAATTCCACCCAGGCGATGCGGCCCGAGGCAACATCGATGACCGGTTGGCCCCACGCCTCGATCTGGTTCGAACGGATGGCCTTGCGCAAGGCCAGTTCGAGCCCGCTGCGCTCAGAGAGTTGGGCACGCAGGCTGCTGTCGAACACCACGGCCTGCCGGCGCCCGTTGCGCTTGGCCTGCGCCAGTGCCTTGTCCGATTCATGTACGAGGCGGTGCACATCGGCATCGAGTTGGCTCACGCTGGTGATACCGATACTGGCCGACACGTACACATCGTCGGTGGCCAGGCGGAACGGTTCTTCGAGGGCGGTGATGATGCGCTCGGCCAGTTTCGCAGTGGCGATCTCGGACACGTCGCGGAAGATGAGCACCAGGAACTCGTCGCCACCGAGGCGGCCCACCACATCGTCGGGCCGCACCGTGGCGCGCAAGCGATGGGCGGTCTCGGCCAGCAGCGCGTCACCGGCGAGGTGGCCGAAGCGGTCGTTCACTTCTTTGAAGTGGTCGAGGTCGATGAACATCGCCGTTGTGGTGCCGGAGTAGTTGCCGCGGCTCTTGGCGCGCGCCTGTTCGGCCAGTGCCAGTAACCCGGCTCGGTTCGGGAGGCCGGTGAGTAGGTCGTGGTTGGCTTCCCACTCGGCATGCTCGGCGTGGATGGCTGCCGACTCACGAAGGCGAACGAGTTCGGTGAGCGCACGCGTCGTGCTCAGCGAATCGCGCCACATGATGGCGAGAAACACCATCGCCGACGCGGCCACCACCGGTTGTCCGGCGACCAGGAAGCCCGCACCACCGATGATCCAGAGCGGGAACAGCAAGGTGACGGCGAGTCGGCGGACGCCTGAGGTGCCGCCCAAGGTGCCCGCGCTGAGGGCGAACATCAGCGCCAGCGCCAGCCAGCGGTACTCGGTGGCTTCTGGCCCGAGTGCGAGCCAGGGGGTGGCACCCCAGGTGACACCACACAACGCATAGGCAACGACCGACATGTTCGGCACGCCGAGCGACCCGATGCGACGGGCCAGGCAGGGCACAGCGGTAGCCGCCCAGAACAGCACCGACATCGACAGTGCGACGCCCAACCAAGAATCCAACCGGATCGCCGGCAGGTAGGGGTGCGCGGCGATGGCGAACCCCACGGCAGCGGCGGTGTTCCCCACGGGTGCGACCCAGCGACTCGCCCGGAAGAACTCAACGAATTGGGTGCGAACGGCCTCGGCCGATTCGTCAGCACTGTCGCTACGCGACGGTTTGGTGTTCATGCCAGGGGCAGACGACGCGTTGGTCACCGAAGTGACGGTCCGCGGCAAGGCATGCTCAAGCACGGTACTCAGGGCGTTCATGACGTTACCCATACACAGCGAATCGCCAGCGAGATGTGCAATGGGTACCGGCGCCGCGTAGGGTGCAAACCGTTCGACCGACCGATCGACAGCGACCACGCCACGAGGCCACCGATATGGGCATACTCGACGAACTCGACATGTCACAGCGCCTCGACCGCAACGATTACGAGCGCCGTCTTGCCGATGGGCAGCGCCGCCTGCTGCAGTTGCGCCTGCGCCTCGGCGGTGAAATCGGTGATCAGGGCCCTGGCCCAGGGTTACTGGTGCTGTTCGAGGGCCCCGATGCCGCCGGCAAGGGTGGCGCCATCAAGACCATCGTGGGGCATCTCGACCCGCGGCATTACACGGTGGTGAACTACGCAGCCCCGTCGGTGCGTGAGAAGCGGCATCACTTCCTGTGGCGCTTCTATCGTGAACTGCCAGGTCACGGTGGTATGGCGGTGTTCGACCGCAGCTGGTACGGGCGAGTGTTGGTCGAGCGCATCGAGGGCTACGCCACCGAGGCCGAGTGGAGCCGGGCGTACAAGGCCATCATCGACTTCGAGGAGTCGCTGGTGCTCGAAGGCATCGTCATCGTGAAGTTCTGGATGCACATCAGCGACTCAGAGCAGTTGACTCGGTTCCAATCGCGTGCCGCCGACCCGCTGAAGCGCTGGAAGCTCACCGACGAAGACTGGCGCAACCGCGAGAAGAACCGCCTCTACGAAGTCGCTGCAGAAGACATGTTCGCGAAGACGTCACATCCGCTGAGCCCGTGGGATGTGATTGCAGGTGAGCAGAAGCGTTTCGCCCGCATCGCCGTACTCGAAACGCTGAACCGTCGCATCGAAGAAGCGATGCGCCGTGCTGGCGTTGACGTGCCCGAGTTCTCCGACCTCGACGTCATCGACGATTGAAACGCATTGCCGCCAAACCCGCGGCTCGGGGCCATGGCTGGCAACTCAGGCAGGTGACCCGAATTGCCGGTCGCCGGCATCGCCCAAACCGGGCACGATGAACGCGTTCTCGTTCAAGCGTTCATCGACCGATGCGGTGTAGATGGCCAGATCGAGGCCGGCGGCTTCGAGCACGGCGATGCCTTCAGGCGCAGCCAGCACGCACACCACGATGATGGTGCCGGTGGCACCGCGTTCGAGCAGCAGCTTGCAGGCGTGAGCCAGCGAGCCGCCGGTGGCGAGCATGGGGTCGAGCACGATGCACTGCCGCCCGGCGAGCGACTCGGGCAGCTTGTTCACGTACTGCTTGGGCTGGAAGGTCTCTTCGTCGCGTGCCACACCGATGAAGCCCACGTCGGCATTGGGCAGCAGCTCTTGCGCCGCATGCAGGAACCCGAGGCCGGCGCGCAGCACGGGCACCACGATCGGTTGAGTGCTCAGCTCGCGACCGTCGGTTTCCACCAGCGGGGTTTGCACCCTCACCGGTCGGGTGGTGAGGTGCCGGGTGGCTTCGGCGATGAGTAGCACGCCGATGCGCTCGAGTTCTTGGCGGAACAAGGCGTTGGGGGTGTCGACAGCGCGTACGCGCACCAACGAATCGGCGATGAGCGGATGGTCGACGTGATGGACAACGACGGGCATGCCACGAGTGTGCCACGTTGGCCACCGTGGCCGATCAACCGAATGAGTCAGCTAGCGGCTGCGGCTTCGGCACGCAACGCGGCGTAGCCAGGTTTGATGACATCGTTGATGATTGCGAGGCGTTCGGGGAACGGGGCGAACGCACTCTTCATGGCGTTGACGGTGAGCCATTCGAAGTCGGCCATACCCCATCCGAACGCGTCGGTGAGCTGCGCGAACTCGTTGCTCATCGATGTGGCACTCATGAGCCGGTTGTCGGTGTTCACCGTGACGCGGAAACGCAACCGACGCAGCATGCCGATGGGGTGCTCGGCGATCGATGCACACACCCCGGTGTTCACGTTCGATGTAGGGCACAGTTCGAGCGGAATACGTCGGTCGCGCACGAACGCAGCCAGGCGGCCGAGTTGTTCGGCGCCAGCGGGGCCGGTGATGTCGTCGACGATGCGCACGCCGTGGCCGAGGCGTTCGGCACCGCAGAACTGCACGGCTTCCCAGATGCTCGGCAAACCGAATGCCTCACCCGCATGGATGGTGGTGTGGAAGTTCTCGCGTTGCACGTAGTTGAACGCATCGAGGTGGCGGGTGGGCGGGTAGCCGGCCTCGGCGCCGGCGATGTCGAAACCCACCACACCCTGGTCGCGCCAGCGCACGGCCAGTTCGGCGATTTCGAGGCTGCGCCGTGCCGTGCGCATGGCCGAGCAGATGAGGTAGATCACGATGCCGGTTTCGGCGCGGCCACGGGCGAACCCGTCGAGCATGGCCTGCACGACTTCATCGAGGGTGAGACCCTCTTCGGTGCACAACTCGGGGGCCATGCGTACCTCGGCATACACCACACCATCGGCGGCAAGGTCGACTGCGCATTCATAGCTCACCCGCTCGATGGCATCGCGATGCTGCATCACACCCACGGTGTGGGCGAACGTCTCGAGATACAGCACGAGGTCGTTGCGCTTGGCCCCACGGTTGAACCATGTGGCCAGCGCGTCCACATCGTGCGTGGGCAGGTTGCGGTAGCCGAACTCCTCGGCGAGTTCCACCACGGTGCGCGGCCGCAGCCCTCCATCGAGGTGGTCGTGGAGCAGTGCCTTGGGGGCACGCAGCAGTTGGCTCGTTGTGTTCATGCGTGTGCTCCGGCAACGGTCTGCAGGCTGCGCAGCGGCAGATCGGCACCGCGTTGCAACCAGTTCCATTCGGGGTAGTGGGCGTCGGCAGCGATGCAGTGCACCGAGTAGGCGTGACGGCTCTTCGGCGAACGGTTCACATCGCTCCAGTGGGGCAGTAGCCCGTGCAGCACCACCAGCGTGCCAGCCTTCACCTCGAGCGGTGTGAGCTCGTCGGGGTCGGGAAGCGGCGCTGGGTCGAACACCTCGAACTCGGTGCCTGCATCGTTGTCGCCGAGCCGTTTGAATGCCTTGCGCAACGAGGTGCGATGGCCTCCGGGTAGGGCCCACAGGCAGCCGTTGTTCAGCGTGGCATCTTCGAGCGCGAACCAGAAGCCGGTGACACTCTGCGGTTCGGTGTAGAGGAAGGTGGCGTCTTGGTGGCAGCCCACCTCACCGCCGATGAGTGGCTGTTTGAAGATGTACATGCTCTGCAGTGCCAGCGCATCGGGCATGCCCACATCGGTAGCGATACCGGCGAGGTCGGGGGTGTAGGTGAACCGTTCGAACTCGGCATCGAGGTCGTGCATGGCATGCCCGATTTTGTTGATGCTGAGACTCTTTGCCTGCCGCAGCACCCCGGCATCGTCGAAGGCTTCCGCTTCGAAGAAACACCAGGTGCCCGAACCCGACTCGAGGAAGTTGCGGTCGCTCGAGCGCTCTTGCTCGTCGGTGGTGAACACGGTGCGCTGCTCGTCGGGCTCGAAGGTGTCGACGATGGCCTCGGCAGCGGCACGGAGCCCGGCGATGGCTTCAGGGCCCACCACATCGGGCACCACGAGGAACCCGTCGCGCTGGTAACGATCGACCTGTTCATCGGTGAGTGTGCGTGCCATTCGCACAGGCTAGGCGCGGCAACGCCCCGCAACGCTCAGCCCCTCTGCCGCAGCTGGCTCTATCCTGGCGGCATGGAACTCACCGTGCTCGGCTCCACCGTTCGCCACTCGA
>JBAXQV010000104.1:0-10572 GCA_037131575.1 Actinomycetota bacterium
CCCCTCACCGCTACCCTCGACTGGGTGGTGATGCTGCGGCCCGACTACATCGAATGTCCCCTTCCGGGTCGGCTCACCGAGCGCTTTCCGCTGCGCGATGAAGTGCTCTCCCGTCACCGGGAAGCGGTTGCGAAGCATCAACCCACATATCGCGATCCGCTCAGTGGATACAGCGTGTTCACGGCCGCTTTCCTCGCTGGCCGCGGGTACTGCTGTGCCAGTGGATGTCGCCACTGCCCGTACGAACCAATGCGGTAACTGGTTCGCACTAACGTCGTCATATGGCATCGACGACGCTGACTCCCGAGTGGCAACGCACCATCGAACAGCTGCGGGTGAAGCCTGGCGAGAAGGTGAAACTGGCCAAGATGGCCACGAAGAGTCGTTTCGACCTCGGCAAGAGCGAGGCACTCGACGAACTCGACGCAACCAAAGCTCGCCTCGATCTCTTGCAGCAACGACTCTTCGCCGAGCACAAGCGCAGCGTGCTGCTGGTGCTGCAGGCAATGGACGCCGCAGGGAAAGACGGCACCATTCGCGCCGTGTTCTCGGGCCTCAACCCGGCTGGAGTGTCGGTGGCCAGTTTCAAGGCGCCATCGAGCACCGAACTCGCACACGACTATCTGTGGCGAATTCATGCGGTGGCACCCGAGCGAGGCAACATCGGCGTGTTCAACCGCAGCCACTACGAAGATGTGGTCACCGTACGGGTGAAGCAACTGGTGCCCGACCCCGTGTGGAAGCGTCGCTTCGGGCACATCCGCAACCTCGAACAACTGCTCACCGACGAAGGAACCACCGTGGTGAAGTGTTTCCTGCACGTATCGAAAGTTGAGCAGGCCGTTCGCCTGCAAGCTCGCCTCGACGACCCTGAAAAGCGGTGGAAGTTCCGTGCGGGCGACCTCGACGACCGCGCTCTGTGGCCCAAGTTTCAGAAGGCATTCGACGACGCGCTCAGCGAAACCTCCACCGCTGCGGCGCCGTGGTACGTGGTGCCGGCCGACAGCAATTCAGGGCGCAACCTGGCGGTGGCCAAGATTCTCCTGCAGACCCTCGAGCGGCTCGACCCGCAGATCCCACCTGCAGACCCGGGGCTCGAGAAGATCACGATCGTGTGAACAGAGTGCGTTGCACATTCTGAGATCATGCGTCGAGCACTTTACGAAATGTAAAGTTGGCGCAATGTCGGTACTCGTAGCCTCCAGCCTCGACGAGGTGCTTGCGCGCCTCGCGGTCGAGCCGTCCACTCTGGTGCTCGCCGGTGGCACCGACCTGATGGTCGAGATGAACCTCGGTCATGGCACCGTGGCGCGCTCTGCTGCGTCGGTGGTGTCGGTGAACCGCGTACGCGAACTGCGCAGCTGGACGGTCGATCGTGCCGCGGGCACGCTTCGCCTCGGCGCAGCGGTCACCTATGCGGAGCTAGCCGCCGAGCCGTTGGCGAGTCTTGCGCCCGCCCTAGCCCAAGCAGCGCGAACAGTTGGTTCGCCGCAAATCCGTAACGCGGCCACCATCGGTGGCAACGTGGGCACCTCGTCTCCTGCGGGCGACGGTCTCCCCGTGCTTGCCGCGCTCGAGGCGGTGGTGCACCTGGCCTCGGTGTCGGGTGTGCGCGACGTTCCCTTCGCCCAGTTCGCCACCGGCCCCAAGCGCACCGTGCGGCGTCCCGACGAACTCATCACCGCTGTCACGGTGCCGATACTCGACGGGTACCAGGGCTACACCAAGGTCGGGGTACGCAACGCCATGGTCATCGCCACAGCCAGCGCCTGCCTGGCCATCGACGTGCCCACCAGGTCGGTGCGCATGGCACTCGGTTCGGTCGGGCCAGTCATTCTTCGTGCTCCCGAGGCAGAAGCGCTCGTGGTGGCAACTGCCGATTTCTCGGCCGGCACCATCAGTGCCGATGCTGCCCAGGCGTTCGCTGCAGCCACCGCCGGCGCCGCCCGCCCCATCGACGACCACCGCTCGAGCGCCGCATACCGTCGCCATGCCATCGAGGTACTCGCCGCTCGCTTGATCCGCCGCGCCTTCCCAGGAGAAGCCCCATGACCTCCCAGCCTTCGGGCCTCTCCGCCGAGCGCATCGACGTGGTAGGCACCAACCAGGTGTACTCATTGCACGTGAACGGTGCGACACACGAGGTGCGCGACGCATGGATTGGCGAAAGCCTGCTCTACGTCTTGCGTGAACGCCTCGGGCTCATGGGGAGCAAGGGTGCCTGCGAGCAAGGTGAATGCGGAAGCTGCAGTGTGCTCGTCGACGGCGACTTGGTGTGCGGATGCTTGGTGATGGCAGCCACCGCCATAGGGCAAGAGATCGTCACCATCGAAGGCGTCGCCCCGGTGGGTTCTCCGAGCGATGTGCAACAGGCATTCGTCGAGGCGGGTGCGGTGCAGTGCGGGTTCTGCACCCCGGGCCTCATCATGGCCACCCACTCGCTACTCGAACGCTCGCCCGACCCCAGCGAGTACGAGATCCGTGAAGAACTCTCGGGCAATGTGTGTCGTTGCACCGGCTACGGCCGCATCATCGATGCCGTACAACGCGTGGCGGTCGCCCGAAGGAGTGCGCAATGAGCACCGTGGTACGCGACGACGTCATCTCCGGTCGCCTCGGCGACAGCACGCTACGCCCCGACGGCGTGGCCAAGGTGCAGGGAAGTTTCGCTTTCTCCGGCGACCTGTCGGCCGATGGCGCGCTCTGGGGGGCCACGTTGCGTTCACCGCACCCGTATGCCCGCATCGTGTCGATCGATGTGTCGGCAGCCTGGCGAATCAATGGTGTCGAAGCCATCATCACCGCCGCCGATGTGCCAGGCAAGCTCACCTATGGGCTCATCTCGCAGGATCAACCGGTCTTCGCCAGCGAGTTTGTGCGCTTCGTCGGCGAGCCCGTCGCAGCCGTTGCGGCCAACCACCCCGAAGTGGCCCGGCGTGCCTTGGAGGCCATCGTGGTGGAGTACGAAGTGCTCGAACCACTCGTCGACCCCGAGCGTTCGCTCGACCCCGCAGTGCCAGCCATTCACCCCGATGGCAACGTGTTCCGTCACCAGCGCATCATCAGCGGCGACACCACCGTGGTGGGCGATGTGGTGGTGGAGGGCGACTATGAGATCGGCATGCAAGATCAGGCCTTCCTCGGCCTCGAAGCAGCCCTCGCCGTGCCCGACCCGGGCGGCGCGGGCGTCGAACTCTGGGTGGCCACGCAATGGCTCCATGAAGACCGTCACCAGATCGCTGCATGCTTGGGGCTTCCCGACGAATCGATACGCCTGGTCTTGGGTGGTGTGGGCGGCGCATTCGGCGCTCGCGAAGACATCAGCTTGCAGGTGCACACCTGTTTGCTAGCGCTCCGCACAGGGCGCCCGGTGCGCATCGCCTACAGCCGTGAAGAGAGTTTCCTCGGGCATGTGCACCGCCATCCGGCGCGTATCTGGATGCGACACCACGCCACCCACGATGGCCGCATCGTGAAGATCGAAGCACGCTTCCTTCTCGACGGTGGGGCGTACGCATCTACGTCGTCGGCAGTGCTCATCAACGCCGTAACCCATACGCAGGGCCCATACAAGTGTGCCAATGCCGTGGTCGACGGCTATGCGGTGCGTACCAACAACTTGCCGTGCGGCGCGATGCGCGGGTTCGGTGTGGTGCAGGCATGTTTCGCCCACGAGAGCCAGATGGATCGCCTCGCGGCGGCGTGTGGGCTCGACCCCATGGAGATCCGGCTGCGTAACGCCATGGAGACCGGCGATCGCCTCATTACTGGGCAGATCATCGAGAATGTGGCGCCCGTCGAGCGGTGTATCCGCGAAACAGCGGCGCTGCCCCTGCCCGATGAACCCGTTGGTGGGCACGACGGCGACCCGATGCGCCTTCCCGGTGGCGCCGGCCTCACCGCCGACCGCAGCCACATCCGTCGCGGTATCGGCTGGGGGGTGAGCATCAAGAACCTGATGTACTCAGAGGGGTTCGACGACTTCTCGACGGCCCGTTGCCGTTTGGTCGACGGTGTGGTGCACGTGAAGTTCGCCACCGCCGAAGTGGGCCAAGGTTTCGTCACCCTTGCGGGGCAGATTGCCCGTTCGGTGCTCGGTATCGACGAGGTGGTGCTCGACCAGATCGACACCGAAGTCGGCTCGGCGGGTTCCACATCGGCCTCACGCCAGACCTGGATGAGCGGTGGGGCAGTGGAGGGCGCATGTCGGTTGGTGCGTGAGCAACTGTTCGCACACGTGGGCGTGCGCTACGGCGTCGACCCCTTGCGTCTCGCTGTCGACGGCCGCGACATCATCGACACGATGGGTTCGCTCCGTATCGGCGCCGCCGAGGCGAGTGCCGGCCTCGAGTTCGACCAAACCTTCGAACATCACCATCGCCCCACCGAGCATCTCGACGAAAACGGCCAGGGCAATTGCCATACGGCGTTCGCTTTCGTCGCCCACCGCGCCGTGGTCGATGTCGACCCCGAACTCGGTTTGGTGAAAGTGGTGCAAATCGCCACGGCCCAAGATGTGGGGCGAGCGCTCAACCCGCTCAGCGTGCTCGGGCAGATCGAAGGCGGCATCGCCCAGGGTTTGGGGCTGGCTGTGATGGAAGAGATCATCCAGACCAACGGCAAAGTGCGCAACGCCAGTTTCACCGACTACCTGCTACCCACCATGCTCGACATGCCGGTGGTGGTGGCGTCGCTCATCGAAGAGCCCGACCCCATGGCCCCACTCGGCGCCAAGGGCGTTGGTGAGCCGCCGTGCGTATCGTCGACCCCTGCGGTGGTTGCCGCCATTCGTGACGCAATCGGCCGCGACCTCACTCGCGTGCCGGTGCGACCCTTCGACATCTGTCTCTGACGCGTCCTGCTCCTGGCTCGCCGCGAGCGATATCGGCGCGAAGTACCCCCATCGTCTAGGTTGGCTGACGAGGCCGCCAGAGGGGTGGTTGCAACGAGAAAGCGAGCCATCGTGTCGAGCGAACGAGAGATCATGACCTGGGAGATGTTCGGAACCGCATCTCGCGATCTCGCGCAACTCGTGGCCGACGACTACGAACCCGACATGATTCTGTCGATCGCTCGTGGTGGCCTGCTCATCGGCGGGGCACTGGGGTACGCACTCAGCGTGAAGAACGTGTACACGATGAACGTCGAGTTCTACACCGGTGTCGACGAGCGTCTCGAAGTACCCCGCATTCTCCCGCCTGCCCCCGATTTCGTCGATGTGAGCGATGCGCGCATCCTCATCGCCGACGACGTGGCCGATACTGGCCACACACTGCGCAGCGTGCAGATGTTCTGCGAAGGGAAAGTCGCCGAGGTGCGTACGGCAGTGCTGTACGAAAAGAGCCATTCGGTGGTGCGGTGCGACTATGTGTGGAAGCGCACCGACGAGTGGATCAACTTTCCCTGGAGCGACAAAGAACCCGTGGCCAAGCGCGACTGGTCGGTTCGCGACGCCTGAGGTCGCCTCGCCGAGTTACTGCTTGGCGATCACCGTGAGCGCCGCATTGCGACCGCTCGCGCCCCATACACCGGCGCCCGGGAACGTGGCCGCACCGGTGAGGAACAGCCCCTTCACCGGGGTCTCGTACCGAGTGAGTTCGGGGTTCTTGTTGCGCAGCGCCGCCAATGGCCCACCGGCGAAACTGGTGGCATGGCCGGCGGGCAAGTGGAATTCGGTCTCGTACCGATCGGGAGTCATGGCTCGCCATTCGCCGAGGCTGTCGAGGAAGCCAGGTTCGGTGAGCGTGGCGAACTGCTCGAGCCAACGCCGTGGTTCGGGGCTGCTCGCCCATCCACCCTTGAACTTGTACGGCGTGTAGATGGTTTCGAGGCTCAGCACATGCTTGCCCGCAGGTGCCATCGACGGATCGATGGCGGTGGGGATGTTCATGAACATGCCTGGGCGTTCGAGGATCTCGCCTTTGCCCATCATCTCGTAGCCACGGTGGATGTCGTCGAGCGACGGTGCCACGATGGTGGTGCCGTCGAGCGCATGCGCCGGGTCGATGTGAGTGCCGTGGGCTTTCACCACCGGAAGCCGGTCGATGACGGCGTCGATCTTCGACTCGTACCCCTCGTCGTGAGGGATGGCCTTCCACCGGTCGACGAGCGATTTGGCCGAAGCGGGCGCATTGGTGAGCCAGGCCAGGAAGGTGTCGTGCGGGTTGCATGCCGACACCACGATGCGGGCGCGCACCTCACTGCCATCTTCGAGCGTGACGCCGCGCACGGCCTCGCCTTCGCAGGTGATGGCGGTGACCTTGGTCGACAATCTCAACATCCCACCGGCCTGCTCGAACGAGAGACGGAGGGTTTCGGGTACTTGCCCACTGCCACCCACAGGCCGACCGAGTGTGCCCACATGACGCATCGCGTAGGTGAGTGCACCGAGGCCGGTGCCCTTCATTTCGGGTGAGATGCCCCACACCATGGGGCCGGTCACCATGGCCGGGCCGCGCAATGCATCGGCGGTGAAGTACGAGCGCATGATGTCGGCGGCGCTGCGACGACTCCAGTTGAGCAATGTGGCGACACCCTTGCCACGGCTCGCCAACACCTTCTTGGTGATACCGCCAAGTGACGGCGGCTCGCTGGCGGCCTTGAACACCAAATCGACAGCGGGCATCGCGGCGTCGAGATAACGGCGGTAGTTGGCGACCTCGGTCGGGTACACGCGGGCCATTTCGTCGAGGGTGCGCTCGGGGTCTTTGTACAACGCCCAGCCCGGCTTACCGTCCCAGGCCATGTTCACCTGGGCGGGGTCGACGCTGAGGTAGCGCAAACCGAGCGCTTCGAGGCCGAGTTCGTCGATGACCGGTGTGGTGCGGAAGGCGATGTGATCGCAGTTACAGATGTTCACCATCGCACCTGCGAACGGTTCGCTCGCCGCGGTGCCGCCCACCGATGAACGAGCTTCCACGAGCATGGTGCGCAGCCCCGCGCGCGCCAGATATGCCGCACACACCAAGCCATTGTGACCGGCACCGATCACCACGGCATCTACATCATTCGACGACATACCACCTTTCTAGTGCACCCATTGGCGGAGTGGCTAACGTTGCATTGTGAACATTCGAATTCGTCATTTCGTCGACCTTCGTGGGCCCGAGGTGGCCGATCTCATCACCGAGCGGAGCATCTTCATCCAGCCCCTCGGTGCCATCGAACAGCATGGGCCGCACCTACCTCTGTCCACCGATTCTGTGGTGGCAACAGCGGTGGCGGAAGCGGCCGTTGCGCAGTACGGCGATGAAGTCGATGCGTGGCTGCTGCCCACCTTGCAGTACACGAAGTCGAATGAACATGCCTGGTCGAGCGGCACCGTGTGGTTGTCGGTCGACACCCTGTTGAAGGTGCTCGACGACGTGGCGCGCTGTGTGGCCACCACGGGCGCGAAGCGGTTCGTGTTCCTCAACGGCCATGGCGGCAACAGTGCGCTGGCCAATGTGGCGAACCGCGAAATCAGGCTCGCCCACGGCCTCATGACGTTCTTGGCCCACCCGGGCGTTCCCCCCGATCAGGGCGGCAAGTCGCCCGAGAGCGAACTCGGTATGGGCGTGCATGGTGGCACTGACGAAACGTCGATCATGCTGCATCTGGCACCCGAATTGGTGCGGATGGAACTCGGCGAGCGGCGAGTGCCCGAGAAGATTGCGATGAACCAGTACGTACGCTTCGGCGGCCGGGTGAGCTTCGGTTGGCTCTCGAACGACTTCTTCCCCGAGGGCTACATCGGCGACCCCACCACCGCCACGGCCGAGCGCGGCGCCGAACTGTTCGATGGTGCAGTGCGCGCGTTCGGTGAGGCGCTGCGCGAAATCGCGGCGTTCGACTTCGGGCGATGAGCGCCCAGGCTGCGTCGCTGCGTATCGATGTCGAGCGCTTGCGCGCCCGCCTCGACGAACTCGGCGCCATCGGCGCTGTGCACGGCCCCAACGGTGAATGGGGCTCGGCCCGCCTGGCGCTCTCCGATGCCGATCGCCTCGGTCGCGATCTGGTGGTGAGTTGGATGCACGATCTCGGTATGGCGGTGAGCATCGACGGCGTGGGCAATGTGGTGGCTGTGTGGGGCGGTACCGACCCCGATGCCAGCCCGGTCATGACCGGCTCGCATATCGACACGGTGCGCACCGGTGGCCGTTTCGACGGCAACCTCGGCGTGCTCGCCGGGCTCGAGGTTGTCGAAACACTCGCGACCCGAGGTATTGCCACCAAGCGGCCCATCGCAGTTGCCTTCTTCACCAACGAGGAGGGTGCGCGCTTCCAGCCCGACATGCTCGGGAGCCTGGTGTACGTGGGCGGCATGCCGCTCGAGGAAGCGCTCGATGTGCGCGCCGCCGACGACAAAGCGCGGCTCGGCGACGAACTCGAACGCATCGGCTATGCCGGCCCCATGCCGTGCCCGGCCGCTGGTGCTCCGGCGGCCTTCGTGGAACTGCACATCGAACAAGGGCCGGTGTTGGAAGACGAAGCCGTCACCATCGGCGTGGTCACCGGGGTGCAGGGCATCTCGTGGACCGAACTCACCATTGCCGGACGGTCGGCCCATGCGGGCACCACACCGATGCGCTTGCGCTGCGACCCCGGATATGTGGCCGCCGAAATCGTCACCGGTGTGCGCCGTATCGCTGCCGAGATGGGCGGCACCCAGGTGGCCACGGTGGGCAGGCTCGAATTCACCCCCAATCTGGTGAACGTGGTGCCGGCGTCGGTGACCATGACCGTCGACCTGCGCAATACCGATGAGTCACTGCTGCAGGTGGCCGAACAACGCTTCTCCCGGCTCTGCGACGAGTTCGCCGAGCGTGAAGGTGTGACCATCGCTCACCGCAGCCTGGCCCGATTCGAACCGGTGGTGTTCACCACCGACATGGTCGACCTCGTCGAGCACACGGCGGTGTCGCTCGGGCACAGCACGATGCGCATGCCATCGGGGGCAGGGCACGATGCGCAGATGTTCGCCCGGGTGTGCCCAACGTCGATGATCTTCGTGCCGAGCGTTGCCGGGTTGTCGCACAACATCGCTGAGTTCACCGAAACGGCCGATCTGCAGGCGGGTGGCGACGTGTTGCTGCAGGTGATGCTCGCTCTGGCCGAGGTGTCGGCGTGAGCACTCGGTTCGACCTTGTCACCATCGACTCACCGGCCACCGATGCCCTCGCCCGATTCTGGAGCGACGTATTGCACCTTCACGAGACGCAGCGTGAAGATGGCGATCGATGGATCGTGCTGTCGTCGACCGACGGTGTGCGGCGTATCGGTATCCAGCGCGGAGAACATCGACCCGGGGGAGTGCACCTCGACCTCGAGTGCGACCTCGACGAGTTCGCCGATGAACGGCAGCGGCTGCTGGCGTGCGGCGCCCGCGAGGTGGTAGAGCCGCGGGTCGAGGGCTACGGGGCCATCAGCAACATGGTCGACCCCGATGGCAACGCGTTCGACCTCTGCGCGTACGTTCCGCACTCGTAAACAAAATGAAGCGGGGGCTGGCCTGCAGGCCAACCCCCGATCCATGTTCAATCGCTGCGTTGCAGAGGTTGGGTCAGCGACCCGGTGCGCCTGCGCAGTACTTGTTGTCGTACACCGAGGTCACGTCATCGGCGATGGCCGTGCCCTGCTTGTCGAAGATCTCCTTCAACTGGCCGTACAGCTTGGTCACACGCTCGGGGTCGAGGCTGCAGTAGGTGCCGTCGGCGCTGTTGATGGCCATCTTCTTCTCGTCGATGATCTTCAGGCCGGCAGCGTTCTGGTCGGCGTTCAGCTTCCAGAAGGTGTCGTACGTGACGTTGATGTCGATGAGCTTGTCGGTGATGGCCTTCGGGTCCTTGAAGAAGTCGACCCATGCCTGCTGCATCTTCGGCACGAAGAGCTTCAAGCATGCATCGAGCTTGGTGGCCTTGTCCTTGGTCATGGCGATGGTGGCCGGGTAGTTGTCGAAGCCCATGTCGGCGACGGTGTAGTAGGCCACGGGTGCCGGCTTACCGTCCTTCCACTGAGCGACGTTCTCGTAGTAGTACACCTCAGCGGTGGCGAAACCTTGCTGGAAGATCTTGCCGTTCTGGGCGATCCACTTCGCATCGGAACCGTCGTAGCTCGGGTCGTCCTGCTCCTTGGTCATGTAACCCTGACCGAGCATGTAGTCGATGTACGACGTACCGCCGAAGTGCACCACGGGGGCGCCGGTCTTGGCGATGTCGGCAGGAGTCTTGATGTCGAACTGAGCCGGGTCCCACATCACCATCTGCGGGTCCTTGTCGAGTGTCTTGGCCACGATGGTCATGGGCACGGCCTTCGAGTCGGCGATGACGTCGCCGAGGGTGATGTAGGCCATGTCGGCTTCGTTGTCGAGCAGCACCGAGCTGTTGCGCTTCCCGTCGGAGCGGGTGGCGGCGATGCTGATTTCTTTCAGGCCGCCAACGGCGTACTGTTCCTGCACCGGGCCCGAATACGACAGGCTGCTCTTGTCGGCCTTGCCGCCCGTACCGATGAGTTGGTACGTGCCGCCGTGCTCGAGCTCGGGGTACCAGTCGGTCTGGATGGTGAGCTTCTCGGGGCACACGTCGCCACCTGCTG
>JBAXQV010000105.1:0-10569 GCA_037131575.1 Actinomycetota bacterium
GGTCAGTGGGCGGCGGGGGCGCTGCCGTCGGCCTTCTTCTTCGGCGGCGGCACACCGACGCTCGGGGCCTTGTCGGCGAACTCGGGCCAACGGCGACGGCTCACGATCGACAACAGGCGCAGCAGGCGCATCGCCTCGGGGTCTTCCTGGGCGGGACGAGCGATGATCGAACCATCGGCGATCATCCGGTCCATCACGGCCTTGCCGAGATCGGTGCGCACGATCGTGAGCGTCCAGTCGTTGTCGGCACCGATGCCGCCCGTGGCGATGTCGGAGTGCTCAGCAGCGAAGTCGGGGCAGTTCTTGCAGCCGGTACGTGTCCACTTGTGGCATTCCTTCAAGTCGACCTCGTGGTACGAGCCGTCCTTCATCCAGATCTGGAAGACGCCCTTGATGTTCATCTTGACCATGTCCTGCTTGGCCAGGCCGTACTTGGCCTCGAACAGTTCGGGGAAGATCGCATCGTCGAAGGTCTTCGAGCACAGCAGACCGATGTTCAGCACGAACGGCTTGCCCACCTTGCCGGCCTTGCGGTCCCACATGACCGGCGGCGACGAGGTCTGACAACCCATGCCCACCAATGCCAGGCGGGTGAGCCCGGCCTCCTTCGCATCACGTAACGCGAGCGGGTTGGCGCAGTAGGTGTAGCGACTACCGGCTGTGGCGATGACGTCGTCCTTGGTGCGGGCAAGTACGGGCTTGGCCTTCCACGCGTCGTCGTCCTCGACCCCGCTCACCATCGCCGCTTCGATGTAGTCGTTCTCGAGCAGCCAGATGAGCATCGCCGACACCAGGCCGCCGTCTTGGCCGACCTTGTGGATGAGTTCGTCGCTAGCGCGGGTGAGCCACAGGTCTTGCCAGATGCCGGCCATCTGATCGGGTTCACGAACCTTGCCGAACAGGTGCATGTCGGCGGCGGGCTCCCACGCCCGGAACCGCGGGCAGGCGCGGGTGCAGGTGGTGCAGCCCTTCTCGCCATGGATGCAGTTGTCGAGGCCCAATTCCTCTTCGAGGTGGAAAGGGATGTACTTGCCCTCTTCGTGTTCGTAGCCGATCACATCGTGCGGGCAGGTGACCACACACCCTGCGCATCCGGTGCACAGACCGGTGGTGATGACTTCGGTGTACAACTCTTTCCACTGTGCAGTCCAGCGCTCGGTGGCGGGTGCGGCGGGCTCGGTGATCGTCATATGCCTGACTCTAGGCGGCGCGTCGCTTCCGGCACAGGCCCGACGCGACCTAGCGTGGTGTCGTGAACCCTGTCGACGCCGCAACGATCAAGCGGGTGCGTGCCCAATTGGTCGGCGATGCCGATCTCGCCGGACGGGTGCTGGCACGTCGTCTGTCGCAACAGACCGATTCGTGGTTCGAGAGCCTCGGCGCCGAGTTGCCCCCGGGCTGGGCATTGGTGGCAACCGGCGGATACGCCCGCGGGGTGCTCACCCCGGGCAGCGACATCGATGTCGTGCTGCTCCACCCGGGCAAAGTGACCGACAGCGTCGTGCGTGATCTCGCCGAGGGTCTCTGGTATCCGATGTGGGATGCAGGCTTGAAGCTCAGCCCGGCGGCCCATTCGGTGAAGTCCTTGCTGCACCTCGCTGCCGATGATCTCGACACCGCCACCTCGGTGCTGTCGGTCCGCTGCCTCGCAGGCGATGTCGGCCTGGCTAGCGAGGTGCAACGCCATGCGATCGAGCAGTGGAGGCGCCGACCGTTCGTGTGGCTGCAACGGTTGTTGACCTCGGGGCAGTTGCGTTGGGACCGGTTCGGCGACATCGCCAGCCTGCTCGAACCCGATCTCAAGGAGGGCCGCGGCGGCCTACGCGACCACGACATGATCCGTTGGGCGTTGCAGGTCGATCGCCCCGACGTGACTGCGGCGTTGGAGGATTCGTTCGACGACCTCGCCGGCCCGGCCGAGCTGCTCTTGGCGGCCCGCTGCGAACTGCACCGGGCCACGGGGCGGGCCACCAACACCCTGCAACTGCAAGACCAGGAACGCGTCGCCGACGCGATGGGGTACGCCGACGCCGATGTGTTGATGCAGAACCTCGCTGGCGCGGCGCATGCCATCGAATGGGCAACGGAGCGCTTCTGGCGACGGACCGAACGACTGATCCGGTCGAGTGGCCGCGCTACACGGCGCACCCACGTCTCGGCGGTGCTGTCTCCCGGTGTGGTGGTGGTCGACGACGAGGCGCACATCGCCGCCGATGCCGATGTCGATGAGCAGTCGTACGTCTTCCGTTTCGCGGCGAGCGCGGCCCACGCCGGCGTACCAATGGGTGGACGGTCGTTGCGGATGCTCGCCAGTCGTGGCGTACCGCCGGGCGAGGAGTGGACCGACGCGACGCGCCGGGCGTTCATCAGCCTGCTCGGTTCCGGTTCGGCGGTGATGCACACCGTGGAGTCGCTCGAACGGTACGGATTGTTCAGCCGGTACCTACCCGAGTGGCGGGCGGTGCGCAGCCTGCCGCAACGCAATGCATTCCATACCTACACCGTCGACCGGCACCTGTTGCAGACCGTGGCGAACGCATCCGAATTCGTCCGTGATGTGAGCCGACCCGATCTCCTGCTGCTCGGAGCGCTGCTGCACGATCTGGGCAAGGGATACCCGGGCGATCACACTGAGGCAGGCGTGGTGCTCGTCGACACGGTCTCGGTGCGGATGGGCTTGGCGGTTGATGACGCCCGGATCGTGCGGGCGATGGTCGAACATCATCTGCTGTTGCCCGAGACGGCAACCCGTCGCGATCTGTCCGATCCCCGCACGACGGCCATCGTGGCCGAGGCGGTTGGCGATCTCGGCATCCTCGAACTGCTCGATGCGCTCACCGAAGCCGACAGCAAGGCCACTGGCCCGGCCGCCTGGTCGCCGTGGAAACGATCGTTGATCGACGAGCTGGTCGCGGCGGTCGCCGGTGTGCTGCGCGGTGGGCCTGCAGTGACGCATCAGGCTCCCGACCCAGATCGCCTGGCCCATCTGGCACGCTCGGTCGAGGCTGACGGTTCGATGTACATCGAGCAGGAGGACACGGGCGATGTGGAGGTGTTGCGTATCGCGAGTCGCGATCGGGCTGGGCTGTTCGCCCAGATCGCCGGTGTGCTCGCGTTACACGGTCTCGATGTGATCGGCGCGTCGGCGGCCACGCGTGCCGACGGTGTCGCTGTCGACGAGTTCCGGGTGGTGAAGTCGACGGCGATCTCTCCGAACTGGGACAGGATCGAACAAGATCTTCGTGGCGTGGCGGCCGGGGAAGTCGACATCGCCAGCCGTCTTGAACAACGGCTGCGGACCGCCCAGCGGCGAAACCGTCCGTCGGCGGCGACCCCACCGAGGTTCGAGGTGCTGCTCAGCAACGACGCGTCGGAGTCGACCACGGTGGTCGAGGTGCGTGCGGCCGACGCCCCGGCAGTGCTGTATCGGCTGGCGCGGGCGTTGACAGCACTGGGCCTCGACGTGCGGTCGGCGGTGGCGTCGACGCTCGGCCACGAACTGGTCGATGTGTTCTACGTCAGAACGGCCGATTCGTCGCCGGGTCAGGTTCCTGAGAGCGAGTTCGAGCGGGTCCGTTCGGCGATGCTTGCCGCACTCGGTGCCTGAACGTGCCGGGCCGATTCCGGCCCCGCCACACGAACTCACGAACGAGTTCACGCAGAACTCAGATGGCGTCGGAATCTTCCTCGCCGGTGCGGATGCGGACCATCCGGTCGATCGTGGTGACCCAGATCTTGCCGTCGCCGATCTTTCCGGTGGCGGCGGCGGTGCGAATGGTGCCGACCGTCTGGTCGACGATCGCATCGTCGACGACCAGTTCGATCTTCACCTTGGGCACGAAGTCGATCTTGTACTCAGCACCTCGGTAGGTTTCGGTGTGGCCTCCCTGGCGGCCGAAACCGCGGACTTCGGTGACCGTCATGCCTTGGATACCGACTGCCTTCAGTGCATCGTTCACATCGTCGAGTTTGAACGGCTTGATCACTGCAGTGATGAGTTTCATAGCTGTTGACCTCCTGTGTCGCGGAAAGTGTAGAGCGATGGATCGGGAACGTCCCCGGGCCGATGGTCTCTCATCGCCCCGGGGACCGCCCCTACGAAGAGACCGGGGACATCACCCCCCGGCCCCCATGTGCATGAACGGACGAGCCGTTCAGCGCTGTGCCGTGGCGAGGGCCGGCCCGTTGGGGTCGGCCCTCGCCACGAGGAACCATGTCAGTCGACGTAGCCGTAGACGCCCATCTCGGGAATGTCGGCGCCTTCGATCTCCATGTCCTCGGGCAGGCGGATGCCGCCCTTGGTGAGCTTGTTCTGGATGGTGAAGAAGGCGTACGACACACCGAAGATCACGGTCCAGATGACCACTGCGCCGAGAGCCTGCGCACCGAGCTGACCCCAGTCGCCCTGGATGATGCCCTTCACACCGGTGCTCGACGAGCCGTTCCAAGCGGCGCCGTACTTGCCGTTGGCGAAGATGCCGACGGCGAGCACACCGAAGGTGCCGCAGACGCCGTGGACGGCGATGGCGCCCACCGGATCGTCGATACCGCGACGCTCGATGAAGTACACGGCCTCGATGGCCAGCACCGCAGCGAGCGCACCGATGACGGCCGCCGCCCACGGTGACACGAAGGCGCAGGGGGCGGTGATCGCCACCAGGCCGGCGAGCATGCCGTTGACCATCATGCCCGGGTCGGGCTTACCGCCCTTGAAGGTGACGTAGTACATCGCCACGACGGCGCCGATGGCGGCAGCAATTGCCGTGTTGGTGGCCACGGTGGCGAACTGAATGTCCTGGGCCGAGAAGGTGGAAGCCGCGTTGAAGCCGAACCAGCCGAACAGCAGAATGAAGCAGCCGAGCATTGCCATCGGGATGTTGTGGCCGGGAATCGCCTTGGGCTTGCCGTCGGGGCCGAACTTGCCGATACGGGGACCGAGCACCATTGCACCGGCGAGGGCGGCGACACCACCGACGGCATGAACCACACCGGAGCCGGCAAAGTCGACATAACCGGCACCGAGGCTCACCTTGCTCCAAGTCCAGGTCTTGGCCAACCAGCCGCCGCCCCAGGTCCACGCTGCGAACAGCGGGTAGTAGATAGCGCCGCAGAACAGGCCCCAGATCACGAAGCTCTTCCACTTCCAACGCTCGGCCATCGAGCCGGTAGGGATGGTAGCCACGGTGTCCATGAAGGCGACCATGTACAGGAAGAACGCCAGCAGCCCGGCGCCGGCGCCGGAACCGAGGTGGCTCCAGCCCTGCCACAGGAAGGCCCAGTTGCCCGAACCGATGAGGGGCTCAGTGTTCATTGCTGCGCCGGTGGGCCCGAGGTAGGCAGACGCGTCGAAGCCACCGAATGCCAGTGGGAAGCCGACGAACAAGAACCCGACAAACCCGAGGCCGAAGATTGCAAAGTTGGTGCTCATCACGTGAGCGGCGTTCTTCTTCTGTGTGAAGCCGGTCTCGACGAGCGCGAACCCGGCCTGCATGAAGATGACGAGGATGGCGCCGATGACCACCCACAAGATGTTGGTGGCCTGACCCATGGTCACCATGGGGTCGGCCTCCTCGGCGAATGCTTGAGTGCCGATGAGCAGAGCGGGTACGGCGGCGCCGACGAGGCCGCCGGCGACGTATTTGAGTGCGGGACGTTTGCGCACTGATTCCTCCTGGATGCATTGGATGTAAGGGCGGTACCACACTCGCCGCAACGCTGGGACGAGATGGTTGCACCGTAGGAGGCCCGCATTTCCTGGTCGTCGCCGGATTGTTTCCACCGTGTTGCGATCGGGTGCATCGACCGAAAACCTTGGCAGGATCAAGTGCGCGACGCGCTCAGCGACGCCAACGCGACCGGCGCCCACCGGCCAACACGGTGCGCACGACGGCCATCGTGGCCGCGTCGATCTTGCGACCGAATCGATCCGACACGGTGAAGCGATCATTGATCGCCCCGTCGACGGTGGCGATCCGCGCGGTGTGCACGTCGACCCCGGCGAGCGTCAGCGCAGCGCTGACGGCCTGCAATGCGCCCGGACGGTCGGGGCCGGTGACCACGCACGCGGTGTGCCAGGGCAGGGCATCATTGTCGAACGCGACCGTCAGCTCGGGTAGGGCAATGCGATGAACCGGTCCACGCATCCGCCCCGTGAACGCGAAGCTGAGGTCGCGCGGACTGGGCCGACGCGGGCATTCGACGATGAAACTGTCGAGCACCGCTCCGTCGGGCCAGGTGGCGATATCGGCACTGATCACGGTGAGCCCTTCAGCGGCGAGCACCTCGGTGAGACGCGACAACAGGCCGTCGGTATCGCGACAGGCGACATCGATCTGCCACTGATCGGGGTCGGGTTGGGGGCTCACCGCCACCCGCACCATGCCTGCCTGGGGCATCGGTTCGACCAGGCGCGCCTGGCGGGCGAGGTCCTCGGGGGTGTGTGAGAGCAGATAGGGCACCGAGGCGAAGCGCAACCGTTCGATGGCAGCAGCATCGGTGAGCAAGTGCTGGGCTGCCGCACGGCGGGCGCCAGCAAGATTGGTCGCCTCGCTACCGGTGACCTCGGGGTGTTCCAGGGCGGTCTGCACCAGGGCGCAGCGCTCGTCGAGTGCTTCGCGTTCGCGGGCGGTCAACTCGCCCGATGCCAACGTGAGCAGATAGGCGCTGCGGGCGTGAGCGCTGCTGGCGAGGTGGGTGGCCAATTGCAGGATGCGCGCCTCGTCGAAGGCACCGGGGTCGCGGACGCCGGCGCGCAGCAGGTGGGCGTCGGCCACCAGGGCCGCAACTCGATCGGCCACCACATCGCCAGTCAGTCGTTGGGCGAGCGTCAACACGCCGTCGCCCTCGTCGCTCACATCGGCGCACAATGCCGCCAGCACCAGTTCGTCGGTGTTTTCGATCTCGCTGAACCCGGCCTCACCGGTGGTGAGCAACTGGTGCAGCCGGTCGACGGTGGGGAATCGCAACGCCCCGAGCGGATCGAGGTCGCTCATGTCGGCCCGTCGTCGGCGCATTGCCTCAGCCATCTCTGGCAGCGCCCGTTCCAGTACCCCGGTCACATCGAGGAAACGCCACGAACGGGGTTCATCGGCGCGCAGCAGATCGATCAACGTTGGAGTTACCCCGTGCGACCATTCGATGGCGACGTTGCGGTTGGCGCCGAACCACGACAGCAGATCGCTCGATGGCCGGGCATGGGGTGCCAGGCGAGCGGTTTCGAGTGCCAGTTCGATGGTCGCTGCTGCAGGCGGAACGGCGCTGAGTTCGATCTGATCATCGCTGACGACCAGCCACCCACCCGGCGGCGGCTGAACGAGTTCGGCGGCAGCGGTACCGGTGGTGGCGGTCGCGGCCGCAGTGCGACCAAGGCGCAACCGCAGCAGCGGCGGGGTGACGACGGTGGTGACCAGCACCACGATCAACAAGGCGCCGTATTGGTCGTTTTCGAGAACACCGCTGCTCAACCCGAGTGCCGCGAAGATCAGACCGACCTCACCGCGAGGAATCATGCCGATGCCGATCAGCACCTTGTCGGACTTCGTTCCGACGGCCCCAGCAGCAGCCGCCAGTTTACCGACGATCGCCACTGCGCTCATGGCTGCGGCAAGACCGATGACGGCGGGTTTGGCCATGGCCTGCAGATCGGCGTTGATGCCGATCTGTAGGAAGAACACGGGGATGAAGATGTTGCCGACCGAACCGAGGTCGCGGGCGATCCGTTCGTGGTGTTGGCTGCGGCCGAGGCCGAGGCCGGCCATGAAGGCTCCGATGATGAACGCCAGTTTCGCTGCGTCGGCGAGTTCGGCGAATGCAAGCGTGATCGCCATCGCCGCGACGGCCAGCGTCGCTCCGGAACTGGCCCGGCGATGAATGACGTCGAGAACTTTCGGAACGGCGAACACACCCACCAGGCCGGTGCCGACCAGGAAGAGCGCTGCCAGGCCGAGTGTGCCGGCCACGAGCCCGACACTGACCGATCCGCCGGTGACCACTTTGGTCACGACGGTCAGGATGACCAGGCCGAGCACATCGTCGGCCACGGCAGCGCCGAGCACGATGCGGGCTTCGATCGTGGCCAAGGCGCGGAGGTCGCCGAACACCCGAGCGGTGATACCGACGCTCGTGGCGGTGAGGGCGGCCCCGAAGAATACGGCGGTGTTGGTCGATTCGCCGAACGCCAGGCCGACGGCCATACCGAGCCCGAACGGCAGCACGACACCGACGACGGCGACCAGTAACGACGGTCGCCCGACTTTGCCGAGTTCGGCCAGGTCCATCTCCATGCCGACCGACAGCAGCAGGAGCAAGACGCCGATCTCGGCGAGCAACGAGATCGACACGCCCCGGTTGCCGCTGAGCTGGATCCACCCGAGCACCGACGGCCCGATGATCACCCCGGCGACGATCTCGCCGAGCACACTCGGAATACGGCACCGTTCGGCCACTTCGCCGACCAGCTTCGCGGCCACCAGTACGATCAGCAGATCGAGGAGCAGGCGCGCCAGATCGATCGAACCGCTGTCGGAAGCGAGGATCGTCGAGAACATGGTGGGTGACATCGTGTGAGGAATGGTGGCAGAGGAAGTGACGGGAGCGCGCGGTCAGAGCAGCGCGAGGGCCCAATCGATTGCCTCGGGGGTGAGCATCCAGCCGCGCGATCTGATGGTCACGATCGATGCGGGCCCGAGATGACGCCGAAGCCCGACGAGAATCGAATCGCACCGACGAGCGGACAATTCGCTGAGGCCCGCCTGTCGGGAGAGCTCGCGCCGGCCGACGACCTTGCCGCGTTGGGTCACCAGCACAGCCAGTACCGCCCGCTCCTGCCCGCCGAGCGACACGAGTCCGAGGGGGTTGGATGGTGAATCGACCTGGAAGGCAGAAGCGGACGAAACCATTGAGAGCAATCTAGGAACCGTTCATTTCGTGGTGATTCGGTGATTGTGAACAGCCTGTGAACCGCGTCACACTCGAAATGAGCCGATGTTGCGGGTACGACTTCCGCGCGCTTGACCGGTGGGTCAATACTGGGGGGATGGAATTGACCTACACCCCTGAGGCCGAGAACTTCCGTACCGAGATCCGTGGCTGGCTGGAAGCCAACCTGCCGGCCGGCTGGTTCGACGACGACTTCGAAATGGCCCCTGAAGCCCGCAAGGCGTTCAACGAAGGTTGGCCGGCGAAGTTGTTCGAAGGTGGCTGGATCTGCGCCACCTGGCCTGCCGAATACGGCGGCAAGGGCTTGTCGATCATGGAAGGTGTGGTGCTGTCGGAGGAGTTCGCCCGGGCCAAGGCACCCCTGCGCGCCGACTTCTTCGGTGACACCCTCGTGGGTCCCACCCTCTTGCAGTGGGGCACCGAGGAGCAGAAGAAGGAATTCCTGCCCCGCATCCTCAACGGCACGATGCGCTGGTGCCAGGGGTTCAGCGAGCCCAACTCGGGCTCCGACCTGGCGTCGCTGAAGACCCAGGCCGTGCTCGACGGCGATGAATGGGTGATCAACGGCCAGAAGGTGTGGACCACCGGCGGCCACCATGCCGACTACTGCTTCCTGCTCACCCGCACCGACCCGTCCGCCTCGAAGCACAAGGGCATCAGCTACCTGCTCGTGCCGATGCGTCAGCCGGGCGTGGAAGTGCGCGGCATCGTGCAGCCCGATGGCACTGCCGAGTTCTGCGAAGTGTTCTTCACCGATGCACGTTGCCCGAAGGACAACGTGGTGGGTGGGGTCAACAACGGTTGGCAGGTGGCCAACTCGACGCTGGCGTTCGAGCGTGGCATGAGTGCCACCACCGGGTACCGCCGCTTCGAAGAGGAGTACAAAATGATGTTGTCGGCGGCACGCGACAACGGTGCCATCGCCGACCCGCATGTGCGGCAGCGGTTGATGACGTACTACACGAAAATCCAGATCTTGCGGGTGAACGGGTTGCGCTCACTCTCCAACACCTTGGCCAAGGTGAAGGATCCGTCGATGGCCGCCCTGGGTGCCACGAACAAGATGTTCTGGACCGAGATGCACAAGGAAGCCATGGAGTTGGCACTCGACATCATGGGTCCTGGTTCGATGCTGGTCGACTGTGGTCCGTCGGGTGTGTCGTGGCCCGGCACTGCCCGCGAGAAGCGTCGCGCCGGTTACCCGGTGAGCCCGATGATGAGTGCCTTCTTCTTCAGTCGCTCGGAAACCATCTGGGGTGGCACCAGCCAGATCCAGCGCAACATCGTGGGCGAGCGCGTGCTCGGCCTGCCCAAGGAACCGCAAGCCACGAGCTGAGTGCGCTGGCACCGCTGGTCGATCGATGACGGAACTTCTGTATCTCCGTGACGCCTACCTGCAGGCCTTCACCGCCACGGTGATCGATACCCGCACGGGTGACGACGGTGCTGCCGCCATCGCCCTCGACCGTACGGCGTTCTACCCCACGGGCGGGGGGCAACCTCACGATGTGGGCGAGCTTGCCGGATTGGCTGTGGTCGACGTACGCAAAGAGGGCGATGTGGTGTGGCACTCCGTGGTTGCGGCGGGCGGTGCCGTGCCGGGTGTCGGCGACGCCTTGCCGGGTGTCGGCG
>JBAXQV010000106.1:0-10471 GCA_037131575.1 Actinomycetota bacterium
CCTTGAACCAGTAGTTCACAGCGGCCTGGTCGCGCAGGTCGAGTTGGTCGCGTGAAGCGGTGAGCACGTTGGTGAAACCGCCCGCAGCGAGCCGTCGGACGATGGCAGAACCCACCAACCCACGGTGGCCCGCTACGAAGATTCGAGCATCACGGGGTACTTCAGGCATAGCTACCTCCATCTGGGTCACTTGTTCGGAACTGGCGAGGCTGACTGGTCACGTGTGGCTCAGCTCGTACGTCGGGGCGATCGGCAGGGCTTGAACCTTCTTCACCACGGTGTAGGTCGGTGCGTTCAACATGCCGGCAACGGTGACGGTGACCGTCTTCGTGCTGCCAGGTGGAATATCGACCCACAGGTTGGTGAGGTGCCAGCCGAAGACATCGCCGACAACCGGTTGCTGGGGCACACCTTCCACCGACGCGGCCACGAATGGCATTCCGGTGTACACCGACACGTACGCCCGGTTCGTGCCCTTGGGCAACCCGTAGGGGTTGGAGGTCACGTAGTCGGGCATTCCCTCGGGGCGCACCGTGTTGGTGAGCGTGATGGTGGCCACCGAGCTGGTGGAGCCGTTCTCCTCATCTTTGGTGGCGTCGTAGTGCACGTCCATCTTCAGGTACGCATCGAGCTTGTTGGCCCCGGCGTTGTCGACCGTCACGGCAATGCCGTCGCCCCCGTTCAACGCCGGGAAGCCGCCGGCCATGCGTACCGTGATGTAGAGCTGCTCCTCTTCGGCGTCGGCGCTCCAGGCCATGAACTCACCCTTGGCGGCCAGTGGTGCGAAGTCGCGCCCCACGGTGGCGGGCTCGGGCAGGGCGCCGGCGAGCAACTTCTGGAACGTGGTGCGAGCAATGGTGTCGAGCACATCGAGCCGCTCATCTTTCTGCGTTATCTCGTACTGACCCTTCAAGATGAAGTCGACCACATTGTCGGCGGTGATGGGTTGGTCGACCCCCGGCACATCAACCGGGCCGCTGTAGCGCATCAGCGCAGCCACCGCCTCGGGCATCATCGCGAACACGCCGTCGAGTCGTTGGCCGCCACTTTGTGGATAGAGCTGCGCGATCACATCGGCAGTGGAGGGGAAGTCGGGCGGCATGGTGACGTTCGCCCACACATCGCTACTGGTGGTGCCATCGGGTTCAGCGAACCCGAAGCCGGCCCAATGATCGATGACGGCTGCGGGCCCGCCGATGTGACGGGCCTCGGGGTCGGGGCCACCTGCGCTCAGCTCATTGTGGCGGCCGAAGCGACTGACCTTCACCTTGCCGTTGTCGATGGTGACCTCGGCGAAGTTGCCCATGAAACCGCCCAGGCCACGAGCCTCGGCGGGTGTGAGGAATGCAATGAGGTAGCGCCGCACACCGGTGGCGCCCAGCATCTGCGGAGCCAACCGCACGGCCTCTTGCGCGTTGGAGAGCTTGGTGCGGTTATTGGCGATCTGCTTGTCGAGGTCGTCGAGGCGGCGAGTGACGGGCTTCACCAGCCACGGTGAACGGGCTTCATCGATGGCATCGGGCAGCGCATCGATGGCGGTGGCAACTTCGCTCAGCGGGGCCGTCAAGGCGCGCACCGAGGCGATGTCGATGACGCCGTTCTGCATCCGTACGGTTTGCGGGTCGACCTGCCCCAACGAGGCGGCGACCGTGCTGAGGCTCGAGGCGGCTCCGTCGGCGAGCACCGCGCCGGCATTGCGATACTGAGCCAACACGGGCACGAGCCTGGCCGGTTGGGTCCACCACGCATCGAGGTCGTCGTCGGCGTTGCGGAACGAGGCCGACGCAACCTTGAACTTCTCGGCGGCATCGGTGAGGTTGCCCTTGTTCAACGCGTCGAGCGCAGCGCGAGCCTGGCGGCTGCCCTGCTGCAACGGCGCGCGTGCCGACAGGGCGGCAACGGCCATGGCCCCGATACCAACGCCACCCACCAGGCACACGCCGCCCACCACGAGCCATGTTTTGCGGCGCACAGCCCGCGGCCGCCGCACCACACCGGCCACGAACACCGCTGCCAACACCGTCACGCCGATGAGCCCCGACAAGCCTTGGAATGCGCCGTGGCGGAGGTGGGCACACACCAGCACCACCGCGAGGCCGATGACACTGCGAACTTCGCCCAGATTGAGCTTGCGTGCACCGATGTAGGCGCCGGCGCCGACAGCGCACACACCGAGTATCACCCACATCCACCCGTCGGCGAACGCGGCAGCCACGCCGGCGGCGGCCACCAAGACCCACCATGGTGCGGTCGCCGATGCCCAAATGACGGCAGCCGCTGCTGCAAACACCAGCACCGCATCGATTGCTGTAGAGCCTGTGGGATGCAACCCACAGAGTGCCGCGGCGATACCACCAACGACCGATATGACGCCGACGAAGATGGTCGAACGTGAGCTCAGTGTGTTGCGCCGCCCAGTACCCACGGTGGTGATGGTATCGGTGACCTTTGCCCGGAATTGCTGCTCGCCAGCCATGAAACAGTCAATTCATGTGTCAAGACTTCGTCTGGGGCGATTCCCACCGACACAGGTGGCCCGGTAGCGTTTCCGGTTGATGGAAACAGCGGCCGCCCCAGAAATGTCGTTGCGCGACTACGCGCAAGTAGTTGCTCGACGGAAATGGATCGTCATCGCAGCGGTGGTTGTGGCTATCGCCCTGTCGTTGCTGCTGTCGGCACTAAAGACGCCCGTGTACGAGTCGTCGGCCGCCGTGTTGGTGCGGGCTCGCACCTCCGACACCGTGTTCTCGAATGTGAACACGGCCTACAACGATGCCAAGCGAGCCACCGACACCGAGATCAAGCTCATCGAGAGCGAAGTGGTGGCCAAGCGAGTGATGAAAGATCTCGGGCTCACCGAGGTGCCGCCGAAAGCATCGGGCGCCAGCGACGGCAACACCGACGTTGTCATCGTCACCGTGCAACATGGCGACCCCGCCATGGCCAAGAAGTTGGCCGATGGTTACGTGCAGGCCTACATCGAAGTGCGGCGTGAGCAAGCCGTGTCGGGGCTCGTGTCGGCTGGTTCCGAGTTGCAGAAGAAGGTCACCGAGATCCAAGACCAGATCGACGCACTCGACAAGCAGGTCGCCGACGCCCCCGCCGACCAGCAGCAGGCCATCAAAGACAGCCTTGCGGCGCAGCGGCGCGTACTCGTCGACCAGCAGTCGCTGTTCAAGCAACGGCTCGACCAACTCCAGGTCGATGCAGCGCTGGCCACGGGCGGCGCCCAATCGGTGCGCGAAGCCGAGTTGCCCACATCGCCCGTGGAACCCACCCCGGTGCGCTCGGCAGTGCTTGCCGGCATCGTGGGCCTGTTGCTCGGCCTCGGTGCTGCTTTCCTGCTCGACTATCTCGACGACTCGATTCGCACGCCCGACGAACTCACCCGCATCGGCGGCGGCCCGTCGGTACTGGCTGCGGTGCCTTTGGTGGCATCTCCCGACCATCGCCCGATCTCGTTGAGCAAACCCGACGATTTGGCAGTCGAGTCGTACCGCGGTTTGCGTACCGGGTTGTTGTTCTTAGGCCTCGACGACGACATCAAGGTGGTGCAGATCACCAGCTCGGTCAGTGGTGAAGGCAAGACCACCACAGCAACCAACCTGGCTTCTGTGTACGCGCAGGCAGGCCTGCGCACCGTGCTGGTCGATGCCGACCTGCGCCGCCCTCGGGTGCACGAAGTATTTGGCCTCACCCCAACCATCGGGCTCACCGACGCACTGTTGGGAGCCTCGGTCGATTCGGTTGTGGTGCATCACGTCTACAACCTCGACATCATTCCGTCGGGCAAGGTGCCGCCCAACCCGAGTGAAATGCTCGGCAGTCGCCAAATGCGCGAACTGATCGCCGCTCTAGCCGCCAGCTACGACGCAGTGATCATCGACTCTGCTCCGGTGCTGCCCGTCACCGACAGCGTTGCGTTGGCTTCGAGCGTGCAGGCCGTGGTGTTGGTGGCACAATCAGGTCGGAGTTCCAACAAACAAGTGTCCGACTCAATCGCTCAATTACGACGCGTGCAGGCGCCACTGGTGGGGTTCGTGTTGAACAAGCTCACCGGGCGCCGTAGCCGGGGCGGCTATGGCTATGGATATGGCTATGGCTACGGGTATGGCCAGCGTGACACCGCCTCGACGGCCGCCGGAACCCCAGCTCCCGACGCTGCCAGCGGGCAACGTACCGACGCTGCGTAGCAATTCCGGGGCCTTCGAGGCCGGTCGTCGCTGGACTTTCTCACGCTGTGTAGTGGCGCGAGCCTCGCGCGTCGAAGTCCAGATGAACACTTCGTTTCATGCACATAAATGACAGATTGTCATTTGAGAATCGCTTGACGGTGCAGCTAAGGTAGTGCCACTCGACGCTCTCTGTGAGGAATCATGACTACTCGCCGTAACTCAATTGCCGCCGCCCTTGCAACCGGATCTGTTGCCGCTCTGTGCGTCCTCTCCTCGGTGATGCCGGCAGGCGCCTCGTCGCTGCTTCCTTCGGCCGAGGCATACCCGCCGGCGTCCTCCACCACGGCAGTGCCCACCACGTCGTCGACCACCACCACGACAGCGGCGCCCTCTACGTCGTCGTCGACCACCACCACGGTCGTCAGCGGCGGTGGCCCCACCTCCACTGCGGCACCCACCACCACGGTCACCCCCACCACCACGGCGCCGGCTCAGCATTCGGTGACCATGAACTTCGGCGTCGGCGACAACCTGAGCAACGGCCTCACGGCCACCTTCACCGGCAACGTGCTCAAGCCGCTCAGCTCCTTCACCGTCGAGGTTCGCTCCACCCCGGTCACGGTCTTCTCCGGTACGGCCGATGCTCAGGGCCGTTACAACGTCACGGTCACGATCCCGAAGAACACTCCTGCCGGTGCTCACACCGTGGTGCTGGTGGGCACCTCGCCGAGCAACCAGCCATTCACCGATTCGGGTTCGATGACCATCAGCGCCAATGGCACGGTCACCGGCGTGAGCGGCTCGTCGGGCAGCGGTGGCCCCACCACCGTTCCCGCAGGTGGCCTCCCGGCAACCGGTACCGACACCTTCAGCATGGTGCAGCTTGCCACCGTGGTCGGTGGCGCCGGTGTGGCGCTGCTCATCGTCGCTACCCGCCGTCGTCGCCCCGCCGCCTGATCGTTCTTCGAGCCGGCGGGTTGGGAACGCCCAACCCGCGGCTTGAGACACACCGAGTGCATTCCCTCGGTGTCAGAGGAACGACAGGTTGCGAGCCACCAGCCCGGTGAGCATGTCGATGTCTCGGGCGCACGCCAGCACATCGGCAGATGAACCGGTGTATGGGTCGCTGATGTCGTCACTCGGGTCGTCGGTGAGCATGTCGGCAGCCTTCCTCCCCGTTGCCACGAAGCCAGCCCACGCTGCGAGCCCCTCGCTCGTCGCCTGAAGAGCTGTCGCTGGTCTGTCGGGCGTTGTCGACAGGGTCGATACCCGGTGGACCAGTTCGCGCAACGTGAAGGTGCGCTTCCATGTGGACCGGTCGAGTGCCACCACATCGCGCAAATGCTCGCGGGTCATGGTGATGATGAGGCCTGCGCCATCGTTGGTGAGAATCTCTCGGCTGATCGGACGTGGTCGGTGAGTGGTGAGGTCGTGCCCCATCTCGGCAAGCACCGCCGTCGCTTTCGGATCAACCGGAAGGCCGACATTGCGCGTGCCGGCCGACGACACGACAGCATCGATACCTGCATCGGAAAGATGCCGTCGAAGCAGCACCTCGGCCATCGGCGAACGGCACACATTGGCCGTACACACCATCAAAATGCGAGCCGTCATAGCAGCACCGTAGTCGCCACCGTTCATGGTCAATGGCCATCAATCGGATCTCTGTTCGACGTTGCTGCGGACCCACTCGATGGCGTGGCGCGTGATGTGAAGATGTGACGTTCGGCCCTTGCGATCTGTCGACCGTGGTTTGCTCTTCGAGTCCCGAGCTGTTGTACGGTTTCGGAAGGCGCTGCGACCGACGTTGCGACATGAGTCGGGAGTGGGTCGATGAGGCGTTTCAGTGTTGTGCATGTTGGGGTTGCGGCTGCGTTGGCGGCGGCGACTGTCACTGGTGTCGGGGTGATCCAGCAGGTTGGTGCAGCCGGTGGTGATACATCGTCGGCGTTGGTGCCAATTGCGGCATGTCGTTTGGCTGATACTCGTGTGGATGGTGTCGGTGTGCGTCGAACGCCGGTTGGTGCTGGCGAGACGGTGACGTTCACGGTGTGGGGCACCAATGGGGACTGTTCGATTCCGAGTACCGCCACCGGTATCTCGGCGAATGTGACCGTGGTCGATCCGTCTGCGGGTTCGTATCTGACGGTTTTTCCTGCTGATGTCGATCGGCCGAATGCGTCGAACATGAACTACAGCGCCGGGCAGGCACCGGTGGCGAACTCGGTGACGGTGAAGTTGTCGGGTGATGGCAAGGTGAACGTGTTCAACAATCAGGGTCGTGTCGATGTGATCGTCGATGTTGTCGGCTACTTCGTGCCGTCGACCAGTGGCCCTGCAGGTCCGACTGGGGCGACTGGTCCGACCGGGCCGACGGGTGCGACAGGGGCGACTGGCCTCAAGGGCGACACGGGCGCAATCGGCCCCAAGGGCGACAAGGGCGACACCGGGGATAAGGGTGACAATGGAGCTGCCGGTCCTAAGGGCGACAGGGGCGCGACAGGGCCGGTTTGTGCGTCATGGATCGCGCTGATCCGTTGGGACGCATGCAACAAGACGATCGCGACCGTCACCGTCGGCGACGGCCCGCAGGGGGTCGCGTTCGACGGCACCAACATCTGGGCTGCCAACACCTTTTCGAGCTCAGTTTCGAAGATCGATCCGTCCACGAACACGGTAATCGCCACCGTCGCAGTCGGCGACGGCCCGGTCGGGGTGGCGTTCGATGGCACCAACATCTGGGTCGCCAACTACTACTCGGGCACGGTGTCGAGGTTCGATCCGTCCACGAACACGGTCGTCGTCACCGTCACCGTCGGCGGCGGCCCGTATGGGTTGGCGTTCGATGGAACCTCCATCTGGGTCGCCAATCTCCAATCGAACACGGTGTCGAAGATCGATCCGTCCACGAACACGGTCGTCGCCACCGTCACAGTTCAAAACGCCCCGGATTGGGTGGCGTTCGATGGCACCAACATCTGGATCACCAACTACTACTCGGGCACGGTGTCGAAGATCGATCCGTCCAACAACACCGTCACCGCCACCGTCGCCGTCGGCAGCGAGCCGTACGAGGTGGCGTTCGATGGCGCCAACGTCTGGGTCGCCAACAAGCAGTCGGGGACGGTGTCGAAGATCAATCCGTCCACGAACTTGGTCACCGCCACCGTCACTGTCGGCTTGGCCCCGGTCGGGGTGGCGTTCGACGGCACCAGCATCTGGGTCACCAATGAACGTTCGGACACGGTGTCGAAGATCGACCCGTCGACGAACTTGGTCACCGCGACCGTCACGGTCGGCGACGGCCCGCGCGGGGTGGCGTTCGATGGCAACAACATCTGGGTCGCCAACACCAACTCGAACACCGTGTCGAAGATTCGGGTGTGATCCGTCCTCTGCGCTGGACGTGATTGGCCTCCGAACTGGGCGTATATGTCGAATTGCGCGTGCCGGAGATCTGGTGGCGTTGCTCGCTTCAGTGATCAGAGCAGTTCGGTGGGTGCCACACTCAGTCGCAGGGTGACCAGTTCGAACGGCTGCAGGGTCACAACGACGACTCCATCGAAGACGTCGAATCGGTCAACTTCGTCACGTATCGGGTCGACTTCTTCGAGCGCATTGGTGCGTGTTGCCGACGTGATTCGGCCCGATGCTTGCACGGTGACGGGCGAGCGTTCACCGCACATCTCCGCGAGCCGCACGATGAGGTCGCCGCTGGCGTCGTCGGCCCGCTTCACGGCGCTCAGTTGTACACCGGGGTGATCGATGGTCACCAATGGTGCGGGCACGTCGGTGGTGATGTCGCCTGCACCGGCGTGGTTGCCGTGCACCACTCGCAGCGGCATGTTCAGCGCCTCTGCTTCGCGCAACACCTCGTGCAGGCCAGCGCCGTGAGGAAGCACGCTGATGGTCACCTGATGGCGGCCTTGGTCGGCATCGGGGTCGGGGAACCGAGCGGCGCGCAGCAGCGACACCCGAATACCCCCATCGAACAGGCAGTGCCCGAAGCGGCCATCGTTCAGCACGGCCACACCGAAACCGGGCTCGGCGAGATCAACGTAGCGATGCGCGCACACCTCGAACTTGGCGGCGTCCCACGGGCTGCTGGCGTGGGTGGGGCGGCGCACATGGCCGAACTGGATATCGCAGGCGGCGTCGTTGGCATGCACATCGAGCGGCACCATCAACGACAGCAACTGTTCGCTTTCGTGCCAGTCGATGTCGAAGCCGAGGTCTACTCGGGCGCTGCCGGCGCGGAGCGTGTAGGTGACGGCCAGGCTCGATGCCCCGAACGTGCGCCGCACACGAAGTTGAGCCATCAGTGCATCGCGAGTCACCCATTCCACCGACGCGTCACCGGCGATGGGTGCCCCGAGTGTTCGGGTCCACGCCTCGAGGTCCCATGCGTCGTACTCGACCGGATGGTCGGGGGCCAGTTCGAGCGTGACCGTGCGACCTTCGGGCAGCAGTTCGCGGCCCGAACGCACGTCGATGATGGAGATGATGGTGCCATCGGGTGCCCACTGCACGGCGACGAAACCGTTGGCCATCGACTGCTCGGTGGTGACCACCCGGTCGTCGTGCGGGTGTGCGGCCAGCGCGGCGATGCCGCTACCGGGAACGGTCACCATGAGCGGCGTGCCGTCGTGCACGATCACCTCGGTGCGGGCGTGCGTTGCGGCGTTGGCCACCACGGGGCCGGCGGGCAACGACATCCTCGTGAAAGCCGCGGCGATGAGTGCCTCCAACCGGGCGGTCACCTGGGCGTGTGCGGCCTCCGCGTCGTCGTGCACCCAGGCGATCGACGAACCGGGGATGATGTCGTGGAACTGTTGCAGCAGCACCTCGCGCCACAACTCGTCGAGCTCATCGGTCACCTCGGTGGGCAGCGGGCCACCGGCTGCCATCGCCCACCACAGTTCGGCCTCACGCAGCAGTCGTTCGCAGCGCCGGTTGCCCACCTTCGTCTCGATCTGGCTGGTGAGTGTGCCGCGGTGCATTTCGAAGTACAGCTCACCACGCCACACAGGAACGGGCGCGCCAGCCGCCACTTCGTCGTCGAGGTGAGCGAAGAACTCGTCGCTGCTGCCGAGCGTGAGGCGCGGCGCGCCATCGAGGTCGCGCATGCGTCGTGCACGTTCGACCATCTCACGGGTGGGGCCGCCGCCGCCGTTGCCGTAGCCGTAGGGCATGAGCGCCCAGTCGCTCCAGCCGTGCTCTTGGAAGTTGCGCTCGCTGAACGCCATCTCGGTGCCGGTGACCTCGGCGTTGTAGGTGTCGACCGGCGGGAAGTGGGTGAGCACGCGGGTGCCGTCGAGGCCTTCCCACCAGAACGTGTTGTGCGGGAAGCGGTTCTGCTTGTTCCAGCTCAGCTTCTGGGTGATGAACCGCTCGGCTCCGCCCGCCGCGAAGATCTGCGGCAGCGATGCCGGGTAGCCGAACACATCGGGAATCCACACCTCGCGGCAGCGGATGCCGAAGCGACTCTCGAAGTAGCGCTGGCCGTAGACCATCTGGCGCACCAGGCTCTCGCCGCTCGGCAGGTTCATGTCGGCTTCCACCCACATGCCACCCACAGGCACGAACTGACCGCGGGCCACGCGCTCGCGAATGCGTTCGAACAATGCCGGATAGCGCTGCTCGATCCAGTCGTACTGCGCTGCCTGTGAACACACGAAGCGGTACTCGGGGTAGTCGTCCATCAGCCGTGTGGCCGAGGCGAAGGTGCGCGCGCACTTGCGTACCGTTTCGCGCAGCGGCCACAGCCATGCCGAGTCGATGTGGGCGTGCCCCACCCCCACCACCTGCAGCGAACTGGCGCGGGCCGGTAGCGCTAGAGCGGGGGCCAAGGTGGTGCGTGCTGCGGCGGCGGTTCCGGCAACATCGGTCATGTCGAGGGTGTTGAAGGCGGTCTCGAGTTGGCGCAACAGGCGCTGCCGGCGAGGGTCGGTGTCGGGCAGGCCACGCATCACGCCCAGCAGCACCTCCACGTCGAGGCACAGGCCGAACACATCGTCGTTGCGCAGCGCGAGATCGGCGCGCTTCACTCGGTAGAGCGGTCGGTCGGGGGCTGTCTCGCGTGAACCCATCGGCGTGGGTACGAAGCCGGGGCCGATGGATGGGTTCGACGCCGCCTCCACGTAGAAGGTGAGTGGCCCGGTACCGATGTGCGCCAGCGGCACGCCGGTGCGGCGAGGGTGCACGCCCTGCAGCGGTTCACCGTTCAACCACACCAAACCCTCGGCCTGGAAGCCGGCACCATCGCTGTGGAAGCCGAGGTCGATGACCGCTTCGAG
>JBAXQV010000107.1:0-10460 GCA_037131575.1 Actinomycetota bacterium
CCCAAGGCACCGAGGCCTTCGGCACGCCGACCCTTCACGGTGATGGGCGCACCGGCCGCAACACTGAGCCGACGCTGCATCTCATCGCGATGCGGTGCCAGCTTCGGCTCCTCACACACCACCGACGTGTCGACGTTGCCGATGACCCACCCGTCAGCACGCACCAGGCGCGCCACCTCAGCCAGAATGACCAGCGAATCGGCACCCTTCCACTGCGGGTCGGTATCGGGGAAATGCTGGCCGATATCGCCCAGGCCGGCAGCACCCAGCAGCGCATCGGCGGCTGCATGGGCCACCACATCGGCGTCGCTGTGACCCACCAGGCCACGGGCGCCCTCGAACACCACACCTCCGAGCACCAGCCGGCGAGCCGGGTCGTCGCTGAAGCGGTGGATGTCGAACCCTTGCCCCACTCTCGCTGTCATCACCACTCCCCTGGGTCGCCGCCGATGGTTGCCAGTCTGGCGCGCACCCACTCGAGATCATCAGGATGCGTGATTTTGCGGTTGTCGACCTCACCCGGCACCACCACCACCGTGCCGCCCAGTGCCTCCACCAACGCCGCATCGTCGGTACCTTCGGCGCCACTGGCGTGTGCCGCACGCAACACGTCGGAGCGAAACGCCTGCGGGGTCTGTACGGCCACCAAGGAGGCACGGTCGGGCGTGGCCGCCACATGGCCGGCGGCGTCGACGACCTTGATGGTGTCGGTCACCGGCACACCGGGAATGGCACCGGCAGCGCCGGCCGCCACTGCTGCCACCACCGCGGCATACAACGCGGGCGATGCGCAGGGCCGGGCGGCATCGTGCACCAGCACCACGGTTGCTTCGGCAGGCACCGCAGCCAAGCCGGCTCGCACCGATTCGCTGCGGGTGGCGCCACCGGCCACCACCACAGCCTCGATGAGCGACCGTTCACGTTCCACATCGGCCGCAGGCACCACCACCACCACCCCGGCACTGGCCGCTCGGGCCACCGCCACCGAACGATCGATCATGCGCACACCAGCGATGTGTTCGTACTGCTTGGGCTTGCCGAAACGCGCACCGGAACCGCCGGCAACCACGATGGTCCACACCGCGTCGACATTCTGGGCTTCGTAGTGGGGCACAGCGCTGGAGGGTAGTACGGTCTCTCACTGATGGCCCACGAAGCGCTCATCGGTGCTACCGAATTCTTTGCTGAAGCAACCCCCGGCGTGCTGGCCGATATCGCCGCCAGCGCACGCCAGATTCCACTCATCCGCGGCGATGTGCTGTTCAAAGAGGGCGAAGTGGCCGACGCTCTCTACATCGTGGTCACCGGCCGCTTGGCCATCATCATCGCCAACGAGATCGACCATCGCGAAACCGTCGTGGCGCTCATGGAAGAGGGCGACCTGTTCGGCGAGATGGCGATGCTCGACCAGGGGCCGCGCTCGGCCATGGCCCGAGCACTCGAACCGTCCACCGTGCTCATGCTGCCGCACGATGCCGTGCGCGATGCACTGATCCGCGAACCAGCCATGCTGTGGGGCGTCACCCGCCTCCTGGCCAAGCGCTTGCGCGTGATGGACGAAACGCTCGCCGACAGTGTGTTCCTCGATGTCACCGGTCGAACCGCGAAGCGTTTGCTCGAACTATCGGAAGGCGCCGATGAGTTCACTTTGCCTGTCACCCAGGAGGAACTCGCCGGCATGGTGGGCGCGTCACGCGAACGGGTGAACAAGGCCATCGCCAGCTTCATCCGCCTCGGCTGGATCGAACAGCACGATCGTCACTACCGCATCATCAAGCGACCGAGCCTCGTCATCCGCGCCCGCTGAGCGCATACCGCCTTCGGGCGGCGTAGCGCTTCAGGCGGTGAGCCACCCGTGTGCGCGGGAGAATGCATCGGCTGCATCGTCGGCCCGGTGCATCGGGCGCGAGGCGTCGTGGGCGAAACCGTGCTCGGCCTCGGGGTAGTGCACCACGGTGACGCCCGAGGCGGCCAGCGCCTCCACATCGGCGGGCGGTGTGTAGTGGTCGCGGTCGCCAATGATGGCCAGCACCCGTTCAGCGTGGCCCGCAGCAAGGTACTCGAGCGGCTCGCCCTGGGTGACGCTGCGCCACGCCTCGGGTACGCGGATCATGCCGTAGAACGAAACGATGCGCTCGAAACGATCGACTCGGCTGGCCTTGTGGCAGTACATACCGCCGAGGCAGAAACCAAGCAGGCCCACGCGCGGGGCACCACCGAGCGTTGCCACCTCGGCCTGCACCACCTCGGCCTGCACCACATCGGCCGCTTCCAGCAGATCGCGCAGGTGCGCGGTGTCGTCGAGGGTGGCCACCGCGGCGAAACGTGGCTCGATCTCGGGGCCGAGTGTGCGCCCGGGGAAGGGCTCGGGCGCGCACACCACCATGTTCCACTCGTCGGCCAAACGGGCCACCAGATCGTCGTACAGCGGGCGCAGGCTGAAGATGTCGGGCGCAATGACCAAGCCCATGGTGGGACCACTGGCGGCAGCGGTGCTGGGGCGGGCAATCTCGGCAGCGGTGCCGCTCGGCAAGGTGATACGCATGCGCTGAACGGTAGCCAATGCGCTAGCACGAGCCGCGATGGACGAGCCGGTCAGTCGGGTGACGGCACGTTGGGCGGTCGCGGCCCCGTATACGGCGTACCCGAGTTGAGGAACTCTTCGAGCCCCACCACCTTGTAGCCGCGAGACAGGGCGATGTCGAGCATGCACGGCACGGCCGCCACCGTGGGTGCATGGCTGCCGCCGTCGTGCAGCAACACGATGGTGCCCGGGCGAAGCCCAGCGCTGAACGAAGCGCACAACTGCGAGGCCGGCCTGCGCGGCGACACCCAGTCGTGCAGGTCGACGTCGGTGGAGAAGCCACACATACCGGCATCGCGCAATGCGGCGTCGATCTGCGGGCCTTCGTTCAAGCCCGGTGCACGGAAATAGGGCGTGCGCACGCCGAGCACCGACTCGATGATGTCGTTGTTGGGCTTCACTTCCGACGCGATGATGGGCGGCTTGTACTGGTGGGTCACGCTGTGGCTGCCCACGGCAAAGCCGCGCGCCACCACTTCGCGGCCAGCCGCGGGAAACTCGCGGATGTTCCTCCCGATCATGAAGAACGTGGCCGTGAGCCCACGGCGTTCGAACTCGTTCATGATGTCGTGCGTATTGCGCGGGTCGGGGCCGTCGTCGAAGGTGAACGTGACGATCTTCTTCCCACCCGTGTTCACGCCACGCATCGTTTGCCCCGGGTTGCAGCCAGGCACCGAACCGGTCTGCCATTCACCGCTGTCGCCCGTGGGCGGTGGCAAGGTGGCCGACTGTTGCAATGCCGTGCCGCGGCCTGCTGTGACCGAACCTGCCGCGGCCTCACCCAAGGCATCCACCGCAGGCGGTGCATCGGCGGCGCCATGTCCGGCGCCCACCAGCGGTGCAATCACAGCCAGGGCCAACACCCCGGCCGAAACGGCTACGAGGCGACCTCGATGTGGCCGCGAGTTCATGCGTCGCGCCGATTCACCAGGATCGCCCCGATGATCGCAATCACCGCCACGAACCCAGCGAAGTACAACCCCGACGCAACCCGACCAGGCAGGTCGGGGTCGATGTTGGGGTTCCCCATCTGGACACCGACCGCGTACGGCATCCAATTCCGGGCGTGCTTCAGGCCAGCCACTGAGAGGATGACGGCGATGATGTTCTCCACGATCAACGCCCACAGAATGACTGCGGCGATGGCGGCAGGGGTACTGCGCACGATCATGCCCACACCGAAACCGAGCACCGTGAACAAGCCGGCGAACAGCACCATGCCCAAAGCGGTGGGCCACAGGTTGGGGATGAGATCGATACCCAATGGCGCGCCCCGGTTGGTGCCGATGGTGCTGCCTACGCCGAGGCCCACAACCAGCACCACGATCTGCAACACCACAGCCAGCGAGAACACAAGTGCCGCCTTCGCCAGCAGCACACGCGAGCGACGCGGGGTGGCCGCGAATGTGGGTCGAATGGTGTTGAACCCGAACTCACCGGTGATGACGACCACACCCACCACGCCGAGCAGCAGGCTCGAGAAGATCGACGACCCCTGGATGATCTCGAGCAGTTGTTCGGCGGTCTTTTCCTCAGCCTTGCCCAACGAGGCCCACAGCACGGCAACCAGAATGGGCAGCACCACGGCGATGACGGTGAGCACCCAATTCATCGACACGGTACGGAGCTTGATCCACTCACTGCGAATGGTGGCCATCACAGCGCACCTGCCCGGTACTCCTGCACCGATGCGGTGACCTTCAAGAAGGCATCCTCCAACGACCCGGTGTGGGTGGACAGTTCGTGCAACGTTGCGCCATATCGGGCCGCAACCTCACCGACCTCGCGTGCTGTGGGGCCGCGCACTTCCAGTGTGGCGTCGTCGACATAGTCGACCTGGCCGCCTCCGGCGCGCAAGGCCTCGGCGATGGTTGCGGCCTGCGGGCTCACCACCCGCACCCACGAGTCGCCGTGCGCAGCGATGAACTGATCGACCGTCGACTGTTCGATGAGTTGCCCCATGCCGATGACCACCAGCGAATCGGCCATCAGCGACATCTCCGAGAGCAGGTGGCTCGACACCAACACCTGCTTGCCCTGTGCGGCCAAATGCCCCAGCACATCGCGCACCCAGCGAATGCCTTCGGGGTCGAGGCCGTTGCCCGGTTCATCGAGAATGACGGTCTGCGGGTCGCCGAGCATGACGCCGGCGAGGCCGAGACGCTGCTTCATGCCCAACGAGAACGTCTTCAGACGCTGATCGGCCACATGGCCGAGACCCACCAACTCGATCACTTCGTCGACTCGCTGCTTGGGCAGTCGGTTCGACGCCGCCATCCAGCGCAGGTGGTTGCGAGCAGTGCGGCCGGGGTGCACGTACCCGGCATCGAGCAGCGCGCCCACTTGGTGCAGCGGTTGATCGAGTTGGGCATACGCCTTTCCATCGAACGTGGTACGCCCCGCATTGGGTCGGTCGAGTCCGAGCATGCAACGCATCGTGGTGCTCTTCCCCGAGCCGTTCGGGCCCAGGAAGCCGGTGACCACACCCGGGTGCACTTCGAAGCTCAGATTGGCGACCGCCGCGCGGGCACCAAAGTATTTCGTCAATCCTTCAACGACGACAGTCATCGTCGGCTCCGCCCTCTCGCCCGCAGGTCAGCCCTGCTGGCCGTTCGATGTAAGAGTGGAAACATACTGCTTCGCAACGAGGTAGTACGACGCGCCCGGCTGGGCCGATTTCACAACGAGTGCGCGCAGCACATCGGTGCTCATTGCGACCTGAACTTGCGAGAGCGCGGCCAGCACGCCCGGCGTGGCCGCGGCCGATGTCATGAGCGGCACCAACTTGTCGGCGGGCGCCAGATTCTTCCCGTCGGGTAGCACGAGCAGGCCGTCGTTCACGATGGCCGCCGACGCCGATGAGATGACTCCGCAGTCGACGGTGCCCTTGGCGATGGCACCCGCAACATCGCCGTCGGTGATGGCGGTGAAGTGACTGAAGGCCCCACCGTATGCGGCTTTCAACCCGGCGATACCCCACGGGGTGGCGGCCTCGAACGAGGCGGGGCCACCGATGGACGCTTGGTCGGACACCTTGGCCAAGTCGGCCAACACTTTCAGCGAGTACTTACCCACCGCTGCGGTGGAGCAGGCGATGGTCTCAGTGATGGCAGCTTCCGACGGGTCGCCCACGACCATCGTTTGTGGAAGCGCGTTGTCGATGGCCGACAACTGTGGGTCGAGCGGCTTCGCCACCGTGGTCGTGGGGCCGTCGGAGGTGGAGGCGCTACTCGCGGTTGTGGTGGGCGCCACCGTGCTGGTGGTCGACGTAGTGGTGGTGGCACTGGCCGGCACACCGAGTTGGGTGAGCAACTGATTGGTGAACGCCGGGGTGAGTTGGGCCTCGTTGGCCTTCACCTTCTCGAACCCTGCAGCAGGGTCGGCGACAGCGTCTTTGCGGCCCACCTTGAAACCCTTGTTCTCGAGAATCTGGGCATACACCTCGGCCATGATCTGGCTCTCGGGTGCCTGGTTGGCCACCACATAAATGGGCGGGATCACTTCGGGGCTGGTGGTCATCGTCACGCCCGAACTGCATGCCGTGAATGCCAATGCCCCGCCGACCAGGAGCGCCAATGCCGAACGATGGTGTGCCACGAGATCCTCCGTCATGCGACCCCACCTGCGGGCCGCGATCGAACTCCGGCATCGTAGGGGCATCAGCCCACGTCGCGACCGCGACGCACCGAGTTGTCGCCCAGATTTCGCTCGGGTCAGAGACCGCCGGCGAAGGTGTCGATCATCAGCCGCACGTCGTCGCCGAGGGGATACAGGATGGGGCAGGTACAGCCATTGGCCACATATTCGCCCACCTTCGCGCGCACCTCATCGGGTTCACCGCTGGCCGTGATCATCTGCACGATGTCGTCGGGCACCAGCTTGCTGGCCGCCACCACCTGGTCGTGCGTGGCCGGCCAGGTGAGTACCTGCCCGATCTCGTCGAGCAGTTCCTGGGGCACGCCCGATGCCTTCATGATGTGCGGTTGCTGGCCGAGGTACTGGGTGACGAGCAGTCGGGAGTTGTCGAGCGCCTTGCCACGGTCGCGGTCGACACTGCACACCACCAATTGCGGCCGGTCGATGTCGGCGATGGTGCGCCCGGCCTTGGCAGCGCCCCGCTCGAGCGCGGCGATGGCATCGCGGTTGTAGGCGGGCGACACGAGGTAGTTCAGCACCGCGCCGTCGGCGAGTTCGCCGGTGAGTTCCATCATCTGCATACCCGTGGCACCGATGTAGATGGGCACATCTTTCGGGCGGCGCTCTTGGTGCACGTAGTCGAGTTCCACACCGTCGAGGTGGGCGAAGATGCCGTCGAACGTGACGGTCTCGTTGTTGAGCAGCGCGCGCACGACGGTGACCACTTCGCGCATCACGGTGAGCGGGCGCTCGCGGTTGATGCCCACCTTGCGGGCCAGCGGGTCCCACCATGCACCGAGGCCGCAGATGATGCGGCCCGGGGCGAGGTCGTCGAGCGTGGAGAACGTGCTGGCCAGGCGCGCCGGGTTGCGGGTCCAGCAATCGATGACGCCACTGCCCACCTTGATGCGGTTGGTGGTTGCGGCGAACGCTGCCATGGGCACCACGGCGTCGCGAACGAGCCGGCTGTCGGCCTGCCACACGGCGTCGAAGCCCTGCTCCTCGGCGTAGCGCACGATCTCGATGCCTTCGGTGATCGTGTGCGCGTCTTGCAGATACAGCGCGACGGGGGTGGTGGTCGACTCACTCATGACGTTGGATGGTAGTCGCTGTACAAAATGTCAAGCAGTCTGCAGTTCAGCGCGGCGCGCCGTTCACAACAACGCGAACAGGCGGGCCGCTTGTTCGGCAGCCTTGGCCCGAACCTCGGCGGCATCCACCCGCGTGGGCAAGCCGTCGCGCAACAGCACCTCACCATCGCCACGCACCACCTGCAGCGCACGCACGCCCGGGGTGAAGGCCACATGCCAGCCGCTGTCGGCGTGGTCGTAGTTCCACGTCACCTGGTCGGCGCGGGCATCGGGGAACCATCGATAGCCCTCGTCGAGCCAGCCCCACACGGTGTCGGGCGACTGCGTCACATCGTGGGCACGCAACGCCACATACGCGAGGCGCGCCTCTTCCAGCATGTCGGCGCCGATGCCATCGGTACCGAGCACCACGGGGTTGGCCCAACGGGTTGGTGCGGCATAGCCCACTGCGTTGTTCATGTTGCTGCGCGGGTTGTGCGCGATGGTGCCCGGCAATGGTCGGTCGAGATGCACACAGTGCACGATGAGCCAATCGGGTGCGGCAAGCGGTTCGAGACGCGCCCCGGCAGCAACATCGTCGATGCCCTCGGCCACGTGCACGTGCACGCCAACACCGTGACGCTGGGCCATGTCGGCGGCCGCAGCCAACGTGTCGTCGCTGCACGTGAACGCAGCGTGGATGCCCACCATGCCGTTACCCCCGGCAGCGAGGAAACGCTCGTTCTCGGCCAGACCGCGCCGCGCACCATCGGCCCCGTGCCGGTCGGTGACGCCATAGGTGAGGTTGGTGCGCACGCCCACTTCGGCACACGCCTCGGCGATCACATCGAGACTGCCCTCGATGGCGTTGGGGCTCTCGTGATGATCGATCAGTGCCGTGGTGCCGCACTGCAACGCCTCCATGGCACCGAGCATGGCGCTCCAGCGCAGCATCTCGAGATCGAGGGCCGCGTCGAGGCGCCACCAGATCTGTTCGAGGATCGAGCGGAAGTCGGTGGGCTGCACCGGCGGCGCCGGCATACCGCGAGCAAGCGTCGAATAGAGGTGGTGGTGGCCGCACACCAGGCCGCTCGTGGTTGCACTCATCGCCGCCATCGTGCCAGCCCCACGCACGCCCTGCCAACGCCCACGTTCCGGCACGACTCGTCGAATGCCCTGGTGATCTGATCGGCTAGGCGCATGGACTTCGAACTGCCTGCCGACATGGTTGCCTATCTGGCCGAACTCGATGCCTTCATCGAGCGCGAGATCAAGCCGCTCGAAGAGGCCGACGACAACATCCGCTTCTTCGACCATCGCCGCGAAGATGCCCGCACCGACTGGGAGCGCGGTGGCCTTCCCAATGAAGAGTGGGAGCAGTTGCTGTACAAGGCCAAGCGCGTCGCCGACGCCGCCGGCCACTATCGCTACCCGCTGCCCAAGGAGTTCGGTGGCCAAGACGGCACCAACCTCGGCATGGCCATCATCCGCGAACACTTCGCCCGTAAGGGGCTCGGCCTGCACAACGACCTGCAGAACGAGCATTCCATCGTGGGCAACAACGTGGGCCTGTTGCTGATGCTCAACTACGGCACGCCCGAGCAGAAGGCCGAATGGATCGACGACCTCGCCGAGGGCCGCCGCGGGTTCGCGTTCGGCATCACCGAGCCCGACCATGGCAGTGATGCCACGCACATGGAAACCATCGCAGTGCGCGATGGCGACGAATGGGTGATCAACGGCGAGAAGACGTGGAACACCGGTATCCACAAAGCGTCACACGACATGATCATGGCGCGCACCAGCGGCAAGGCCGGCGACGGCGACGGCATCACCGCCTTCCTCGTGCCCGCCACCAGCCCCGGCTTCGAAGTGGTCGAGTACCTGTGGACCTTCAACATGCCCACCGACCACGCGCACATCCGTCTCACCGATGTGCGTGTGCCCCACGCGGCCATCTTCGGTGGCGAGGGGCGCGGCCTGCAGGTGGTGCAGCACTTCTTCAACGAGAACCGCATCCGTCAGGCCGCCAGCAGCCTCGGTGCCGCGCAGTACTGCATCGACGAATCGGTGACGTACGCACGCGAGCGTAAGCCGTTCGGTAAGCCGTTGAGCAGCAACCAGGCCATCCAGTTCCCGCTCGTCGAATTGCAAACCCAGTGCGAGATGCTGCGCGCCCTCATCCACAAAACCGCGTGGGCGATGGACAAGTACGGCGCGTTCAGTCAGAGCGACAAGGTGAGCATGTGCAACTACTGGGCCAACCGGCTGTGCTGCGAGGCCGCCGACCGGGCCATGCAGGTGCACGGCGGTATGGGCTACAGCCGGCACAAGGCGTTCGAGCACATCTACCGCCACCACCGTCGCTATCGCATCACCGAAGGCGCCGAGGAGATCCAGATGCGGCGCGTGGCCGGCTACATGTTCGGGTTCATGGGCCAGCAGGCTCCCAAGGGCGTGCGCGAGTAATCGCTCGGGCCGCGACCCGTTGCCGCCTCCATGTGTCGCGGCCGGTCAGCGGGGTCAGTCGTCGCTGTCGGCAGTTGCGCCGGCACGGCGCATCGGCAACACGTTGCGCCACCCACCATCGAGTTCGTGCAGGGCTGCTGCCACCGCGGGCGCGGTGGGCACCAGGCCGATCTCGCCCACACCCTTGATGCCATACGGCGAACGCGGTTGGGGCACCTCCACCAAGTGCACCTCGATGGGCGGCACATCTTTCGGGCGGATGATGCCCAGCGAACGCAACGTCATGTTGGTGGGGAACGCGGTGTCGGGGTCGGATGGGAAGTCTTCACTGAGCGCGTAGCCGAGACCCATGTGCACACTGCCTTCGATCTGGCCCACGCACAGCAACGGGTTCACCGCCTTGCCCACATCGTGTACGGCCACCACCTTGTGAATGCCACCGGTTTCCCGATCGATGAGCACCATCTGCGCCGCGTATCCGAACGCCGAGTGAATGGTGGGGTTGGGGTAATCGGGGTCGCCGAGGTGTTGGGTCCAGTCGACGATGTGCTCGCCCACGTAGTCGACCTCGGGCTCGCACCCCCCACGCAGCGCTGCAGCACACGCATCGCGTACTGAGCCGGCAGCCATGAGCGTGCCGCGCGACCCCGTGGTCTGGCCGAAGCCGAGTTCGCGGGTGGTGTCGACGATCACGTCGATGC
>JBAXQV010000108.1:0-10362 GCA_037131575.1 Actinomycetota bacterium
GGCCCGTTTGACTCGGATGGGTTAGCGGGTGGTGTTGCGGCGGCGGCGCTGGTGGACTGCACTTCATCCGCCATCGGATGAATGGCGCGCGAGCACATCTCGACGGATCGGCACGGGAAGTACCATGTTGGCATGCAGGCTGCCGCTGATGAGTTCACCGTCACCAGGCGACGTACGAGTCGACTGCGGCGTCTGTTCGAGTGGGGCCTCGCAGGAGTCTTCGCATCGGGTGGGCCCGACACGGTGCCCCGTCCGCCGGTTTGGCAGGAGGCGCTCGAGATCCGCACGCGGTCGACCGGCAAGGTGGTTGCCACAGTGAAGAACACACCCGGATCGGTGTTCGACAACGTGGGCGCCGCCGAGCGCGAGTTCCTGGAGTTGACCGCCGACGAGTTCCGCACTCGGTGGGTCACCCCCGCCGCCCTCACCCCCTGACCCCTGACGCCGCCCCCTGACCCCGCCCTGATCCGAGTCGGCGGCCGTCATCCGAGTCAGACAGGCGCGTCGATGGGCAATGAGGGCATCTCGTCGTCACCCTCACGACGAGATGCCCTCATTGCCCGGAACTGCTCGTCTCCGACTCGGATGGGCCCGTTTGACTCGGATGGGTTAGCGGGTGGTGTTGCGGCGGCGGCGCTGGTGGCGCTCGATGGCCAGGCGCACCAGCTCGTCGATGATCTCGGGATAACTCAGGCCGCTGGCGATCCACATCTTCGGATACATCGAGATCGGGGTGAAGCCGGGGATGGTGTTGATCTCGTTGAGCAACAACCCACGCGCCAGGCCGGCGTCTTCGTAGAAGAAGTCGACTCGTCCCATGCCCTCACAGCGCAGCGCTGTGAATGCTTCGACGGCGAGACGTTGGGCCTGCTCGATCACCTCGGCGGGCAGGGGAGCGGGGATGACGGTGTGCGAGCCGTCGTCGAGGTACTTGTCGGCATAGTCGTAGAACTCGGCACCGGGAACCACTTCGCCCGGCAGGCTCGCCCGCGGGTGCAGGTTGCCGAGCACGGCCACCTCGATCTCGCGGCCGACGATGGCTTCTTCCACCACCAGCCATTCGTCGTAGGCGAGCGCAACCTCGATGGCATCGCGCAGCGCGTCGGTGGTCTTGGCTTTCGACACGCCCACCGACGAACCCATGTTGGCCGGTTTCACGAACACCGGCAGGCCGAGTTCGGCCACGATGGCATCGACGGTTGCCGGAGTGATGCGGCTCTCGTGGAAGGCCATGTAGCGCGCCTGGGCGATACCGGCTGCGGTGGCCACCTGCTTGGCCATGGCCTTGTCCATACACACCGCCGAGGCGAGTACGCCACTGCCCACGTAGGGAACGTCGAGGAGTTCGAGTAGGCCCTGCACCGTGCCGTCTTCACCCATGGGTCCGTGCAGCAGGGGCATCACCACGGTTGGGCCACCCTCGGCTATCGCGGACGTGATGAATGGGGTGGCGTCCACCTCCATGCCTACCGGTAACAACTTCCCGGGTAACGAATCGGGGGCACTGGCGAGCATGGCCTGGGCTGCGGTGTCGATGGCCCACAGGCCGTCGCGAGAGATACCCACCGGAGTGATGCGATACCGGGCCGGATCGGCGGCGCGCAGCACATGCGCAGCGGTGGTGCACGACACATCGTGTTCGGCCGATTGGCCGCCGTAGAGGACGATCAGGTGAATGCGGTCATCGGCGGTCACGTGGCCGACGGTACCGTGTGCAGCGATGCGATTCTGGACACATGATGTGGCGGCGGCGACGGGCGGCACCTTGATGGGGCCCGATGTGGCGCTCGACGGGGTGTCATTCGACTCGCGAACGGTGCGCCACGGCGAACTGTTCGTGCCCATCGTCGCCGAGCGCGATGGGCACGACTTCATCGTGAACGCGCTCGAACGAGGGGCGGCCGCGTACCTCACCGCACATGCTCCGCAAGGTGGCACGGCTGTGGTGGTGAGCGACACGTTGCAGGCGCTCATGGATCTGGCCACGGCGCTGCGTCGGAGCCAGGTGACTGCCACCATCATCGGCATCACGGGGTCGGTGGGAAAGACCAGCACGAAAGACCTCGCCTGGGCGGCGCTCGCAGCGAGTCGGCGCACCTGGGCCAACGAGCGCAGTTTCAACAACGACCAGGGCTTGCCCACCACGTTGCTGAACGCCCCCGACGACACCGAGGTGATGGTGCTCGAGATGGGGATGCGCGGGTTCGGCGAAATCGCGCGGCTGTGCCGTATCGCTGCACCGCGCATCGGCGTGGTCACCCGTGTCGCCGAGGCGCACAGCGACCGCGTGGGCGGTATCAACGGTGTGGCCAAGGCGAAGGTCGAGCTCATCGAAGCTCTCCCGGCCGACGGCGTGGCGGTGCTGAACGGCGACGACCCTCGCGTGCGGGCGATGCGCGGCCGCGGCGGTGGCTCGGCGCTGCTGTTCGGCGAAGGCGCCGACGTGGATGTGCGCATCACCGACGTGGTGCTCGACGAACTGGCGCGCGCATCGTTCACCCTGCATACCCCCTGGGGGTCGGTGCCGGTGCAGCTGGGCGTGAGCGGTCGCCACATGGCGCTGAACGCCGCCGCAGCACTGGCGTGCGTGGGGGTGTTGGGCGCCGACCTCGAGGCGGGGGCGGCGGCACTGGCCGAGGTGAACCTCACGGCGATGCGCATGGAGGTGGTGCGCACGACCAGTGGCGCCATCGTGCTCAACGACTGTTACAACGCCAACCCCACGTCGATGCGCGCTGCCATCGATGCGCTGGCGGCTCTGCCAGCGACCCGTCGGGTAGCGGTGGTTGGGGTGATGGCTGAGATCAGCGACCCCGAGCTCGAGCATCCGGCCATCGTTCGCTACGCCGAGGAACGTGGCGTCGAGGTGGTCGCTACGGGCACCGCCCTGTACGGCATCGAACCGGTGGCCGACGCAGCCGATGTGCTGGGGTCACTCGCCGGCGGTGATGCCGTGCTCGTCAAGGCCAGCCGCGCTGCGGGCCTCGAGCGTGTTGCGGCGCGCATCGTCGAGCGCTGTGGCGGCGTCTTCGTCGGCGAGGGTGCTGAGGGGTCGACGGGCCACATCGCACCACCACGACAGGCCTAGTGCCGTCGCGGCAGCGATGAACAGCATCGGCCGCGGCCCCAGGTGGTCGATGAACGGGCCGAACACGAACCCGCTGATACCCACGGTGCCACCGAACGCCATGAACCACAGCGACATCACTCGGGCGCGTTCAGTGGCCCGCAAGTTCTGCTGCAGCACCGTGAGCATGGTGGTGGCGAGGCCGAAGTAGAAGAAGCCGAGCAGGAAGCCCACCGGGAAAGCCGGTGCGGCCGAGCGCAAGAGGGCGAACGCAGTCATCGATGCCGCGAACCCGAGGAAGAATGGTCGCACCAATTTGGGCTTGTTCCACTGCGCCAGAACGGTGCCGATGGAGAGGGCACCCATGCATGCGCCGAGCCCCCAGGTGGCGTAGAGCCACTTGTACGTTGCCGTCTTCGACGAGATGTGGAAGGTGCGGCTGGCGACAGCAGGGAACAGCGCCACATACGGCAGGCTGAACAGCGAGAACAGGGTCATGCTCAGCAGCAGCCGCGACAAGATGCTGCGCTGTCGGGCGATGCGGATGCCGGTGAGCACATTGTCCCAACCCTGAGCCGTGGTGGCTTTGCCGATGGGTGGGATGGTGATGACGGCGATGGCGAAGATGGCGAACAGGAACGTCGCCGCGTTGATGAGGAAGATCTGCGGCACGGTGACCCCGCGGCCCATGAGCAGCGCCGCGATGACCGGCCCGATGACTCGCGAGCCATTGATCATGACCGAGTTGAGACTGATGGCTCCGGGTACATCGCGCGGGTCGACGAGGTTGGGCATGGTGCCCTGCATGGCGGGGGCGTTGAGCGCATTGCCGACACCCACGAACAACTGCACCACGAAGATTGCCGCGAGGTGTGCATCGACGGCCACGAGCCAAGCCACCACCACCGACAACACCAGTTGCTCGGTCTGCATGGCGATGAGCCACGCCTTGCGCGGGAACTTATCGGCCAACACGCCACCGATGATCGACAGCAAGATCATCGGCCCCATCTGACCCAGCGCGAACACCCCCACCCACCAGCCCGAACCGGTGCGCTCGTAGATGTAGGCGGGCAGCACCAGCGTTTGCATCCAGGTGCCGATGTTCGACGCGAACAGACCCAGCCACATGGTGCGGAAATTGCGGTTGCGCAGCGCGGCCGCGGCCGTGCCATGTGCGGGGCGTCGAGCGCCGTCGGGGGCGGAGATGGTGGCAGACATCGGGGGATGCCGGTCGCTTGACCGGCGGGTCAACACTACCCTTCGATGTTCAGCGAGGCAGGATCAGCGGCCGCTGTCGTGGTGGCCGTTGCGGCGAATCAGCCCAGCAGCAGTTCGGCGTACTTCGGCAGCATCTGCTTGGGCCCGCTCACCAATACGGTGGTGATGCAGGTCTCTTTCCACTGCTCGAGTTCGCCGCGGATCTTGTCGGCCGGGCCCACCAGTGCGATGTCTTCCACCATGGCGAGTGGAATGGATGCGGCTGCCTCGGCCTTCTTTCCTTCGAGGTAGAGGTCTTGCACCTTCAGGGCCACATCTTCATAGCCCATGCGGGCGAACACCTCGAAGTGGAAGTTGGCGCCGCGTGCGCCCATGCCGCCGGCGTAGAGCGCCAGGAACGGCCGCACGAAGTCGGCGCACTTCTCCACGTCGTCACCCTCGATGACCATCACGCCGCAGGCCACGTCGAAACGATCGGCCTTGGTGGGGTCGCCCGCCTTGGCGAACCCGTCGGCGAGGCACTGGCGATAGAACGCATCTTCCTTCGGGCTGAAGAACAGAGGCAGCCAGCCATCGCAGATCTCGGCCGACAGCGCCACGTTCTTCGGGCCCTCGGCGCCGAGGTAGATGGGGATCTCGGTGCGGAACGGGTGGATGGTGCTCTTCAGCGGCTTGCCGAGGCCGGCGCCGCCGGGGTAGGGCATCGTGTAGAACTCGCCCTGGTGGTTGATCGGTGCGTCGCGTCTGATGATGCTGCGCACGATGTCGATGTATTCGCGTGTGCGGGCGAGCGGCTTGGGATAGGGCTGGCCGTACCAACCCTCCACCACCTGCGGCCCCGACGCGCCGAGGCCGAGGATGAACCGGCCGCCGGAGAGGTGGTCGAGCGTCATGGCCGCCATGGCCGTGGCCGCTGGCGTACGCGCACTCATCTGGATGATGCCGGTGCCGAGTTGCAGGGTGCTGGTGTGCGCACCCCACCAGGCGAGGGGAGTGATCGCGTCGCTGCCGTAGGCCTCGGCGGTCCACACCGAGGTGTAGCCGAGTCGCTCGGCCTCCTGGATCGCTTCGAGGGCGCCCGCGGGCGGGCCGCTGCCCCAGTAGCCAGTGTTGTAGCCGAGCTTCAGTTCCTTCGCCATGCGCTCACCGTAGTCGGCTGGCGATGGTGGCGTGAGGCTGTACGTCAGCGGTGGGCGTCAGTGGCCGGCGTCGAATGTGATGGGCATGTTCGCCGGGCCGAAGATGCCGACACCATCGGGCTTCCACGTGATGGGCCCGTCGAGGCGCAGGTTGGGCATGCGCTGCGCGAGCAACGGCAGCGCTTCTTGCAGTTCGGCCCGGGCCAGCGCAGCGCCGAGACAGTAGTGAATCCCTGAACCGAAGGTCATCTGTGGCTGGGCCGGTGCCGGGCCGGTGATGTCGAACGAATCGGGGTTGGCGAACACGCTCTCCTGACGGTTCGACTCGGCGAGGCCGATACCCATGAAGGTGCCCGCAGGGAACAACACATCGCGGTATTCGATGTCGACGCTGGCGAAACGCATGGTGCCGCGCACGGCGCCGAAGTAGCGCATCGACTCTTCCACGGCGCGTGCTGCGAGTTCGGGCCGTTCAGCCAACAGCGCCCACTGCTCGGGGTGCTCGGCGAACAGGCTGACGGTGCAGCCCAACTGGTTGCGTGTGGTGTCGGTGCCGCCCACGATGACCGCGTTCACCATCATCACCAACTCGTTGTTGTCGAGTTTGTCGCCCGCCTCTTCGGCGGCGATGAGATCGGTGAGGAGGTCGTCGGCCGGCTTGGCGCGGCGCTCGGCGATGAGCTCGCGTGTGTAGGCATCGAGTTCGTCCTGGGCGTTCATGACGAGATCGATCTTGTCGTTGAGGTCGGCGGAGAAGATCTCGAGAATGTCGCTGGCCAAACGGCTGAACAGTTGCCAGTCGCTCTTCGGCGCGCCGAGCAGTTCGCAGATGATGGGGATGGGATAGGGCTCGGTGATGTCGGCCACGAACTCGGCGCGGCCCGTGGCCGCCACCGGGTCGACGAGGCTGTTGATGACCTCACGCATGAAGGGGCGGAGGCGGTCGGCAGCGCGCGGCGAGAACGCAGGTGCAACCAGCCTGCGCAACCGGGTGTGCACATCGCCCTCGGCCGACAGGATGCTCACGCTCTGGCGCTCGAGGAAGTCGGTGCGGGTGATGCCCATCAACTCGGGGATGCGCCCCGACGCGCTGTGCCACCGCTTGTCGCGGAGCACGGCCGTGGCGTCTTCGTAGTCGGCAACGGCATACCCCAGCGGCGAGCGGTACAACCAGGTGCCGTTGGCGCGCCCGGTGCGAACGGCGGCGCGGTATTCGTCGGCGCCTTCTTCGAACGGCAGCGACAACAGGTCGAGTTCATGTGCGAGCGTGGCCATGGCTACACCGTAGCCACCGCTCGGTGTTCAGCGGCGGGCGAGCGCCGCCGCAGGGTGCACAGCGGGTAGGCCCAGGAACTCGGCCACCGGCTCGTTGGCGACCGCGCCTGCGGCCACGTTCAGGCCATGAGCGAGAGCAGGGTCGCGTTCGATGGACTGCATCGGCCCGTACTGGGCGAGTTCGAGTTGATAGGGGAGTGTGGCATTGGTGAGCGCGTAGGTGCTCGTGTGCGGTACGGCGCCGGGCATGTTGCCCACGGCGTAGTGCAGCACCCCGTGTAACTCGTACACCGGGTCGTTGTGGTTGGTTTCGTGAATGGTCTCGATGCAGCCCCCCTGGTCGACCGCCACGTCGACGATGACGGCACCCCGCTTCATGGTGCGCACCATTGCGTCGCTCACCACCACGGGGGCACGCCCACCGGCCACGAGGACCGCGCCGATGACCAGATCGGCAGTGGCGATGTGCCGCTCGATGGCACCACGGTTCGAGGCGATGGTGACGATGCGACCCTTGTTGATCTGATCGACCCAGCGCAGTCGGTCGAGGTTCTTGTCGAACAGCACCACTTCGGCCTCCATGCCGGCCGCGATCCAGGCTGAACTCCAGCCCACGTTGCCGGCCCCGAGCACCACCACCTTGGCGGGTTGCACACCGGGCGCGCCACCCATGAGTACGCCTCGACCACCGTTATGGCGTTCGAGATAGTGCGCACCGATCTGGGGCGCCAGGCGCCCTGCCACTTCGCTCATCGGAGCCAGCAGCGGCAGGGCGCCACCGGCGAGCTGGACGGTTTCGTAGGCGAAGGCGGTGCAGCCCGACGCGATGAGAGCTTGGGCAACTTCGGGGTAGGCGGCGAGGTGCAGATAGGTGAACAGGGTGAGGTCGGGGCGCAGGAACCCGAACTCTTCGGCCTTGGGTTCTTTCACCTTCACCACCATCTCCTGCGCCCAGGCGTCGGTGGCGGTGGGAACGATGGTGGCGCCAGAAGCGCGGTAATCGTCGTCGCCGAAGCCGGCGCCGTCACCAGCGCCCGTCTCCACGAACACGTCGATACCGAGGCGTTCGAACTCGCGCACACCGTCGGGGGTCATCGCCACCCGGTGCTCGGCGGTCTTGATTTCGCGGGGCACCCCGACGGTGCGGATGCCTGGGAGGGCGGAGGTGGAGGTCATGGCACCATCGTGCGCCACGTGCAGCCGACGTTCAGCGGTGATTTGGTGCAAGAATTGGTCTATGACCGATGAATCAACGGAAATTGATGTAATCGACCATCGAATCGTCGAGGAACTCCGAATGAACGGTCGAATCAGTTGGCGCGAACTGGGCGAGCGTGTGCACCTCGCACCCAGTTCGGCGGCCGACCGTGTGCGCAAACTCGAAGAGCGAGGGCTGATTCGTGGGTATTCGGCACGGGTCGACCCAACAGCGTTCGGTCGATCGGTACGCGCCGTGATCGATGTGAGTTTGCCTCCCGGCGACGACCCGGCGGCCTTCGAGGCGCTGTTGGCAACACGCGATGAGGTGGCCCTGGCGATGTATGTGACCGGCCCGGCCGACTACACGGTCATCGTCGACTGCGCCGGTTCGGCGGGGCTCGATGCGTTCGTGCGGTGGTTGAAGGCCGAGGCCGGTGTGGCGCGTACCGAGAGCAAGTTCGTGTTGCGACCCATCATCGGCTGAGGGTGTGTGCAGCTACGGCTAGTGCGCGCCCCAGGTGAAGGTCTGCTTCACCAGATCGAGATAGATGAATGATTCGGTCGACACAACACCGGGCACGCGGCGAATGCGGTTGGTGAGATCGAGCAGATCGGCGTCGTTGCCGACCACCACCTCACACATCAGGTCGAATGAACCGGCGGTTACCACCAGGTAGTCGATGTCGCTCATCGCTTGGAGAGCCGTCGCCACACCATCGGATGGGCCCTCGGTGCGAACACCGATCATGGCCATACGGCGGTATCCGATCGACATCGGGTTGGTGACAGCAACCACCTGCATCACGCCCGCATCGACGAGTCGCTGAACCCGTTGCCGCACGGCGGCCTCCGACAGGCCGACTGCTGCCCCGAGGCGGGTGTAGGGCATGCGGCCATCGCGCTGGAGATGCTCGACGATGGCCCGGTCGGTTGGGTCGAGGGCGTTCGCCGCGCGATTCATGCGTCGTGCATCATGCAGCGTCGCGTGCAGCGTTGCAACCTCGGCATCATCGTTGCGGGACGTGATTTTGGAACAACCTGTTCACAGAGCGTTCTCGGGCGCGGGGAGGTTCGCCGAGCAGGATGTGTTAGAACTGTGCACCGCCGAACTCCCGGAAGGTCTCTGGAAGCCCGGCGTCGTGGAACAAGTGCGCCGATGAGGCGTTCCGACACTGACTCGGGGGAGTAATCAGCGTGACCGAACCAGCGACTATGGCGGCGGCACAAGGCGCGCCAGGCACGAGCGAACGTGGCGCGGTCGAATTGGTGGGCGTCACCAAGCGGTTCGGCGCCATGGTTGCGGTCGATCACCTCGATCTGTCGGTACGACCCGGCGAATTCCTGTCGCTGCTCGGGCCATCGGGGTGCGGGAAGACCACCACGCTGCGCATGCTGGCCGGTTTCGAGCAGCCCGATGAAGGTTTCATCCGCATCAGTGGCGACTACGTGCAGGGTGTGCCGCCGTACAAGCGTGATGTGAACACCGTGTTCCAGGCGTACGCCCTGTTCCCGCACATGACCGTGGCCGAGAACGTGGCCTACGGTTTGCGTCAGAAGGGTGTGCCGAAGAGCGAGATCGCCACACGCGTGGCCGAAGCGCTCGACATGGTGAAGATGAGCAAACTCGCGGAACGCAAGCCGAGGCAGATGTCGGGTGGCCAGCAGCAGCGTGTGGCCGTGGCCCGCGCGCTGGTGAACCGACCGAGCGTGTTGCTGCTCGACGAACCGTTGGGCGCGCTCGATCGCAAACTGCGCGAAGAGATGCAGATCGAACTGAAGCTGTTGCAGAGCCGCCTGGGCATCACCTTCATCTTCGTCACCCACGACCAAGAGGAAGCCATGAGCATGAGCGATCGCATCGCCATCATGCTCGACGGCCACGTCGAACAGCTCGCCGACCCAGAAACGGTGTACGAACATCCGTCGTCGGCATTCGTTGCCGGGTTCATCGGCCGGAACAACTTCTGGAAGGGTGTGGCCACCGGCGGCGGTGTTCGCGCCGACGATGGCACCGTGTTCGTAGTGGCCAATCCCGACGAACAGGTGCCAGCGGGGCGGCCGGCGCTCGCAGCGCTTCGTCCCGAATGCTTCGTATTGCACAACGCCGACCCGGGCTCCACCACCAACGTCATCGCCGGCACCATTGCCGGCGTGTCGCACTTCGGTGACGTGCTCCAATACGTGGTGCAAACGCCGAGCCGAGCAGTCCTCGTACTCACACCAAGGTCGCACGCGGTTCGCCTCCAGCAAGGCGACGACGTGTGGGCCACGTGGAGCGCCGACGACGTCTATATGTTCTCCGCCGATCAGGCGAGCCTCGTGCTCGACGAACCGGCGGCTGAGGGGGCAGCGTGAACACCGCCCCGACCATCATCACGACCAGATCACTGCACCAGGGAGAGAATCCATGAACCAGCCCAACGAACCGCTCAACATGCTCGCCCCAACGAGCTTCCGCAA
>JBAXQV010000109.1:0-10321 GCA_037131575.1 Actinomycetota bacterium
CAGGCAGGGTGTCGACTACGGTGTAGGCCGCCACAGCGACTGACCCTCGGTTGGCCACCTTCACGGTGAAGGTGGCATTCGCATCGGAGGTGATCACCGGCGCGTCGACGCTCTTGCTGAGCGCCACGCCGTAACCCGGCGAGGCCACCACGAGCGACGACGACATCGAGTTGTTCCCCGCATTGCTGTCGGTGGTGGGTGCAGGTTGCCCGCCGATCGTCAACGCTGCCGCCCCATCAGCGGTGATGGTCGCCTGGTTCGCGAACGAGGTGACACTGAAATCGCTCACGCGAATGGGAATTGTGATGACTGCCGTGCCACCGGGGTCGAGGGTCGGCATGTCGAACACGAGCCTCGACGCTGTGGCCGACGACGGCGTTGGTATGGCGGCACCCGCGAGTGCGGTGCCGGTGGCCAGCACATCGGTCACCTGGTAGGCCCCCGATGGGAAGTCGCCGAGGTTGCGTACGGTCAACGTGACGGTGGCCGCATTGGCAGCACAGTCGAAGACACTGGTGGCGTTCGCGATGCCGAGGTCGTAGGTGCCGGTGGTGTACGACGACGAATCGTTGGCCGCCACCGTTGCGGGCGGAGTACCGAAGTTGATGATCGAACCGTCGTCGAGCCGAGGCGCACCGAGCGCGGTTCCGACGTTCGTGTACGGGGCACTGCCCGCAGTGCCCGCCGCCGCGCAGAGCAATACGCCACCTCGGTTCAGTTCCATCGGCGGAGTTGCGGAACTGTGCAAGCCATACCCGTTGGTACCGTCGGCGACCACGCTGCAGTTGGTCACGGTGAATGATGCTGCGGGCCCGCCGTCATCGTTCACCGTCACAGCATCGAGCCGGGTGTTGCCCACGTTGGTGACCGTATACATCCACGTGACCGGACGCCCCGAAAGGATGTGTACACCGTCGTTGGCCTGGGCGTCGGGCCACGCTGTGTCTTTGGTGACCTTCGTGATGGCTATCGCTGGCGATGGTTTCCACAGGCCGAAGTCCCACGACGTGTCGCCCGCAGTAGCGGTGAACGGCGGCGTCTCGTGATAGGGCCCATTGGCATCACTGCCCGTTTCCGCCGCGGGCAGGTCGGAGTCGCGGGCGTCGTCGCCAGCGTTGACAGGGGAAGCGATGAAGTCGATCGGCCGATAGAAACGCAGCTTGTACTGCTGGCCCACCGCCACCCCGTCGGACGCGCCGAAGAGGTACTGCCCGAACGAGTCGGTGAACGTGGTGGCCACCTGAGCGGAGGTGGCGCAGGCCGCAGCAGTGCACTGGTACAGGTCGACTTCTACCCCGGCCACGCCCGGTTCGCCGGCGAGGAAACGATCCGGTGCCTGGAGGCCATCGTCGTTGTTGTCGAACCACACCAGGTCGCCGATCGTGGCGCCGGTGGGGGCCTGGCTCACGCGAACCTCCGCTGAGGGCGGTTCGGAGAACAGGCGCGGCGGCGTGGCCACACCCGTGGGCAAGTTGGTCGCATCGGATCCGAACGCGAACGAGTTCACCGAGCGCGGACAGTGGGTCGGACTGCTCACCGCTGCGGTTGCAGCACACGAGTTGATGAACTCGTAGGAGTTTGCGGCCGAGACTCCACCCTGGTCGAAGGTCGGGTCGTTCACCGGCACTCGGCTCGACCATGAGAACGTCGCGGTGGCTCCAGGCGCCAGCGTGCCCGAATACGCAAGTTTCACGGCGCGGTAGGTGGTGAGCGCCGAGGTGACAGGGCTGCTCACCCAACCGGGGGCCTCACAGTCGACGCCCGGCGTGTGCACGCCACCCACCTCGGCCCGGCATGGGTTGGTGCTGGTGGAGTACTGCACCGTCCACCCGGCCGGCGCCGTGATCGCCGAGGTGAGCAGTAACGGGTACTCACTCCCTCGTTGGGTGAGCGTGGGCGAACCGGTGGTGACAGCGGTATCGCCCACCCGTGGCAGGAGGTCGATGAACGCGAGGTTCGTGTTGTCGACGTTGCCGGTGTTGGCGAGACGAAGTTGCCACTGCGCCAGCCCGCCAGGTCGTGTCTGCGCCGATACGACCGAGCCGCTCGGGTCGACGCTGCACGTCGGACTGGGGCGATACAACCCGGCATCGAGATCACCACGCACACAGATCGATGCCTGCATGTTCACCGACGCCAGCACGGTCACCATTGCCGTCTGAGAGCAGCTGGCAGAGCAGGTGGCGAACGAGCCTCCCGCGGAGGGCACCACCGTGACAGCAAAGGGGTAGTCGCCAGGCGGTGCAGGCCCACCGGGCGACGACGCATCGTCCACCGATGCGACCACTGTAAGGGGGTTCGACTGTGTCCCAGGGGCGATCGATCCGGAATATGCGTAGTGGAGCGGCGTCTCGCCACCCGAGCAGGTAGGTGCGGTTCCCCCCGCCGACCAACCCGTGCCCAACGCGCCAGGTTGCAGCGTGAAGCGCGCTGGCAAACAAGCAACCACTACTGGGTTCACCACATCATCGGTGGCGCCCAGGCTGTTCGAGGCCCTGATCGTGTACGAGACTTTCTGGCCCAGCGATACCGAACCCGGAGACGCGTTCACCGAGATGTCGGGTTCGGCGGTGGGGTCGGTGAGGAGATACGACCTCGACGCGGTCTGGCTCAGGTTGGTGCCACCCCGCTTGAAAGTGAAGGTGGCGACATTGGTGTATCGGCCGTATGCAGACGTCGGCGTGGCGACGGTACCGATGTTGCCGATGACGGCCATACCGTTCACCGAGAAGTCGACCGGGATGCTGTCGGCGCCACCGCCCCACGTCCACCGCAACGACTTGTACGGCATGGCCAACGAGATCGACGCGCTCCCTGACACCACACCTGCGGCAATGACGGTCGACGAAACGAAGTTGTCGTTGGAGCCGCTGATCGTTGCCGTGAGTGGATGGTTCCACACGCCGGGCACCACCGATGCCGGGGCGAAGTACGGAGGCATGCCGTAGCCACTGGTCGAACTACCACCGTTGACATACGTCCACGATCCATCGGTCACGGTGAACGAGTCGGCTGCCAGGTCGGAGTCGAGTGTTGCCATGAGTTCGAACCGCACCGCCATACCCCGGGTGGTGTAGTAGATGCTCGCGTTGTCTGCATCCCTCACGATGTTCTTGTCGACACCGCCCCCACCCCACCCGAACACGGGCGCGGCGATGGTGGTTGTGCCAGTCGGTGTGTTGAATGGCGTGCTCGCTCCGCCAGGCGTGTCGCGCCCCACCCCCGAGAACACGGCCGTCTTCACTGCGCCGCCGACATTGTTGTCATTGGCCGGGTTGGTTCCGCCCGGTTTCGTGTAGCCCGCAGTGAACGTTCCCACCACCTGCAGGCTCAGGCACCCACCGCCATCGAGCGGTGGTCTGTGCGTGGCGTCGAACGTCCACACCACCTTCCCTGCGCCATCGGACGTCAGGTCGGGAGCGCCACCACTGTCGTCGGTATACGTACCGCCGGCGTCGGCACTCGAAAACGTTGCGCCCGGGGGCAACTGTTCGGTGAGCCGAACCCACGGGAACATCGCGGCGGTGATCGCGGCACACATCGTGAGGTTCCACACCACCGGGTGATTGAGACGCGTGCTCGGGTCGGTCGATTGCGCGAGCGTCCACACCCGAGCCGTTGCCGACAGGTTCACCGATGCCGTGGTCGATGAGTCGGGGCCCGCCTGCGGATCGGTCACGACGGCAGTGTTGGTGACAGCTTGGGTGGCCATCGGCACCATGTTCGGCGGAACCGTGACCGTGACGAAGATCGAACCCGAGGTGCCTGGCGCCCAGTTCCCTGCCGTTCCGCGCACCACCGGATGTGCAGGGTCGCTGCTGTCGAGTCCAAAACCAGAGGGCCACTGCGCGGCAGGGCCACTCGCCGACACGAACGTGAGCGGTGTCGTCACGCCGTAGACATCGGTGAACAGCGGTATCGGGTCGGCGAACGCGGCACCGTCGCAACCATCGGGTGTGCCACCCCCGATGCTGTTCTGACACGAGTACGTGAAGGAGTACTGAATGGTGTCGCCAGGAAGCGCAGCGGCTTTGTCGGCCGTGGCTGCACCTAACAGCGCATGCCCGTCACCTGGCGCGGCGCGGGCGCGCGACACCATGAAGGGGTCGACGACAAGCAGCGTCGCCAAACAGGCGAGCACTGCGATCGCACCGACACGGCGGCGACGGGTTGGGTGAATGGGCATGGAAGTCGAGCGTGACTGTGCAATCGATGCCCAACTCGGCAACCAAGCCGGCAACCAACCCGGCAACCGGCCGAGCAACCAAGCCAACTACCGACCCGGCAACCAACCCGAGTCGCTGCCGCCCTCCTGTCCGTGAGCTTCGACCCCACTATTCGTGGTTGAACCTCACGGACCAATCGGCTCCGTGAGGCTCGGCACCGATATGGGTGTCGAAGCTCACGGACCGACATGGGGTAGAGGGAATGGGGATGCGGGGGTGGGTAGGGTGCGGGACGTGTTGACGCCTCGTGAAGCTGTGCCCGCGTGGCTTCGTGGGTGTTGGCGGCGGGTTTCGATCGATTTCGCCGATGGTTCGGGCAACCTCACCGACACGGTGTACTGGCTACAGACCGATAGCGCCATGGTCGATGTGCGCATCGCTTCCGGGCGCCCATCGTTCGCCGGTGTCACCTCGTTCGAGCAGTGCTCACCGGCACAGCGCGCGGCACTGGCCACCACGAACGCCAGCACCGGGTTCACCACTGCCACCGACGTGATGACGCATGCCGACGGTACGCACAGCTGTGTGGCCGAGTGGTTCACCTATGGCTACGGGGTGAACTTCCAGCCCGAATGCCAGTACCCCGAACCCGGCCTGTTGACGGTCGACGCCGCCGGCGCGGTGATGATCGAGCGCGCTCCGAGCGGCACCTATGAGGAGGAATGGCATCGGGTGCCGGGTTCGCACGATGGGCCACTCTCGGCCACGGTGCTCGACGACGGACGCCACCTGTTCGTGGCAGGACCCGTTGCAGTGTTGGTGCGCGACCGAACCAGCGCTGAGGAACTCGATTGCGAGTTCTCGGTGGCACTGCGCGACGGTGATGGGGTGTATCGCATACAGGTGTCGACCCTCCCCTGGCGTGAAGGAGCCCCACTTGACGTACCTCTCTGACGAGCTACGCAGTGAACTCGCCGCTCGTGCGGTGACACCGTTCGATGCAGCTCGGATGCTGCCGCTCGAGATGTACCGGTCGCCCGCCGTGTTGGCTGCCGAACATGCCACCGTGCTGGGCTCGGGTTGGCACTGCCTCGGCCGCACGGCCGACATCGCCGGCGTGGGCGACTACATCACCGGCGAACTACCTCACCTGCACAGTGATGGCACACCCGGGAACCGATCGGTGCTGGTGGTGCGCGGCGACGACAACCAGGTACGCGCCTTCGACAATGTGTGTGTCCACCGCGGTGCCCCGCTCGTGGCCGGGTGCGGCACCGAAGCACGCTTCACCTGCCCGTACCACGCCTGGGTCTACCGCCTCGACGGGCAACTCATCGGTGCGCCATACATGCAGCGCCCCGACTCCGGCGAGGCGTTCGACCCGGCACCTCATCGCCTCGGTGAACTGAGCGTTGAGGTGTGGGAGGGGTTCATCTTCGTGAATGCCCGCCCCGCGCCGGCCCCTCTCGCCCACCAACTCTCCGGCCTCACCGATGTGGTAGCACCATTCCAGATGGCCGGCTACGTGCCGGTGCACCAGCAGGTCGACGAGTGGGCCACCAATTGGAAGCTGCTGGTCGAGAACTTCATGGACACCTACCACGTGTTCAAGGTGCACCGCGCCACGTTCGGGGCCACCAGCGACAGCCCGCTGAACACCACGATGTTCCCCGGCACGGAGGCGTGGGCACACCATGTGGCCACCGAACGCGACGATGTGGCGCACCCCTCGAACACATCGCTCGAAGGGCCCTGGCGCCGTGCCGTGGTGTTGGCCGCCGTGTTCCCCACCCATGTGATGCAGCTCCAGCCCGACTACCTCTGGTACCTGCAGATCAGCCCCGTCGGCACCGATCGGGTACGCATCCGCTGGGACGTGTCGGTTGCACCGGAGATGCTCGCCGCCCAGCCCGACCCAGCCGCGTACGTGGCGTCGATCGTGGAATTGCTCACCGCTGTGAATGCAGAGGACCAACCGATCGTAGAAAGCATTCGCCGCGCCGCCGATGGCCCCGAGTTCCGGCGCGCACCGCTGTCGATGTACGAGCGGAACGTGTTCGACTTCGACCGCTACATCGCGGTGAAAATCGCTGCCGTCGATTCGATGGCCTGACGCAGTGGCGTGGGCCGCGGCCCCGCAGCCACCGCGTACCAGTCGGCAGCCGATGCGGCTTCCACAACCGGCAGTTGGTGAGAACCCACGGTGATGCCATCGAACCCGGTGACGGCCGCAACCGTGGCCACGAACTCGGCCACCGACAGCACATGGCCTTCAAGATTGAACGTGGGGGCACCGTCGAGTTTCGCCCGAGCGGCGTGGATGAACGCGCCGGCCACATCGGGTGCGTATTGGAAGTCGAGTATCCCGCCGAACTCCACGGCGAACGGTTCGCGACGCACCGCGCGTTCGATGGCCACACTGGGCAGTGAGGTCATGCCCTGGTCGCGCCCCGGCCCGAACACCGTGTGGGGACGCAACCCCACACTGCGCACCCCGTGCTCGGCCCAGTACACCTTGGCGAGGTCTTCGGTGGCCACCTTGTACACCCCGTACAGGGTTGCGGGCAGCCGTGGCGCACCGACGGGCAACACCCGCTCGGCATAGTCGGCAACAGTGCCGAACACGGCGATGCTGCTGGCCTGTGCAATGGCCGTGGTGCCGTGCTGCCTGGCCGCTTCGAACACGTTCACCGTGCCGGTGACGTTCACCGCTGCGCCGAGTGACGGATTCGCCCGACAGAAGGGAATCTGCAGCGCTGCCAGGTGCACGATGTGCGTGACACCTTCGGCGGCGCGCACCACATCGTCGAGCACGGTGAGGTCGCCCCGCACCCAGGTGGCATCGGGCAGACCCCCGCTATTCACCAGGCGATGCCGGTGCAGGTCGTCGCTCGCATCGAAGGCCACGACCGACACACCTTGCTCGGCGAGCAACTTCACTGCCCACGCGCCGATACACCCGTTGGCTCCGGTGACGAGGAACCGTTCATCGCTCATGCTGGCGACGCTACACCGCGCTCGGTGAGAGCTTCAGACCACAGGTGCGAGGTTGGCAACACGCCCGAAGGCGGTCCCATCGACACCCACGATCGGCAACAGCGCCGATGCATGCGTGCCCGCACCGGGAGCCGACTCGAGGGTGAGGCTTCCGCCCGCCAGTTCGAGCAATTGTCGGCACGACACCACCCCGAAGTGATGTGACCCCATGTCGACCGTGGTGTCGAAGCCACAGCCGTTGTCGACCACGTCGAGGCGCAGCATGTCGCCTTCCACGATCAACGTCACATCGACTGTGGTTGCCTGGGCATGCTTCACCACATTGCGAAGCAGCTCCTGCGCCGTACGGAACGCGAGTCGTTCGCTGGTGGGTGCGATGCGTTGGTCGCCCAGGTAGTCGATGAGTCGAATCACCGGCCCACCCACGGCAAAGCGTTCCATCTGCTCGGTCAGCGCGGCCGGAAGCCCCGACATCTCGAGACTGGGCGGGAACAACTCGAACGTCTGGTTACGCAGTTCGTCGATGGCAGCGTCGATGGCTCGCGTGAGCATCTCCACATCGCGGGCTGCTGGAGTCCCCGCTGTTGATGCCTGCAGACCGATGAGGTAGATACGCGCCGCTACAAGGGCCTGGATGGCCCCGTCGTGCAGCACCACTGCCAGCGTGCGCCGTTCCGCCTCAGCCACCTCGATGAGTTGCCCCAGCGTCTGTTCGAGCCGGCGCGACGCATCGCGCTCGGTAGTGCGGTCGATGCAGCTCACCACCAACACCTCGCCAGCACGAACCACGGTGATGGCGAACTCGCCGTTGTCGAGGTGCGATGCCGTACCAGCTCGATTGTCGATCTCACCGTGCACCGGGCTCGACGACGCCCAGGCCGCACGTGCCCACTCGTCGAGCGGAGTGCCCTTCCAGAAGGCCGAGAGCAACGGAGGGGCAGTGCACCCCTCGCGGCGCATCCGGCGCATTTCCGAGTTCTCGTAGGTGAGTCGGGCATCGAAGACGCCCCCATCGCTGTCGAGCGCAGGTTCGAAGATCGCCAAACCGTTGGCCATGTGTTCGAGCGTGCCCGCGAGAATGTCGGAGGTGCGTCGCTGCAGTGCTTCGCTGCGTTGCTGTTCGGTGCGGTCGATGAGCATCGCCACGACCAACCCTCCGGCAGCGGGATAGAACGACATCTCAGCGAACTCGTAGTTCGGTCCTTTGCCGACTGCACCCGAGTGGTACATGCTGTACGAGAACGTGTTGCCATTCACCGCACGCCGTACGCCGTCGAGCGCCCGGTCGAGATGCGAGCCACACACCTGAACGAGATGCTTGCCAGCCATCGGTGCTTCCACCCCGTGCAGCCACTCGGCGGCGGGGTTCGACGAGATCACCACGGCATCCACCACCTCGCCCGCTTCGTTGCGCACCGGCGAAAGCAGCATCACCGCCTCGCCGAGCGACACGAGAATCTCGCGCAGTTGAGCCTCGGCAACCGCCGTGGCTTTCGTCGCAGCCGAGAGTGCCGTCACATCGGCCAGGCTCAACAACACTCCTCTGCGCCCATCAGCGAGGTCGACCGGCCGCGTGGTGGCGAGGAAGTCGAACGCCATGCCGGCCGGGGTGACGGCCCTGATGGGAAACCGCTGCAATGGTCGTTCGAGATCGCTGAGAATTGCCCATCGATCGGCAATCGAGACGGCCTCGCCGTCGGGCCCGGTGAGGTGCAGACCTGCGTCGCCGATACGCAGCTCCTGCGAGCCAGTGATGTGTTCGATGGCACGTGCTGCAGCGGCATTCATGCCGACGATTGCGCCATCGGGGGCGAACAGCATGACCGGGTCGGGCAGTGCCTCGTACAACGCACCGAGCTGCCCCTTGTACGCCTCGACCCTCCGGTTCAGCACCTCCGCCTCGGTGCGATCGGTACCCACCACCAGCACCTGCTCGCCGACCATGGCGATGTCGAACTCGATGTACCGCTGCCCGATGACCGGGTTGCCGTGGGCGAGGCCGTCGACCACCATGCGGGTCCGCCCGTTGCGCCAGACCAACCCATCAGCGACGGTCGACCATTGCTGCCCCAAGGCATCCATCACGGTCGACAGCCGATCGAGGATGGCGCCACCCTCGTACGTACGGCAGGTGATGAGCCACAGGTCGGAACCGAGGGGCGATGACCGCACCGAGTAGGTGATGTTGTTCACCGCAACGTGCACCCACGCCGACGCCACCGGTCCGAGTTGCACACGTGTGCGTGCGCCGGCCACGAGGTCGTCGAGCGACATATCGGCGGCTACGAAACTTCGAACCGTGCGGCTCGACGCGACTACCCGCCAGCGCGAATCAACCACTGCCGACAGGTCGGGCAATGCGTCGATGAAGCCGAGATCGACGCCGATGGGAGGACCAGTTGCCATGGTCAGTGGAGCACACCTTCGCGGAAGGCCTTGGCCACCGCACCGGCGCGATCTTTCACGTTCAGCTTGGCGAAGAGGTTGTTGAGATGGGCGCGCACTGTGTTGGGCGCGATGCCCAGTTGGCGGGCGATTTCATCGGTGCTCAGGTCTTCGGCCAGGCCGGCGAGTACCTGATGTTCACGATCGGACAATGGCACCGCCTTGCGGGCAGCGCGAAGGGCGGGAACCACTCGCGCCATGGTCTGCGAGTCGAAGGCCGGCGACCCAGCTGCAGCGTTGGCGAGGCAGGCAACGAGTTCAGCTTCCTCGACCTGCTTGGAGATGAACCCCGTTGCGCCGAGGTCGAGGCAGGCCACCATGGTGGGCGTGTCGATGTTGGCGGTGAAGGCAACCACCTTGGCGTCGGGGTCCACCTCGAGCAGAGCGCGCACCACATCGGGGCCGCTCGGCGTGCCCGGCATCGACAAGTCGGTGACGATCACGTCGATCTCGTCGTGACGTTGCTGAAACTGAGCCACCGCATCGGCACCACTACGCGCCGTTGCCACCACCCGGAGCGATTCGTGCCTCGACAGTCGAAAGGCCAGTGCCTCGAGCACCAAGGGGTGGTCGTCGACCACCATCACCGCAATCTGATTCGACACCGCAGGTTCCTCACCTTCACCTTGTCGCTAGGCCTTCCGAGTCGCTAGGCCTTCCGAGTCGCTAGGCCTTCCGGGTCGCCAGGCCTTCCGGGTCGCCAGGCCTTCCGG
>JBAXQV010000110.1:0-10295 GCA_037131575.1 Actinomycetota bacterium
ACGGTCAGCCGGGGTTCACCTGGTCGGCGGCGCGCTGCATTCGCTCCACCGGCATCTGGCGCATCTCGGGGTGGGTGAGTATCCAGAAGCGTTCGGTGCGGATGGCGTCGACTACTTGGTCGGCCACCACGCTCGCCTCGATCCCGTCCTCCACGCCCTGTTTCAGCACGGCGTCCATCATCTGAGTCATCGGCGACTGCGCGGCGGGTGGCTCGGATCCAAGACGATCGGTCCAGCGCTGTCCGTCGATGAGGTTGGTCTTCACGAAACCAGGGCAGAGGGCGCTGACGCGCACTGGCGACCCGGTGGCCTTCAATTCGAGATACAACCCCTCGCTCAGGGCCACCACACCGGTCTTGGTGACGTTGTAGGGCGCCGCGCCCGGCATCGCCACGAGACCGGCCATCGACGCCGTGTTCACGATGTGGCCCTCGCCTTGGTCTTCCATGATCGGCAGGAACGCGCGAATGCCGTGGATGACGCCATAGAGGTTGATCCCGATCACCCATTCCCACGCACTGAACGGGCCGCGCCACGCATCGCCTTTGCCCACCACCCCGGCGTTGTTACACAGCACATGGGCAGCACCGAAGCGAGCCACCGTGGCGTCGGCGAGGGCTTGCATCTCGGCCTCGAGCGAAGTGTCGCACACCACGGTGAGCACCTCGGTGCCGCCCTCGGCCAACGCCACTTCCACCGACCGCATCGCCACCGAGTCGATATCGGCGAGTACGAGTTTCATCCCCTCGGCAGCGAACCGTTCAGCGAGCGCACGGCCGATACCGCTTGCTCCGCCGGTGATCACCGCCACCTTCCCGCGCAGGTCGTCCATCACAGCAGAGTACATCCGCTCGCCGAGCGACGGCGCAGTACGGTGCGTCCATGAACGTCACCAATGACTCATCGTCCGCCTCGACCACTGGTGCCGGTGACGTCACGCCCAGTGAGGCTCGGCGCACCTGGCGCAGCCTCGAGGCGGTGCACGGCATGATCTACTTCACGCCCGACGCGCCACCGCAATACGCCGCCATCGGCATCACCTCGAACCGCACCGGATACTTCGCATCGCGGGTGGCGGCGATCGGCGCCGTGGGGCCCGAAGTGGTGCTTGCCACGTTCTACAACTTTCACCCAGGGTTGGTGCGCCGCGCGATGCGCACCGTGTGGAACGAGGTGACCCCGCGGCAGATGCTCGACGCCCGACTCGCGGCGGTCGACTCATCGCTGCGACGCGCTTTCGGTGACGAGCTGCTCGGTTCGACCGAATTGGCCGAAACGGCTGCCCACCTACGCCGCGCCGCTCTGGTGGCTACCGAGCGTCCCGAGGGCCGCCCATTGTTCGCCGGGCATGCCCAGCTCCCGTGGCCCGACGAACCGCACCTCGTGCTGTGGCACGCGCAAACCCTCCTACGCGAGTTCCGGGGCGACGGGCACATCGCCGCACTCACCATCGAAGGCCTCAGCGGCCTCGACGCGCTCATCTCCCATGCTGCATCGGGCGATGTGCCGGCCGCGGCGCTGCAGGCCACCCGCGCATGGAGCGACGCCGAATGGGCGGCCGGGATCGAGTCGATGGCCGCCCGCGGGTTGGTGAACCCCGACGGTTCCTTCACCGACGAGGGCCGTGAACAACGGGCTCGCATCGAGGCAACCACCGACCGGTTGGCGGTGGGGCCGTGGGTGACCCTCGGGGCCGATACCTGTGCGGCACTGCGTGCAACTGGCAAAGTGCTCACCGAACGGGTGATGGCCGCCGGCCTGCTCACCTTCGACCCGCGGCGGCTCGAAGACAACTGAGCGGGAGTTCGGGTACCGGGAGTACCGGGGAGCTCAGGGTCGGGGGCAGGAGCAACCGACGTGGGCGCGAGGGTCCCCGGGGGCCGGGAAGCAGGAACAACCGACCTGAGCGCGAGGGTACCCGGCACCGGGGAACCCGGGCCACGACGGGGCACCGCGAGCGATCGTTCCCTAGAGTGAGGCCATGACGTACCGGTACCTGTGGACGCCGCTCGAACTGGGCCCGGTCACCACGCGCAACCGCATCGTCTTCTCGGCGCACCTCACCAACTACGCCCGCGACGGCAAGCCCACCGAGCAGCATGCTGCGTATTACGCCGCCCGAGCCGCTGGTGGGGCGGGGCTCATCATCACCGAGGAGCACTCGACGCACCCCACCGACTGGCCGTACGAGAAGCTCATCCACGGGTTCCACCGCGATGTGATTCCCGGGTACCGCGCCATCACCGAGGCAGTGCATCGCCACCGCACCCCGATCTTCGCCCAGATCAACCACAACGGTGGGCAGGCGAGTTCGATGTATTCGCGGCTCCCGGTGTGGGCACCGTCGGCGGTTGCCGACCCGCTGTTCCGCGAGGTGCCAAAGGCGGTCGACCAGGCCGAGATCGACGACATCGTGGCCGGGTACGCGCTGGTGGCCGAACAATGCGCCGAGGGCGGCTTCGACGGCATCGAATTGCAGTGCAGCCATTCGTCGATCGTGCGCGGGTTCCTCTCCCCCGCCACCAACAAGCGCACCGACCACTACGGCGGCAACATCGGTAATCGCGCCCGCCTGCTGGTCGACATCGTGGCTGCAGTGCGCCGGGTCATCGGCAACCGACTCGCGCTCGGTGTGCGTCTCTGTGGCGATGAACTCATCGAGGGTGGCACCACCATCGACGATGCGGTGGAAGTGGCGCGCATCGTCGAGGCCACCGGCCAGGTCGACTACATCAACACCTCCATCGGCGTGGCCACCGCCAGCCTGTTCATGATCGAAGCGAGCATGCACATCCCGCCCGGGTATGCCATGTTCATCCCCAGTGCGTTCCGCAAAGCTGTCGACCTGCCGGTGGTGGGTGTGGGCCGCTTCAAAGATCCGCTGCAGGCCGAGCGGGCATTGGCCGACGGGCACTGCGACCTGGTGGGCGTGGTGCGTGGCCAGATCGCCGACCCCGACTTCGCCGCCAAGGCCCGCGCCGGGGCCACCGACGAGATCCGCCTCTGCCTGAGTTGTAACCAGGAGTGTGTGGGCCGCATGGGGCTGAACCGGTGGCTCGGATGCATCGAAAACCCGCGCACCGGTCGCGAAGCCGAATACGCCGCCAAGGCCGCGTCGCCGAATGGAACCACCGTGGCGCTGAGTGCCAAGCCGCGCAGCGTGATGGTGGTGGGCGCCGGGCCGGCGGGTCTCCAGGCCGCCATCAGCGCCGCACGCGCTGGGCACACCGTCACTGTGTACGAGAAGGAAGCGCAGGCCGGTGGGCAGGTGCGACTCGCGGCCAGCGTGCCCAATCGGGCCGAGTTCGGCGACATCATCCGCAACCAACTCACCGAATGCCGTCGCCTGGGCGTGACCATCGAATACGGGGTCGGGGTGTGGCCGGGCCTGGTGGCCGAGAAGGCTCCCGACCATGTGATCGTGGCCACCGGGGCCGAACCACAGCGCCCGTGGTGGGTGCCCGGCGATGCCGCCAACGTGTGCGATGTGCGCGACGTGCTGGCCGGTACCGCCGAACCGTTCGGTGATGTGATCGTGGTCGACGAGATCGGGTTCCATCACGCCACCAGTACCGCCGAACTGTTGGCCGACCGCGGCTGCAAGGTCGAAATCGTCACGCCCGGCATGGTGGTGGGCCAAGACCTCGGCATCACCCTCGACATGGAGAACTGGTGGATGCGCGCCGGCACCAAGGGCATCGTGCAGAGCACCGATCTCGTACCGATGGGCATCGCCGGAAACGAACTCACCCTGCTACATCACCCCACCGGCGCCAACCACACCCGCCGTTTCGACTGGGTGGTGCTGGCGGTGCCGGGTAACCCGGTCGAGTGGCTGTACCACGACCTCCGTAACGCCGGGGTGAGCGTGCAACGAGTGGGCGACTGTGTGGCCCCACGTCGGGCGCACGCGGCCGTGGTCGACGGTGAACGGGCCGGTGCCGCGGTCGGCGCCGTCCGCTGACAACACGCGTTGCCGAGCGGTTCCACCACGCTGCTCCTGGCGATCCCCAGCCACCTCCCGACTGTTTCCCGGCGATTCTCGGGCCGATGATTGCGGCCTTGTGCCGAGACGGTTCTAACCTGACCGCTGTGCTGGCTGTGATCCCCGTTCGTGATGGCGTCGTGCCAGCAGGGGGCGCGGAAACTGCCGACGAATGCGGTGGTCGCAGCCTCGTCATCGGTTCGGGCACTGTCGAAGCCGCACCCGCCATCGGCGGCATCGTGAGCATCGCCGAGGTCGGCACCTATCGGCCAGCGGCCTGGGCAGCAGCGTTGGCGCCGGTACTCGCCGCTGAAGCGATCATCGTGCTCCCCACATCGCCCGACGGACGCGACCTCGGTCCACGATTGGCCGCAGCCCTCGGCCGACCGTTCTTCGCCGGGGCGATCTCGGTGAACTCGGCGCAGGTGGTGGTAGCTCGAGGCGGTGGCCTCAGTATGCACACCATCGCTGCTCCGGCAGCCTTCGTGGCCACCCTGCAGGTGGGGGTGCGCGGCGTCATCCATCACCGCGACCCCGCGCAGGTCACCGAACTACCGCTCGCACTCGGCGACACCACCGACATCGCCGATGCCCCCCACGCCAACGATGCACGGCTCGAACGGCTCGTCGACCCCGATCCGGCATCGATCGATCTCTCCGAAGCGCAACGCATCGTGGGTGGAGGCGCCGGACTGAACAGCACCGCTCAGTTCGATCTGCTCACCGAGGTCGGGGTGCACATCGGGGCCAGTGTTGGGGCCACGCGCGTCATCACCGATCGCGGCTGGGTGCCCCACGAGCGCCAGATCGGCACCACCGGCGTGGTGGTCGACCCGCAGTTGTATCTCGCCTTCGGCATCAGCGGCGCGGTGCAGCACACCAGTGGCCTCGGCCAACCCGATCACATCATCAGCGTCAACACCGATGCCCACTGCCCGATGATGCAACTCGCCGATCTCGCCGTGGTGGCCGATGCCAACGAGGTGCTCACCCATCTGGTGCGCTTGCTCGGCTCGGAGGCCACCGGTGGCTGAGCGCGATGTCGACGTGATCGTGGTGGGTGCTGGCCCGGCAGGTTCGTGCGCCGCCATCGCTCTGGCCCGTGCGGGCCACTCAGTAGTGCTGCTCGAGCGCGGCCCGTTCCCCGGCAGCAAGAACATGTACGGCGGGGTGGTGTACCCGCGCATCCTCGACGAACTCATTCCGCAGTGGTGGGAGCACGCCCCGGTGCAGCGCTGGGTCACCCGCCGTTCCACGATGGTGCTCACCGATACCCAGGCGCTCACGGTCGATTTCCGCAGCGACGCGTGGGGTGCTCCGCCACACAACGGTGCCACTGCGTACCGCCCCGACTTCGACCACTGGCTCGCCGGCCATGCCGAAGCCGCCGGAGCCACGCTGCTGTGCAGTACCACCGCCACCGAACTGCTGCGCGACAACGCGGGCCGGGTCATCGGCGTGCGCACCGACCGCCCCAATGGCGACCTCACCGCCCATGTGGTCATCGCGTGCGACGGGGTGAACAGCTTCCTGGCGAAACAGGCGGGCCTCCACCCGCCGCTCGACGCGCAGAACTACACGCTCGGGGTGAAGGAAACCCTGGCGCTTCCGAAGGACGTCATCGACGAACGTTTCGGGGTGCGCGATCGCGAGGGTGTCGACATCGAGATCCTCGGTGGCACCAGCGGGGTGAACGGTGGCGGGTTCGTGTACACCAACCTCGACACCATCGCCGTGGGTGTGGTGCTGAAGTTGCCCAAACTCGCCGCCCAGCAGCGTCGCCCCGAGGAGATCATCGCCCGGCTGAAGGCTCACTCGGCCATCGCCCCACTGGTGGAGGGTGGCGAGGTGAAGGAATACTCAGCGCATGTGATTCCTGAAGCGGGTCTCGACATGATGCCGAAGATGGTGAGCGACGGATTGCTGGTGGCGGGTGATGCCGCGGCCATGTGTCTCGCCGCAGGTATCTGGCTCGAGGGCGTGAACTTCGCCATGGCGAGCGGCATGTACGCCGGGCAGGCGGCGGCCGAAGCGATCGCCCGGGGCGATACCACCGCCACCGGCCTCGCCGGATATCGCAAGCGCCTCGAAGCCACGTTCGTTCTGCGCGACCATCGCAAACTCCGCCGAGCCCCGCACCTGGTGCTCAGCGACCGCGTGCAGCATCTCTACCCGCAGATGATCGCCGGTGTGGTGGAGGGGATGTTCCAGGTGAACAACCCCACCCCCAAGCCGGGTGTGCGCCGCATTCTGGCCGCAGAACGCAAACGCGCCGGTGTGCGCCGTCGCGACCTCGCCCGCGATGCATGGACTGGTTTCAGGAGTTTCGGATGACCATTGAACGCGACCCCACCTGGCCCGAGATCTCGTTCCAAGATCGCATGGCAACGGCCCGGTTCGATGTGCACGAGCGCGCTCACATCGTGGTCGATGGCCGCAAGTGCGCCGACTGCAGCACCCGTGGCTGTGTGGTGGCATGCCCGGCCAACCTGTTCGTTCCCACCAGCGATGGCGGCATCGTGTTCAACTACGAGCAGTGCTTCGAATGCGGCACCTGTTACCTCGTGTGCAATGAGGAGGGGGCGATCTCGTGGTCGTACCCGGCCGGTGGCCACGGTGTGGTGTTCCGGAGAACCTGACCGATGATCGTCGCCTGCCTGAAATGGACCGTGCGCCCCGGCGCGCCCGACGACGACCGCTTCGCCGGTGTGTCGGCGGCCGACCAGGCCGCGCTCGAAACGGCACTCCGCCTCGGCGCGGCACGCAATGAACCGGTGGTGGCAGTGGCTGCCGGGCCGGTGGGCGCCGAGGTTGCGCTACGCATGGCCCTCGCCTGCGGGGCCGCCCGCGCCGTACGTGTCGATCTCGCCAGCGATGCCGACTCGCGCGATGTGAGCGCCGCTCTGGCCGAGGTGGCAGCCGGAGCGACGGTGGTGCTGTGCGGCGACTACTCACTCGACCGTGGCTCGGGTTCGGTGCCGGCTTTCATCGCGCATCACCTCGGCGCCGCGCAGGCGCTCGGGCTGGTTGCCGTGGGCGATGCCAGCGACACCAGCGACACCAGCGACACCATCGACACCACCAGCAACCGGGTGCACGCCACACGCCGCCTCGATGGTGGCCGCCGCGAAGTGCTCGCCGTGCCGTTCCCTGCCGTGCTCTCGGTCGAGGGCTCGGTGGCGTCGTTACGTCGCGCTGGCCTGAAGGATTCGTTGGCTGCGCAGCGTGTCGGCATCGAGGTGGTTGCCGGAACCGCGGCGCACCAGGCCACACCGTCGCAGGCGGCGCCGTTCCGGCCTCGCGCCCGGCAGATGCCAGCCCCGGCGGGCGACGACCCGTTGAGCCGGTTGCGAACACTCACCGATGCCACCGGCGCACCGAGCCGTGGCGAAGTGGTGGAGGCCTCCCCCGAAGCCGGCGCGGCGCGCATCGTGGCCGCGTTGCGCGAGTGGGGCTACCTGGCCTGACCCTTCGCCAGTATCGTGGCCGACGTGCCCGAAGTCGACGATGTAGGTGAGACCTTGCTGCGAGCGGCGAGCGATGTGCTCGCAGCCGAAGGTCCGTCGGCCCTCACCGTGCGCCGTATCGCTGCCGATGCAGGGATGAGCACCATCAACGTGTACTCGCGGTTCGGCAACAAAGACGGCCTGGTCGAGCACCTCTACATCCAAGGATTCGAACGGCTCACTGCGGCCATGAGCGAGGTGTCGGTAACCGCCGATCCACTCGCCGATCTCGCCGAGTGCGGCGTTGCGTATCGTCGCTTCGCCCTCGACAACCCGACGCTGTACTCGGTGATGTTCCTGCGCGCCGTGCCCGACTTCACACCATCGCCGGCGGCAGTGCTCATCGCCGGCGGCACACTCGATTTGCTTGCTGCGCGAGTGAGCGCCTGCATGGCTGCGGGCATGTTCGCCCCCGCCGACCCACTGCTCACTGCGGCCACCATCTGGTCGGTGTCACATGGGGTGATGAGCCTCGAGATGAACCACGCCGGGCCGCCCACCATCGTGTGGGAGCACGTGTTCACCGCCGCCACCGCTGCAGTGAAGCGCGGGTTGATGCCCGGATGAGCACCACACCGCACACCCGCCTCGGTGAGCTCACGTGGCCTGAGTTGTACTACGGCGGTCGGCGGCCACTGCTCGCTGTGCCGGTCGGTTCGTGCGAACAACACGGCCCGCATCTCCCGCTCGACACCGATACCCGTATCGCCACCGCGCTCGCCGAAGCGTTGGTGCAGGCCTTCGAGCCCGGCGATGTGGTGGTGGCGCCGGCGATCACCGTCTCGGCCAGCGGCGAGCACGCCGGATTTCCGGGCACCTTGTCGCTCGGCAACGACGTGGTCGAGCGGCTCATCATCGAATTGGTGCGTTCGGCCGATTGGAGTTCGGGCGTGGTGCTGGTGAACGGGCACGGAGGGAACGCTGAGCCAGTGCGCAGGGCTGTGGCCGTGCTCACCGCCGAGGAGCGGCGAGTGCTGTCGTGGTGGCCGCGCGTCGCAGGCGGCGATGCGCATGCCGGGCACACCGAGACGTCGCTGATGTTGGCACTCGCCCCCGATCTCGTGCGCCGCGACCAAGCCGAGGTGGGCCGTACCGAACCGGTGAGCGAACTGATGCACGACCTGCGCGCCGGCGGGGTGCGTGCCGTGAGCCCCAACGGCGTGCTCGGCGACCCCGATGGGGCAACGGCCACCCATGGGCGTTCCGTGCTCACCCGCCTCACCATCGACCTCGTGGCCGCAGTCGATGAGTGGTGGGACTGAGCGCGTGGTCGGCACGCGTTTCGCACTCGATTCGAGCTATCGCCGCCCCAGCTCGGGTGCGACAGTGGTGGGTGGCTCACCGTTGCGGCTGTTCACGTTGGGCGCTGCGGGTGTGAAGGTGCTCGAAGCCATCGAACGTGGCAGCTCACTGCCCGCCAACCATGCGCCGCTCACTGAACGGCTCGTCGATGCAGGTGTGCTGCACCCACTGCCCGAACTCGAAGGTCCTGCCCACCTGCCCGGCGACGCGTCCGACAACATTGCCACCCAACTCACGGTGGTCACCCCGGCCTACGGCAATGCCCCGCAGTTTGTCGCCACCACCCTGCGCACGATCGTGGTCGACGATGCCAGCCCCCAGCCGCTGAAGGTGACCGGCGCCAATGTCGATGTGCTCCGCCTCGATGTGAACGGTGGGCCGGGGGCCGCGCGCAATGCGGGTCTGGTGCAGGTGACCACACCGTTCGTGGCGTTCGTCGACAGCGATGTGCTCATCGATGAACAGGAGCTGAGCAGTTTGCTCGCCCACTTCACCGACCCACGGGTGGCTCTGGTGGCGCCGCGCATCGTGGCCGACCCGACCCAACCCGGCACGCTGGCTCGGTTCGAGCAGGTGCATTCACCCCTCGATCTCGGCCGCGAACCCGCCCGCATCGCGCCCACCACTCGGGTGAGCTACGTGCCCGCGGCCGTGGTGGTGTGTCGGGTAGAGGCGCTGCGCTCGATCGGCGGTTTCGATGCCCGCCTCCGGTTCGGTGAAGACGTCGACCTGGTGTGGCGTCTCGTCGAGGCCGACTGGCGGTGCCGCTACGAGCCCCGCGTGGAAGCCCGGCACCAAACCCGCGCCACTGGACGCGACTGGGCGTTGCAGCGCTACCGCTACGGCACCTCGGCCGCGCCATTGGCGGCCCGGCATCGGGGCGCGTTGGCGCCACTGCGGATGAGCGGCTGGAGCGCCGCGGTATGGGGCTCGGTAGTGGCTGGCGCGCCGTTGGTGGGGGCGGTTGTGGGGGCTGCCACCACGGGTGCGCTGGTGCGCAAACTCCGCCAACTCCCCGCCCGGGAAACGATGCGGTTGGCAGGGCTCGGCCACCTCTTCGCCGGTCGATTGGTGGCCGGCACGATGCTGCGCGCCTGGTGGCCGCTCAGCGCTGCCGCGGCGGTGGTGTCGCGTCGGGCGCGCCGAGTGGTGCTGGCGGCATGGGTGTTCCACATCGTCGACGGCTGGCGGCGCGAGCACCGAGCCGATGTGCCGCTGGCGGCGCCCACGTACGCGCTGCTCACCACGGTCGACGACCTTGCCTACGGCGCAGGGGTGTGGGCCGGAGCGGCGCGCGAGCGTTCGGCCGACGCGTTACTGCCACGCTTCGAAGCCTGGCCGCCACGCCAACGCGGTGGCACCGAACCGGCCAGTTGATTCAAGCCCGGCAAGCGAGACTCGGTTGTTTCAGACGGAGGCGGGCGATGCCTGGTTGGCCACCTTGGCGGCTGCCAAACGCGGCCTGATATCGCTGCACGCCTCGCACACGGTGGTGGGGATGA
>JBAXQV010000111.1:0-10164 GCA_037131575.1 Actinomycetota bacterium
CCCTGACATCCGAGTCAGGCGCGTGTGGGGTGGGGCCAGGTGCTCACGGCGTGCACCAGGGCATCGACCAGCGACTGGGTGTGCGGGGGCACACCGGGGCCCTCCCAGTCCCAGAACAGGGGTGTGGTGCCGCGCACGCGTGGGGGCAGTTCGATCTGTACGCCGCGGTTGGGGGGCAGGTTCACCGGGTTGCGCGGGTGCATGCCCTGCAGTTCGGTGGGGATGCGTTCGAGGTCGGTGGCGATTTCGTAGGCGGGAAGATGGGCGCGCAATGAGGTGCCGATGTGGTGGGCCAGCGCGCGGTTCTGGCCGCCCAGAAGCAGGGTGGTGAAGTAGCCCCGCCGCCCGAACCCATGCACGGTGACCACGGTGTGCACATGGTCGATGAACTGCTTCAGCGCGGGCGAATAGGCCGGGTCGAAGCGGGTGGACGGAATGTGCAGCTCGAGCCCCTTCGGCTGATGCACTCCGTAGTAACTGGAACCGGTGCGCTCGGCGGCAGCGCGGGCGATGATGTCGGTCATCTCTTCGAGCGCCCCACCGTGGTAGGCCATGAACCCGAAGGTGCCGCGAATTTCGCACACCTCGTCGACACCCGGGGTGGCCAGCAACTCGGCGAACTGCTCGCTCACTGATCGCTCGCAGGTTCGAGTGATGTGTCGTTGCGCTTGCGGGCCAACGACACGCCCACGGCGACGGTCACGATGGCCACGATGACCACGGTGACGATCTGCCAGTTGTCGTCGAGAAAGTTCTGCACACGTGTCTGGTAATGCTGCACCGCATCGGTGATGGGGTCGGTGCGATCGCGCACGTCGACGTTCCAGAAGTACCACAGCAGGTACAGGCCCGACAGCAGCACGAACGCACCGGCAACGGTTTCCACGTACTGCATGCCGCGGCGCAGCACGCGCAGCAGGCCCACATTCGCGAATGCGAGCGTGACCGTGAGTGCCGTGACCAGCAGTGCCATACCGGCACCGTAGGCGAGCACGTTGGCGACACCGGCGAGGTATCCGGAACGCCGGGCAGTGCCGAAGAGCGTGGCGATGAACAGCCCGATGGTGCACCCGATGGACGCCACGGCGTAGGCGATGCCGTACACGAACATCGACCGCACGGTTCGGTCGCGCCCACCGGCGTCGAGCTTGGGTGTGGTGATGGGCAAGCGGTAGCCGAACAACATGGCCACACCCAGCACCACCAACGCGCCGCCGATGAACGCCGTTGCGTACTTGGCGTTCTCGGTGAGCCAGTTGGTGCCGAACCGCGTAATGGTGCCCACCACCAGGAACACGCTGAGGAACCCGGCCGACACGGCGGCACTCACCACCAGGGCGCGGCTCACGGGGGCACGCCGGTGGCCGGCATCGGTGCTCGACAGGCCGAGGAACGACAGCAGGTAGGTGGGCAACAGCACGAAACCGCACGGGTTCACCGCGGCGAGCATGCCGGTGATGAAACTGAGCGACAGGTTCACGTGAGCAGGCTCTGCGCGGCGGCGCGCAGGGCGGCTTCGTCGAGCACGCCGGTTTGCTTCACGATGGTGCCATCGGCGGCAACGAACAGCGTGACGGGTTGGTTGGTGATGCCCACGGCCGACGTGAACGCTCCGTCGACATCGCGCAGTAGTTCGTATTTCACCCCACGGTCGCGAGCGAATGACGCGTTCACCTCAGGTGTGTCGAGCGTGTTCACGCCCACGAAGCGGATCGAGTCGCCGAGGTCGGCCTGCACTGTGGCGAAGGCCGGGAGCTCTTGTTTGCACGGCCCGCAGGTGGAGTTCCACACATTGATGATGAGCGGTTGGCCGAGCAGTTCACTGGTGCTGATGCTCGCGCCGTCATTGGTGGTGAGCGTCACCGTAGGGAGCTTCGTGCCGGCCACCGGTGCGTTGGTGGCCACTGAGGGAATCTGCGACACACCGGGTTTGCTCAGCACCACGGTTTCGTCGGTGGGGTTCGAGCTGGAGAGGGCGTACACCAGGTAGCCGCCCACCAGGCTCACCACGACCGCGCCGGCCAGCGAGCCGAGGAGCAATCGACGGTTACCGGCCATGACTTCACGATACCCGTCGCCTCCTGTCACTCCGGGGGGTGAGTGACAGGAGGCCGGGTGAACAGCCGGGGGTTCGCCGGAGCGTCGCCCCCAACCGGATCAGGCCACCATGTGGGTGGTGCGGCGCGGTGGCAGCAGAACCTCGTCGACCACGAGCACCGGGCGAGGGTGCTTCGGTGGGCGACCCCGAGGGCGCTTCACAGCGACGATGCGGCCGTTCTCGATGAGTTGCCCACCCCACACACCCCACGGCTCGGCGCGGTCGAGCGCTTCGTCGAGGCACGTGCTGGCCCGCTTGCACTTCGCGCAGATCGCCTTGGCGCGGGCGATATCGACCACATCGTCGGAGAAGAACAGCGGGGTGAGCGTGCCGTGCCCATCGGCGCAACGAGCCGGGGCGACCCTGGCGGCGGGGCCGATGAGCGCGTCGGCGGCCCGCGACTCGACCGTGTCTACTGCGCTGGCGCTGGAGATGATGATCGTGGTGTTCATGGTGCTGGTCCTGATGTGCTGGGTTCGGGTGAGTTGGCGAGAGGGGACGGGTGAAAAGCAGAAAAGGCCGCCGGGATCTTGATCCCGACGGCCTCTGTGCTGCTTCGACGTGTGTTACGTGGAGCGGCTTGCGAGGTGTCGGGCCGGGCGCTTCATGGCGCCACCAGTGGTGAACCACTTGGAGGCCACGAATGCTGCCGAGCGTGCGTTCAGGCGGGCATTCGACGGATAGCCATGACCGAGTTCGCTGGCGGCGCACGGGCGCGCATCAGCGGCCGACATGGCCTGCTGGATTGCGTGAGTGCTGCGAATCATGGAACTCGGGCTCCTGAAAGGTGGCCACATCGGGCGACGTGACGACACCAGGCAATCACGCCACATCGCATTCGTCAACCGAATTACGCGAACTGATTCGTCAGGGTGCGACGATGCCCTCGCCAGGGGCATCGACATCGCTGCCCGGGGCAGCGGCCACCGGCAGGAAAACCTTGTCGCGGTAGTACTTCAACTCTTCGATGCTCTCACGGATGTCGTCGAGCGCGCGGTGCGTGCCCACCTTGAAGCCGCGGCCGTTCACCACGCCGGGGTACCAGCGGCGAGCCAGTTCTTTCACTGAGCTCACGTCGACGCTGCGGTAGTGCAACCAGTTCTCGATTTCGGGCAGGTAGGCGTCGAGGAAGCGGCGGTCCATACCGATCGAGTTGCCACACAGCGGCACCTTGCGGGCTTCAGGCACATGCTGCTTGATGAACTCGAGCGTGGCAGCCCCGGCATCGGCGAGCGTGATGGTGGAGGCGCGGATGGCATCGAGCAGGCCGCTCTTGGTGTGCATCTCCACCACCACCGGGTCCATGAACGCCAGCAGTTCATCGGACTGATGCACCACGAGGTCGGGGCCCTCGGCCACGATGTTCAACTGGTCGTCGGTGACGATGGTGGCAATTTCCACGATCACATGCTTGGCCGGTTCGAGGCCGGTCATCTCCAAGTCCATCCATACGAGCATCCCTGCAAGACTAGGCGGCAATGAGCGAACAACGATCCTTCGACCCGGCACAGGTGCCGATCCGCCCCGCAGCCACCGTGATGCTGGTGCGCGACATCGACGGTGAAGCCGGGGTCGAGGTGTTCATGTTGCGGCGCACACTTGCCGCCGTGTTCGGCAGCGGCATGTACGTGTTCCCCGGCGGTCGCGTTGAAACCAATGACGGTGCCGACGTGGAAGCCGCGCACCGGTTGGCCGCCATTCGTGAATGCTTCGAAGAGGCCGGCGTGTTGTTGGCCCATCACTCCACCACGGGCGACACGGTTGTCGACGGCCACCCGGTGCTGGCGGCACGTAACGGCGTGTACGACGGGTCGCTCGACCTGGTGGCGTTGTGTAACGAGCACAGCCTGGTGCCTGCCACCGAACAGCTCGCCTGGGTGAGCCACTGGATCACCCCGGTGGGCGAATCGCGTCGGTTCGACACCCGCTTCTACCTCGCCCCTGCGCCGGCCGGCCAGAGCTCGACGCACGACGACAACGAAACCATCGCGAGTCTGTGGATCAGGCCCGGTGAGGCCTTGGCGCGGCAAGCGGCCGGTGAGCTCACGATGATGCCGCCCACCATCAAGAACCTGCGCTTCCTGGCCGAGTTCGAGAACGTGGCCCATGCCATGGAGGTGGCCGCCACCCTGCCGCCGCCCGAGTGCATCCTGCCGAAGATCCGTTTTGTCGACGGCGCCATCGCAGGCGTGGTGCTACCCGGTGAGCCGGGTTACGACGAACTCTGAGCGTCGAGCGCGTCGAACGCTGCGGCCACCATGCCCAGCATGCGCGCCGAACAGCCAGCCATGTTGGCGGGCGGTGCAACCTCGTCGATGATGCTGCGCGCAATGCGCCGGAACTCGTCGGCCGCGGGCCCGGTGCCCAACAACGCCACCGGTTCGCCGGCATCGCCACCCGCGGCAACGGAGGGCTCGAGCGGAATTTTGCCGAGCAGCGACACGCCGATTTCGTCGGCCAACGCCTGCCCGCCACCTTCGCCGAACAGCGCGTACTGCTCGCCGTGGGCACAGGTGAATGCGCTCATGTTCTCGATGACACCGCACACCCGTAGAAAGCTGCGCCGGGCCATGTCGGCCGCACGTGCCGCCACCTTCTGGGCCGCCAGTGCCGGGGTGGTGACGATGAGCAGGTCGGTGCGCGGCAGCATGCGTGCCAGGCCCATCTGCACATCGCCGGTGCCGGGCGGCATGTCGATGAACAGGTAGTCGAGTTCGCCCCAGTGCACATCGCGCAGGAACTGCTCAACGGCCTTGGTGAGCATCAGCCCACGCCACATGAGTGCGGTGTCTTCCTCCACCATGAACCCGGTGGACACCACCTTCAACAGGCCGCGGCCCACCTTGCGTTCGTTGGGGATGATCTTCGGCTTGTCGGCGCCTTCCACACGGTGCGCTTCGAGCGGCTCGTCGATACCGAGCAGGCGCGGCACCGAGAAACCCCAGATGTCGGCATCGAGCACGCCCACGGTGAAGCCCTGCGCAGCCACGGCCGCGGCGAGGTTCACGGTGACCGAACTCTTGCCCACGCCACCCTTGCCGCTGGCCACGGCGAGAATCTTGCAGCTGAGCGGCACTTCGGTGGCGGCTGCATTCTCGCGGGCGTTCCAGCGCGCCTTGGTCATCACCTCGCTGCGTTCGTCGCTGGTCATCTCGCCCCAGTCGATACGCACGTCGCGCACACCGGGGTGCAGTGCGACGCGGGTTTCGATGTCTTTCTTGATCTGCGCACGCAGCGGGCAGCCGCCAATGGTGAGTTTCACCTGCACGAGCACCAAGCCATTGGGCTGCACGGTCACGCCGGGCACCATGCCGAGCGTCACGATGTCGGCGCCCAACTCGGGGTCGATGACCGACGCGAGCAGGCCCAGCACCTCGGCTTCAGTGGGGAGTGCAACCGGCGATGTAGCCACGGGAATGATTGTACGGTCGTGTGGGGTTACAATGCGTCGACGACGTCACGTCCCGCCATCACCCCAGGAGGACATCCCGTGATCACGCTCACCGACACCGCTGCTGTGAAGGTTGCCGAACTGCTCGAGGCCGAAGGTGCCACCGACCTGGCGCTGCGCGTTGCTGTGCGCCCCGGCGGCTGTAGCGGGTTCTCCTACGAAATGTTCTTCGACGGCGATATCGCCGCCGACGACGAGAAGGCCTCGTTCGGCCCGGCCGAGAAGCCGGTGTTCGTGGTGGTCGATCAGGCCTCGAAGCAACTGCTCGAGGGCGCCACGCTCGACTACAAAGACGGCCTCAACCAGGCTGGCTTCTCCATCACCAACCCCAACGCAACCCGCACCTGCGGCTGCGGTTCCAGCTTCAGCTGAACCCCGCTACCCGGCGCGTCAGGCCAATGCGGCCTGCATCAGCGCGGTCAGTTCATCGTGGTCCCACACCACGTCGACGCGGCGTTGCACGATGCCGCTGGCGTTGGTGATCCACAGCACCGGTTCGTAGTCGATTCCGGCTGCTTCGAATGCCGGCGCCACCTTCGTGCCGGCCTGGTCGGCGTACACCTCGGCGTGCACGAACACGGCACGGTCGGTGTAGTTCTTGGCCACATCGATGAGCACGTCGAGACTCGGCCCGCATGTGGCGGTTTGGCAGTGCGCCGGTGTGCCCACGAGGTACACCACCGGTTTGCCGCTCTTCAACGCGTCGGTGAGGCTGACGGCGTGGAACGGGCATGGCCCGGCGAGGCGGGTGCACACGGGGTCGACCCCGCGCGGTTCGGCCATGGTGGGCGTGTCGAACGGTTGCAGCGCAGTGCCCGCTGAGGCCACCTTGATGGTTGCCGGGTCGAACACCTGGAACGGCGTGGCCTCGCCGGTGAATCCGTTGATGACGAACTCGTAGAGCCCGGGCTTGGCGATGGTGGCCTCGATGCTCCAGTACGGAACGTCGAGGCCGGCACCGCGGCGGATGGCTCGGAACGTGTCGACCTGTGCGCCACCTTCGACGTTCACCCGGCCGGTGATGGTGCCCGGCCCGGTGGTGGTGAGCGTGCCGGTGCGGTCGGCCAGCGAGATCGGCAGGCGTACGTCGCCGGTGGCGATGGCGGTGCTGGGGTAGCGCTGCACCACGGTGAACGAGGTGGTGGAATCGCCGCACGCGGCCAGCGCCAGGCCGGCCCCGGCAGCCCCGGCAAGGCCTGCGGCACCGACGAAGAGTTGGCGACGACTGATGGCCTGGTTCGGCGGCAACATGGGTTCAGCCTACGATGAGCATATGAGCAAACCCCTCGGTCCGTACACCCCCGTCGTGCGCGCTGGCGATTGGATCATCGTCAGTGGCCAACTCGGTATCAAAGATGGCGCGCTGGTGCCCGGCGGCGTGGCCGGCCAAACCACTCAGGCGGTCGAGAACCTCAAGGCTCAACTCGCCACGGTGGGCGCCACCCTGGCCGACATCGCCAAGACCCTGTGCTTCCTCACCGACATGGATACCTTCGCCACGTTCAATGAGGCGTATGTGGCCGGGTTCGTCGATGCTCGCCCGGCGCGCAGCACCATCGGCGTGGCAGCCCTGCCGTTCGGTGGCGCAGTGGAAATCGAAGCCTGGGCCTACAAGCCGCAGAGCTGACGGTCTTTCCGTTGTCGCACTTGGCGCGGTAGCATCACCGTCGTGCCAGGTGCCATCGCCATCGTCGTTGCATTGCTCATCTTCCCGGTTGTCGCCTGCCTGGGTTCGGTCATGGTTGCCGCGGTACTGGGTATCGCCCTCAATCACGACGCCGAGGTGCGCGCCGAGGGCAGTGAACTGCTCGATCTGAACGTCTGACGTCGGCGGCCCGGCATGGTCGACCGCGCGGGCTCGATGCATCAGCACGACACCTCGCTCGAGGTGCTCACCCAGGCGGTGCTGCGCTATGCCGTCGACCGCATGCGGCTCGACCCGCCACCGCTCGACCACGACCGCACTGCTGCTGAACTGCGGGCCATGGCAGGCCATACGGTCACCCCCGTCGGACTCGGTGGCCTCGAGGCGCTGCGGGTGTTCGCCGATGTCTTGGCGCCAGCGTGCATCAGTGTCGACAACCCACGGTTCTTGAGCTTCGTGCCCGCCGCCCCCACCGAGGCATCGATCCTGTTCGACCTCGTGGTGGGCGCGTCGAGCATCTACGCCGGGTCGTGGATGGAAGGCGCCGGCGCGGTGTTCGCTGAGAACGAGGCGCTGCGCTGGTTGGCCGACCTCGCCGGGCTTCCTGCCGGTGCGGGCGGAGTGTTCGTGAGTGGCGGTACGGCGGGCAACCTGTCGGCGCTCATCGCCGCACGGTGGCGGTGGCGGCACAGGGCCGACGGTCGTTTCGACCGTACGCGAGGGCTCATGCTCGCCTCCGCGGGCGCGCACTCGTCGGTGGCTGCCGCGGCGCGGGCCATGGATGCCGATGTGGTCATGGTGCCTGCTGATGAACAGGGCCGCCTCACCACTGCTGCGTTACGGGCCACCGTCGACGCGCTCGAACTCGCCGACCGCGAGCGGTTGTTCGCCATCGTGGCCACCTGTGGTACCACCAACGCCGGGGTCATCGACGAGCTCGACGGTGTGGCCGCAGTGGCTGCCGAGTTGGGCGCCTGGTTCCACGTCGATGGGGCATACGGTGGCGCGGGGTTGGCGGCGCCGAGCGTGCGGCCGCGTTACCGCGGCATCGAGCAGGCCGACAGCTTCATCGTCGACCCGCACAAGTGGTTGTTCGCCCCGTTCGACTGCTGCGCGCTTGTATATCGCGAACCGCTCGAAGCGCGCCGCGCGCACACGCAGCACGCCGAATACCTCGACGTGCTGCACAGCGACGACGCAGGTGAGTGGAACCCCAGCGACTTCGCGCATCACCTGTCGCGCCGCGCCCGTGGCTTGCCATTCTGGTTCAGCCTGGCCACATACGGCACCGACGCGTATCGCGAGGCGGTGGAACGCACGCTCGACGTGGCGCGCGAAAGTGCTGCGCTGGTGGCTGCCGCGCCGCACCTCGAGCTGATCATGGAGCCCGAACTGAGCGTGGTGATGTTCCGCCGGGTGGGCTGGACACCCGAGCAGTATCAGGCGTGGAGCGATCGCATGCTCGACGAGCAGGTTGCGTTCGTGGTGCCCAGTAGTTGGCAGGGAAGCACCATCTTGCGGTACTGCATCGTGAACCCGCGCACCACTGTTGCCGACATCGCCCTCATCATCGACTCACTCGCCTGAACGGAGCCCACCATGGCCGATCTGCTCATCCGCAATGCTCGCCTGCTGGCCACCATGGATGCCGATCGCCGTGAGCTGGCAGGTGGTTGGGTGGCCATCACCGGTGGGTTCGTCGAGGCCGTGGGTGCATCCACCGACCCCGAGCCGGCGGCCACGCAGGTCATCGACGCCACCGACTGCCTGGTCACGCCGGGCCTGGTGAACACGCACCACCACATCTACCAGAACCTCACCCGCGCCTATCCGCCGATGACCGACAAGCCGCTGTTCGGCTGGCTGCAGAGCCTGTACCCGCTGTGGGCGGCCATCGATGAAGAGGCGGTGTATGCATCGGCGTTCGTGGGTCTCGCCGAGTTGGCGCTCAGCGGGTGCACCACCTCCACCGATCACCTGTATCTGCATCCTCGCCATGGGGGCGATCTGTTGAGCGCCGAAATCGCGGCGGCTCGCGACCTGGGTATGCGCTTCCATCCCACCCGCGGGTCGATGAGTCTGTCGCAGAAAGATGGCGGCCTGCCCCCCGACGATGTGGTGCAAGACGACGACGAGATCCTTGCCGCCAGCGAGGCTGCCGTGGCCCGCCACCACGATCGCTCGCACGGTGCCATGGTGCGTATCGCGCTGGCGCCGTGCAGCCCGTTCAGCGTGACCGAGGAGTTGATGGTGCGCTCGGCCGAGTTGGCCGAGCGGCTCGATGTGCGCCTGCACACGCACTTCGCCGAGAACGCTGAGGACGACGATTTCTCCATCGCCACGTTCGGGTGCCGGCCGATGGAGTACCTCGAACGAACCGGTTGGTGCAGCGACCGCACCTGGGTGGCGCACTGTGTGATGCCCAACCCCGATGAAGTGCGGCGGCTCGGTGCGGCCGGCATCGGCGTGGCGCACTGCCCCAGCAGCAACCTCATCTTGGCGTCGGGGTTGGCGCCGGTGGTCGACCTGCGCGCGGCAGGGGTGAAGGTGGGCCTGGGCGTCGACGGGTCGTCGTCGGCCGATTCGGCGTCGCTGTGGCTCGAGGCTCGCCAGGCGATGCTGTTGGCCAAGCTGCGCAGCGGCGCTCACGCCGGTACGGCGCGCATGTCGCTCGAATGCGCCACGGTGGGCGGTGCCGGCTGTTTGGGCCGCGAGGGTGAGATCGGTGTGCTCGCCCCTGGTGCGGTGGGCGATGTTGCCGTGTGGCGACTTGATGGCCCGGTGTTCTCGGGTGCCGTGGCCGACCCGGTGGAAGCCTGGTTGCGGTGTGGCCCCACCAGCGCCTGGTACACGGTGGTGCACGGCAAGCCGGTGGTCGAGCAGGGCCGCCTCACTCACCCCCAGTTGGGCGCGGTGCTCGCCGATCACACTCGCCACGCCCGCCGCATCCAACGCCTCGACGCCTGACCC
>JBAXQV010000112.1:0-10072 GCA_037131575.1 Actinomycetota bacterium
GCCACCGGGTATGCGAGTACTTCGGTGCACCCAGGGTGCACGAAACGACTCGGGTGAGGGGTCGTGCGGGCAGTTCTCCTCAATCTTGATCAGATTTGTCACCTTTTGAGTAGGATGGGGTTCTCCCCTCCTCGAAAGCCTGCCAATGACGTCGATCACGATTCCCTCGAGTCTCGAAACCGCTCACCCCGGCGATGTGGTGCGCTGGGCTGCCGAGCAGTTCGGCGTCGACCAATTGGTGGTGACCGCCAGCTTCGAAGACGCCGTGTTGGTGCATGTGGCCGCCACTGCGGCCCCCGGTATCGAGATCACCCTGCTCGACACCCAGTACCTGTTCGCCGAGACGAAATGGCTCGCCGACGAACTCACCAAGCGGCTCGACCTCAACCTGCGGGTCATCCACCCGCTGCCCGAGGTGCAACCCGACAACCTGTGGCAAACGAACACCGAGGCCTGCTGCCAGGTTCGCAAGGTGGAACCGCTGCAGCGTGCCCTCGATGGCCGGCAGGCGTGGATCACCGGTATCCGCCGTGTCGACGGCCCCACCCGCGCCAATGCGCCAATCGCCGTCTACGACGTGGGTCGTGGTCTGGTGAAGGTGAACCCGCTCGCCGCGATGAGCGACGACGATCTCGAGCTGTACCGCAGCCTGTACGAGCTGCCCGCCAACCCGCTCAGCGAGCGCGGCTACCCGAGCATCGGGTGTTGGCCGTGCACCCGGCCCGTGGCCCCAGGCGAAGACAAGCGCGCCGGCCGCTGGAGCGGTAGTGCCAAGACCGAATGCGGGCTGCACACATGAGCACCATCGGGTCGCCACTCGCCGCCGATGCTCCGCTGGGTGACAATTGCTTTGCCAACGACCACCTCGACTCGCTCACCGACGAAGCCATCACCATCATCCGCGAGGTGGCCACCGAATGCGAGAACCCGGTGCTGCTCTTCAGCGGCGGCAAAGACAGCGCTGTGCTCCTCCACCTCGCGGTGCTCGCCTTCGCTCCGGCACGCCTCCCCTTTCCGGTGCTACATGTCGACACCGGCCACAATTTCCCCGAGGTCTACGAGTACCGCGATGAACTGGTGGCCCGGTGGGGTGTTCGGCTCGAGGTGGCATCGGTGCAGGAGAGCATCGACAAGGGACGCGTGGTGGAAGATCTCGGCCCGCGTGCGAGCCGCAACCGGCTGCAGTCGGTGACGCTGCTCGACGCCATCGCCGAGCATGGCTTCGACGCTGCGTTCGGAGGCGGGCGCCGCGATGAAGACAAGGCTCGCGCGAAGGAGCGCATCCTCAGCTTCCGCGATCGCCAGGGTCGATGGGACCCTCGCCAGCAGCGCCCCGAACCGTGGGCCCTGTTGAACCCGCGCATCCGCAAAGGCGAGCACCTGCGCGCCTTCCCGCTGTCGAACTGGACCGAACTCGACATCTGGCAATACATCGCCCGCCACGACGTACCGCTGCCGAGCATCTACTTCACCCACCAGCGCGAGGTCGTCGAGCGCGATGGCATGTTGCTCGCCGTAGGTGGCCCGGTGGTGCTCGAACCGGGCGAGCAGGCATTCTCGGCCCAAGTGCGGTATCGCACCGTGGGCGACGCGAGTTGCACCGGCGCCGTCGAGTCGGACGCTGCCGACGTGCATGCAGTCATCGCCGAAGTGGCGGCGGCGCGCATCACCGAGCGCGGCGCCACCCGGGCCGACGACACGTTCAGCGAATCGGCGATGGAAGACCGCAAACGCGAGGGCTACTTCTGATGACCTCCGAACCTCACGCAACCGCGTCGACCCTACGAATCGCAACCGCTGGTTCGGTCGACGATGGGAAGAGCACCCTCATCGGCCGCCTGCTGCACGACACCAAGACCGTGTTCGAAGACCAGTTGAAAGCCGTGGTGAAGGCGAGCCGGCGATATGGCGACGGTGAGACCAACCTCGCCCTGCTCACCGACGGGCTGCGTGCCGAGCGCGAACAGGGCATCACCATCGACGTGGCGCATCGCTACTTCGCCACACCGCGGCGCAGCTTCATCGTGGCCGACACCCCGGGCCATGCGCAGTACACGCGCAACATGGTCACCGGCGCGTCCACCTCCGACATTGCCATCGTGCTGGTCGATGCGCGCCACGGTGTGGTCGACCAGACCCGCCGCCATGCACTCATCGCCACGCTGCTCGGGGCGCGGGCCATCGTGGTGGCGGTGAACAAGATGGACCTCATCGGCTGGAACTCTGGTGTGTTCTCGTCGATCGCAGCCGAGGTGGCCGGTTTCGTCGGCACGCTCCCCCACCCCACGCCGGTGTCGGCCATTCCCATGTCGGCGCTCCTGGGCGACAACGTGGTCGACCGTTCCGCCAACACGCCGTGGTACGACGGCCCCACACTGCTCGACTTCCTCGAGAGGTTCGAACTCCACGCTCGCAGTGAGGTGGGAGGTCGCCTCCACGTGCAGCGGGTCATCCGCCCGCAGGGTGGTGCACACGCCGACTTCCGTGGGCAGGCCGGCACCGTCACCGGTGGCTCGCTGGCCGTGGGCGACAACGTCATGGTGCTCCCGAGTGGCCGCACCAGCACCATCGCCGGCCTGTACCGATGGGGCAAACCCGTATCCGACGCCGCACCGGGCCACGCCGTGGTGGTGGAGTTGGCCGACGACGTAGATGCTCCGCGGGGCGATGTGATCGTGGTTGGCCGCCCAGGTTCGGCATCGCCGCAGGTGGGCGATGAAGTGCAGGTCGACCTGTGCTGGATGATCGACCGGCCACTCGGGGTGGGCAGTCGGTGGTGGTTCAAGCACGGCACGCGCACCGGTCACGCCGAAGTGACTGAAGTGTCGTTCCGCTACGACCTGGCCTCGCTCGCTCACCTGCCCGCCACCGAACTCGCGCTGAACGACATCGGCCGTGTTCGCCTGCGCCTCGGCGAACAGATCATCGCCGACGCGTACGACGAGCACCCGGAAGGTGGCCGGATGATCCTCATCGACCCGGCCGACAACGTCACCGCCGGCGCAGCCATGCTGGTGTCGGTGAGCTGACTCGAACACTTCATCCGAGTCGTTCCGTGCACCCTGGGGGCGCCGAAGTACTCGGAGTAGCGGCTGCGACTCGGATGAGCGTCGCTGACTCGGATGAACCCCTGCGACTCGGATGGGGGCCGGGGTCAGGTGCCGCAGAAGGTGCGGTAGGGGCCGAAGCCCGCCGGGGCCGGGGTGGCGTACGCCTCGAGGCCTGGCCGCTCGGTGAAGGGCTGCGCCAACACCCCCACCAGGCGTTCCACCGGAGCGAGATCGCCCGCCGTGGCGGCAGCCAATGCCTCTTCCACGAGATGGTTCCGGGCGATGTACACCGGGTTCACAGCATCCATGGCCGCCGCCACATCGGCCGCGGGCCTTCCGGTGATTGCCACACGCGCCTGCCACCGGGCGCTCCAGGTATCGAACGCGTCGCGGTCCCAGTACAGCCCGCGCGCCGGTTCCGCATCGCCTCGGAGCACACCCGACAGCGCCCGGAACGCCATGGTGTAGTCGGCCCCCTGCGCCTGCAGGAGCGCCAGCCAGTCGCTGAACAGCTCGTCATCGTCGGGCTGTGTACCGGTGAGGCCGAGCTTGGCGCGCATGCCGATGGCCCACTGCCGCTGGAATCGAGCGGGGAACGTGTGCAACACCTCGCTGGCAGCGGCGATCGACGCATCGGGGTCGGTGTCGATGAGCGGCAGCAAGGTCTCAGCCAAGCGGGCCACGTTCCAGTAGGCGATGTTCGCCTGATTGCCGTAGGCGTAGCGGCCGTCGTGATCGATGGAACTGAACACGGTTGCCGGGTTGAACACATCCATGAACGCACAGGGGCCGTAGTCGATGGTTTCGCCCGAGATGGTGACGTTGTCGGTGTTCATGACGCCGTGGATGAACCCCACCAGCATCCACCGCGCCACCAGTGCGGCCTGTACGTCGCACACCGCGTCGAACAGCGCCAGGTACGGGTTGGCCGCCTCGCCAGCTCGCGGGTGATGGCGGGCAATGGCGTAGTGGGCGAGGCGACGCATCACGTCGAGATCGCGTAACCCCGCCGCGTACTGGAACGTACCCACCCGCAGATGACTGGCGGCGATGCGCGCCAGCACGGCGCCGGGCAGCAGCGTGTCGCGCGCGATCTGCTCGCCCGTGGCCACCACGGCCAACGCACGCGTGGTGGGAATACCCAGCCCGTGCATCGCCTCACTGATCACGTATTCGCGCATCATCGGCCCAACGGCCGCGCGACCATCGCCACCACGGGCGAACGGTGTACGGCCAGAACCCTTCAGGTGCAGGTCGCGCCGCACCCCCGATGGGTCGACCACCTCGCCGAGCAGCAGCGCCCGCCCGTCGCCGAGCCGTGGCGAGTACCCACCGAACTGATGGCCGGCATACGCCTGCGCCACGGGTTCGGCCCCCTCGGGCGGCACCGTGCCAATGAGTGCGGCCACACCTGCGGGGGTACGCAGTAGCGCTGGGTCGGCCCCCAATTCCGCAGCGAGCGCCTCGTTCAGCACCAAGAGTTCCGGGGCTGCGGCAGGGGCGGCCTGCCACGGCTCGTACATGCCCACCAGTTCGCGCACGAAGGTGTTGTCGAAGGTGAACAACCGAGGGGCCGCAGTACTCATCACCCATGAGGCTAACGGCCCACCACCACCGCCTCGCTGCCCTCTAGCGTGCAGGGATGCCCAGTGACCTGATGTTGAAGTCGATGAACCTTGTCCACAAGAGCCTGCTGAAGGTGAGCTTCGGCAAGGTCGGCTGGGATGCCGGTGGCATGCCGGTGCTCGAACTCACCACCACGGGCCGCAAGAGTGGCCAGCAACGCACGGTCATGCTCACCTCGCCCGTACAAGATGGCGACGCCATTGTCATCGTGGCCTCACGTGGTGGCGACGACCATCACCCCGCATGGTTCCTCAACCTGCAGGCCAACCCCACCGTGCAGGTGGTGTGGAAGGGCGAGCCGAAGGCAAACATGACCGCACGCGTGGCCGATGAAGCAGAACGTGCCCGGCTGTGGCCGCTCATCACCACCGCCTACAAGAACTACGCCGGCTATCAGGCGAAGACCGACCGCGAGATCCCGCTGGTGTTGCTCACCCGCCAGTAGCGGCGCCGGGCAAGATGGGGGCATGTTCATATCTGCGCTCATCGACCCTGCTGAACGAGTGGCCGCGCTGCTGCGCGAGCGTGGCGACACCGTGGCGGTGGCGGAAGGGTCGGCCGGTGGTTTGGTATCGGCCGCGTTGCTGTCGGTGAGTGGCGCCTCGGCCTACTACCGCGGCGGCGCCGTGGTCTATACGGCGGCTGCCTACCGGGCGTGGATGGCGGGAGCGGTGGAGGCACCCGAGGGTATGCGCGGTGCCACCGAGGCCTTCGCTGCACACCTCGCCGAATCGGCGGCCCTGAAGTTGAACGCCACCTGGGGTGTGGGCGAAGCGGGAGCGGCTGGGCCACCGAACCCCTATGGCGACCCTGCGGGCCATTGCTGGCTGGCCATCTCGGGCCCCACTCCTGCCACCCGTCATCTCCTCACGGGCAGCGACGACCGGCGCGACAACATGGTGGCCTTCGCTGTGGCAACACTCGAACTCTTCGTCGAGGTACTCAGTTCGGAATGATCGTGCCCATGTTCATGATGCTGTTGGGGTCGAACGCCTTCTTCAGTGTCTCGAGCATGAAGAACGACGAGCCGTACTCTTCGCGCACCCAACGCGACCGCGACTTGCCGATGCCGTGGTGGTGCACGATCGACCCGCCGAAGCGCAGCGTCTCTTCCACGATGATCTGGATGATCGGGAAGTAGTACTTGTCGTTCTCTTCCTCGGGCTCGCAATCGATGAGGTCGTAGAAGTAGTTGAAGTACATGTTGGTGCCGTTGATGTAACTGTGCGACGAATGGCCACCGAGCAGGGTGATGCCGTTGATCTCGGCGCGGATGCGCGGGATGACGGCCTCGTAGATCTTGTTGATACTGCTCCAGTCGGAGGAGATCTCGGTGGTGCGGTTCACGTTGCGCGTGGTGAAGATGCGGTTGTCTTCACGGGTCACCTTGTCGGGGCCCCACACCAGGTCGTAGAACCACTCTTCGATGAGCTTCGAGTCGACCGGCACACACTCGGTGTACTTCGCCACGATCGCAGCGATGCCTTCCTCGGTGGCCTTGGTGATGCCGGCGTTGCCCTCGGCCATGAACAGCAGGATGCACTCGTCGGGCTTGGCGAAATGCGAGAAGTGCAACTGCCCGTCTTCGTAGTCGTACAGGCGGGCCACCGACGGCTTGAACCCAGCCACCATCACCTCGCGCAACGCCTCGAACCCGGTGGTCATGTTCTTCAACGTCCAGCCGAGGAAACGATGATTCTCGGGCTCGTACGGGAACAGTTTCACCGTCACTTCGGTGATGTAGCACAGCGCGCCTTCGTTGCCGATGACGATGTGGCGAATGTCGGGGCCGGCAGCGCGGCGAGGCACGTTCTTGATGCGGCTCACCTGGCCACCGGCGAACACCACTTCGCAGCCCACCACCATGTCTTCGATACCGCCGTACAGGGTGGAGAACTGCCCGATCGACCGGGTGGCAACCAGGCCGCCCATGCTGGCGATGGGCTTCGACTGCGGCGAGTGGCCGGTGGTGAGGCCGAGTTCGCGCACACGGTCTTCGAGCACCTGCAGGGGCACACCGCACTGCACGGTGGCTTGCATGTTGTAGGCATCGACCGAGATGATCTCGTTCATCTGCCCACCGTCGACCACGATCGACTGCTCGGCACCGCTTTCAAGGCCGCCTTCGGTGGCGGTACCACCGGTACGGGCCACCACGTTCACGCCATGCTCGTCGGCAAAAGCCAACACCTTGGCCACCTCTTCGGTGCTGCGCACATGCACCACGGCCAGCGGTAGGCGCATGGTGTGCACACCGAAGATGTTCTGCAGTTTGCGGAAGTTGTCGACGCTCGAACGCTTCAGTTCGGCTGGGTCGGTGTTCACCTGGCTGGCGCCGAGGATCTGCTGGAGGTGGGTGACAACGGCTTCGTTGGTGAGGGCCATGGTGGGTGCTCTTTCGGTGTCGCTGGTGGGGGTCAGTGGAAGATCGGGTAGGCGCGCTCGAACAGCGCGTCGGTGGCGGTGCGGATGTCGTGGTACACGGTGTCGGCCATGCGGCGATACACCTCGCCATTGGCGCGGTTGGGCGCGAATGCCTCGCGCCCTTTGGTCATAGCAGCCGCGGCACTCTCGAAATCGGGATGCACGCCGGTGGCCACGGCAGCGCAGATGGCCGAGCCGAGGCTGGCCCCACCGCCGTGCACGTTGCGCGAGGCGGTGATGCCGAACACGTCGGCGAAAATGCTCATGAACAACGGGCTGTTCGAGCCACCGCCCGAGATGACCACCTCGTCGAGGGTGATGCCCAACTCGGCGCACATGGCGTCGACGTGGAACTTCATCGTGATCGCGATGGCTTCGAGGATGGAGCGGTAGATGTGGCCGCGGGTGTGGCGGGCGTCGAAGCCGAGCATCATGCCTTTGCGGTAGGGCTTGTCGGTGGGTGCCAGCCAGTCGAGCACGGTCATCAGGCCATCGCTGCCGGCTGGGGTGAGCGCCGCCTCGCGCTCGATGTATTCCTCACGGCTCAGGCCCAGGGCTACCGCGCGTTCGGCCATTTCGTCGCCGAGCAGGTCGAGGAACCAGGTGAGGGTCCACATGCCACGCCGCACACCGTTGCTCTCGTACAGGTAGCGGTGCGGCAGGCACGCGAAGTTGGTCCAGAACGCGGTGGGGTTCTTGTGGTTCTCGTGACCGTGCACCATCGCGGCGATGTAGGTGCCCAGCGAGATGAGCGCCGTAGTGTCGCCGAGCGAACCAGTGCCGAGCATTTCGACGGCCTTGTCGTTGGCGGTGGCCACCACGGGCACGCCGACGGGAATGCCGGTTTCTACCGCTGCCTCTGCGGTGAGTTGGCCGATCACATCGCCGGGCATCTGCAACTCGAACAGCTGCTCGCGCTGCACACCGAACTCGGCGTAGAGCGCAGGGTCGTCGCTCCATTGCCAGGTGTCGGTGTCGATGGGCCACTGCAGGATGATGTTGTTCGCTGCGGTATCGGCGAAGCGGCCGGTGAGCTTGTGGGCCAGGTAGCCCGACGACGTGGTGGCATAGGCCAACTCAGGGTCGTCGGGCAGGTACGGCTGGTAGGCGCGCTCGTCCATCCAACTCATCAACGGCTCCACCAGCGACCCGTCGGCACGCAGGAACGCCTTGCAGCAACGGATGGGGCACAGGCCAACGCCCACGATCTCGGCTGCCTCGAGGCCGGCACCACGGAACGCTTCCATGGCCTGGGTGCTTGCCGAGGCGATGGCGGTGAACAGATCGTCGTCGGGATGCAACGCCACGCCATGGCGAGGCCGGCTCATGGGCCGCAGCATCTGCTGACCGCGGGCCACCGTGTTTCCGGCCGCGTCGAACACAACCACCTTCGCACTCTGCGTGCCGCAGTCGATGCCGATGAGATACGGGCCGGTCATGAGTTGGCTCGGGGTCGCTCGGCCTAGCGGACGAGGTAGCCACCGTCGACGGCGAGGATGTGGCCGTTCACGTAGTCGGAAGCGCGGCTGGCGAGGAACACCACGGTGCCCATGAGGTCGGCCGGCACACCCCAGCGGTCGGCGGGGATGTGTTCGAGCACACGGCGGTTGCTGTCGGGGTTACTGCGCGTATTGGTGGTGATGGCAGTGGCGTAATAGCCGGGGGCGATGCCATTCACCTGGATGTTGTACTGCGCCAACTCGTCGCAATAGGCCTTGGTGAACCCGGCGATGCCGTGCTTGGTGGCGGCATAGGCCGACGACAGCCGACCGCCGAGGAAACTGAACATCGAGCAGATGTTGATGATCTTCCCGCTGCGCTGCGGAATCATGAACTTGGCAGCCTCGAAGCTCATCTCGAATGCGGCCGTGAGGTTCACCGCCACCGTGGGGTCCCACTTCTCGCGGCCGAACTCGAGCACTTCACCGAGCGGGCAGATGCCAGCCGAGTTGATGAGGATGTCGATGGAACCGAAGCGGGCCACACACTCGCCGACGATGCGCTCGGGGGCACCGGTTTCGGTGATGTCGGCCTGCATGAACTCGTAGCGCACACCTTCGGCTTCGATCATTGCCCGGGTGCTGCCGTCGTCGTCGAGCAGGCTGGGCACGAACACGTTGGCCCCACCCTTGGCCAGCGCTAGCGCGAAGGCCTGCCCCAGGCCGGTGTTACCGCCCGTGACGATGGCGTTCTTGCCGGCGAGGCTGAAGAAGCCCATCGCGAAGTCGGTGATGTCCATTGCTGTTCTCCTTCAGGCCTAGCCGAAACCGATGTTAGTGCGAGCCGCGTGTGGGCAACGGAACAGTCGTACCGGGATAACGAGCACTGCTCAGGGCAGCACCGATGCCAGCACGGCGCGGGCGCGTTCCACCGGGTCGGGGAACGTGGTGCGCAGGTACTCCGAGCGCACCTCGAACGAGATGGGCACGGCGGGCACGGCGTCGAGTAAGGCCTCGACGGGCAAGGCGCCTTCCCCGTTCAGCAATCGTTCGTGCAACGCCTCACGGATGAGGCCCATCGGTGTTGCGTCGACCGGGTTTGCCAGAGCGTCGCACAGTTGCAGATACGGCAACCGGCCGGCAGGAGCGCCGCGCAAGACGTCGGGTGTTTCGTTGGCGCGGGCGAGGTGGAGCGCATCGACCAAGATGCCCACCGAGGGGTGATCGATGGCGTCGACAATGGCGGTGGCCTGGGCGTACGAACGCACTCCGAGGGCTGGCAAGAACTCGAGTACGAGGCGCACCGGTGAGCCCTCGACCCGTGTGGCCAGCGCAGCAATGCGCGCTGCCACCACCTCGTTGTCGGCTTCACGACTGGCGATCAACACATTGCGGGCACCCACTTCGAGCGCGGCATCGACGATCGCTTCACCGTGATCGTTGGCCGAACCCAGCATGATCGGCTCGATGTCGAGCGCCACCATGCCTTGGAAATCGAGGCGGGCCACGACGGCTCGTGCCACCACCGGCGAC
>JBAXQV010000113.1:0-10020 GCA_037131575.1 Actinomycetota bacterium
CCACCCGGGTACCCGCCCCATTGTGCAGCATCAGGCAGACGCTGCGCGAGCACCTCGCCCGCCATGCCGATGCGCTCCCACACCGTTTGGCAGGTGGTGGGCAGCGCAGGTGATGCGAGAATGGTGACGATGCGCAATGCCTCGAGTGCATCGCCCATCACGGCATCGACCGCTGCGCCAGGCTCGGCCTTCCACGGCTCGTTGGCCTCGAGGTATGCGTTGGTGGCGCGGATGAGCGACCACGTGGCGTCGAGGGCTCGGCTCGGCTGCACATCGGCCCATCCGGCAACGGCACCGGCCACCGCTTCGACGGCGGCAGCCGCCAACGGTGAATCGGCGCGAGGAGCAGGCCCCACGCCGTCGCACTTCTTGCCCACCACCGTGGCGACACGGGCGAGGAGGTTGCCGAAGTTGTTGGCCAGGTCGCTGTTGTACCGACTGGTGAGGCCTTCGTAGGTGAAGTCGCCGTCTTGGCCGAACGCAGTGTCGGCGAGCACGTAGTAGCGGAAGCCATCGACACCGAACTCGTCGACGAGTTCGAGCGGGTTCACCACGTTGCCCGAGGTCTTGCTCATCTTCTCGCCACCCACGAGTAGCCAGCCACCCACGGCCCAGCCCTTCGGCGGCTCGAGACCTGCCGACATCAGCATTGCCGGCCAGTACACGCAGTGGTGCCTGATGATGTCTTTGCCGATGAGGTGGTAGTCGACCGGCCACCACTGCTCGAACCGCTCTTGGTCGGAGCCGTAGCCCACCGCAGTGATGTAGTTGGCGAGGGCATCGAACCACACGTAGGCGACGTGCTTGGGGTCCCACGGCAGGGGAATGCCCCACTGCAGGCTGGTGCGGCTCACCGAGAAGTCGCGCAACCCCGAGCGGATGAGCCCCAGCGCCTCGTTGCCGCGGAACTCGGGCTTGATGGCGCCGGGGTGCTGGGCGTACCACTCGAGCAGTCGGTCTTCGAAGCGTGAGAGCCGGAAGAAGTAGTTCTCTTCTTCGTAGTACTCGACGGGCCGCTTGTGGATCTTGCACAAGTCGCCCGGGTCGAGTTCCTCATCGGTGTAGTACTCCTCGCATGCCACGCAGTACTTGCCGCGGTACACGTCGAGTTCGATGTCGCCGGCGTCGTAGCAACGTTGCAACAACTCGGCCACACCGATCTTGTGGCGCTCTTCGGTGGTGCGAATGAAGTCGTCGTTCGAGATGTTGAGCTGTTGCCACGCTTGGGCGTAGAGCGGCGCGATGTCGTCGACGAAGTCCTGCGCGCTCTTGCCGGCGGCGTCGGCATAGTCCTGCACCTTCTGGCCGTGCTCGTCGGTGCCGGTGAGGAAATGCACGTCGTCGCCGAGCAGTCGGTGCCAGCGGGCGAGTGCGTCGGCGATGATGGTGGTGTACGCGTGGCCGAGGTGCGGTTTGGCGGTGACGTAGTAGATGGGGGTGGTGAGATAGAAGCGGCTCATGACGGGGGTCCTTTCGTGGGAATGGCGAATCAGCGGCTGGGTGAGCTGCCGCTACGCATTCGACGAGTTGGAACCACGGAGTCCATGCCCGACAGGATAGGTGAGATGACCACCATCGGCACAGGCACTTTCGATCGAGCCACGACAGTCACTCGGCTCGACGACCATCGATGGAGCGGCGCCATTGAACCCGGCTGGGACATCGGGGGCAACGCCAATGGCGGTTATCTGTTGGCGCTCGCAGTGAGTGCGTTGCGTGAACTGGCCGGTCGGCCCGACCCCATCTCGGTGACCGCGCACTACCTGGCACCGGGTGCGCCCGGCCCGGTGGAGGTGACCGGTGAGGTGGTGAAGGCCGGGAAGCGGTTCGTCACCGTCAGCGGTTCGCTGCGCAGCGGCGACCGAGTGCTACTGCAGGTGTTGGCCATCTTCGGCGACTTGTCGAGCCGCCCCGCCGATGGTTTCCAAGCCGTCACCGGCGCGCCGCCCGAATTGCCTCCGCTCGCCGAGTGCTCGAAGCGCACCTCGCGCGACGAGACGAACGTGCCGTTGATGGAGCAGGTGGATGTGCGGCTGCATCCGCGCGACGCCGGGTTCCGACTCGGTGAACGCACTGGTATCGCCGAAATGGCCGGTTGGTTCCAGTTCGCCGACGGCAGGCCCATCGACACGTTGGCGCTGTTGCTGGCTGCCGATGTGCTGCCGCCGGCGGTGTTCCAACTGCCCTTGGAGGCCGGCTGGGTGCCCACGGTGGAACTCACCGTGCATGTTCGCGCTCGGCCCGCGCCGGGGCCGCTGCGCGCTGCGTTCCGTAGTCGCTTTGTGCACAGCGGCATGCTCGAAGAAGACGGTGAACTGTGGGACAGCGAAGGAACGCTGGTGGCGCTCAGCCGTCAGTTGGCGTTGCTGCCCAGGTAACGCTGCGCGTATTTCACGCCCACCGCGAAGGAGCCAGTGGCCAGCGCTGCGCCACCGAGTGCTTGCGTGGTGCGGCGCACCACTGCTTTCGTGCGGCGACTGAAGATGACGATGGGCCACCCTTCGCGTCGGGCGATGCGGTCGAGCTTTGCGTCGGGGTTCACCGCCACCGGGTGCCCCACGGCCTGCAGCATCGGCAGGTCGCTGGCCGAGTCGCTGTAGGCGTAGCACTGATCGAGGTCGAGGCCTTCCCAGCGTGCCAGTTCGGTGATGGCTTCCACCTTGCCCTCGCCGTAACAGAACGGCCCCACGAGGTTGCCGGTGTAGGCACCGTCGACCACTTCGCTGCGGGTGCCGATACCCCCGGTCATGCCCAGCGCATGAGCCAGCGGGTCGACCAGTTCCACCGGTGCGGCCGACACGATGTAGGTGGCCCGGCCGGCCTGGCGGTGCCGCTCGACCAGGTTCAACGCCTCGGGGCGCACCTTGTCGAGCAACTTCGGTGTGGTGTCGGCGTTGAGGCCCACCAGGTCGTCGTAGCGCACGCCCTTCACCACGGCGAGGATGCGGTCGCGCACGCCGATACTGGTTTCGTCGCTGGCACCACTGAAGCGGAACTTCACCGCTTCGAGTGCGTCGTGGGTGATCTGGGAGCGCGGCACCAGACCGGCGCGCCAGGCAGCCATGGCCAGCACGAAGGTGCTCGCCCCACTGATGAGCGTGCGATCGAGATCGAAGAACGCCGCGCTGGTGCCGCTGGTGGCTAGGCCGTTGGGTGCGAAACCATTGCCGCCGTGTTCGGTGATTTGGCTCATGGCTGAACCAGCCGGGGGCGAGCGATGGCGGAGTGCGTACGGAGGTTCATCGGGGAAGCGCGGTGGCAATGTCGTAGACGCGGCGTTTGGGCACGCCGAGTGCCGCCATCACGGTAGTCACCGCAGTGGAGCGCGACTCGCCATCCCCCATGGCAGTGAGCAGTGCGGCTCGAATGGCTGCGTCGTCGGCCGGTGGCGGGGCCGGGGCGCCTTCGAGCACTACCACGAACTCGCCTCGCGGTTCGTGGACGCTGAGGTGGGCGACTGCCTCGGCAAGGGTGCCGCGCCATGTTTCCTCATGCATCTTGGTGAGTTCTCGCGCCAACGCGACACGTCGTTCGGGGCCGCATACGGTGCGCAGGTCGGCGATGGTGCGGGCCACGCGGTGGGGTGCTTCGTAGAGCACCACGGTGCGGTGCTCGGAGGCCACCTCGGCGAGGCGTTGAGTGCGTTCGCCGCCCGAGCGGGGCAGGAACCCTTCGAAGACGAAACGGCTGGTGTCGAAGCCGCTGATCACCACCGCCATCACCAACGCAGCGGGGCCAGGCACGGCCGATACACGGTGCCCTGCGGCTACAACTGCACGCACCAACCGCTCGCCCGGATCGGAGATACCGGGCGTACCGGCATCGCTCACCAGGGCCACGTTGCGACCACCGTTGAGCACGTCGATCACTTCATCGACCCGCGACCGTTCGGTGTGTTCGTTGGTCACCGCCATCGGCACACCACGGATACCGGCATGGCTGAGCAATTGACCGGTGCGACGGGTGTCTTCACAGCAGATGAGCGCGGCGGTACGCAATGCGTCGACCGCGCGTGGCGACAGATCGCCGAGGTTGCCGATGGGCGTGGCCACCAGCACCAGTTCGCCGCCCGCGCTGCCGGCCACGGTCACAGACGCAACTCGATCGGGTCGCCCACGCGCAGACCCCAGCGCGCAAAGGCGCCCGCCTCGGCTTCCACCACCCACGTGGCGTGACGTACCGGTGCGCCGACGCGGTGGCGATTCAAACGCTCTGTCTTCACCACCACGTTCTGCTCATCGACGTACGCCACGTCGATCGGAAACCGCATCCGCACGGTGTGCACCCATTTGCATTGGGGAATCACGAACGCGCCTTCGAACGAGTCTTTGCCGAGTAAGCCCTTCCCGCGCTCGCGCCGACTACCAGCCACTTCAGCCGAAGCGATCACGTTCCCGTGAGAAACCAACCAGGCCATACCTACAGCCTGCCACGCGGTGGCCCCGCGAACGAGGGCACAAGGACAGTATGTGGCGCGATACCGTCCGAGCATGTCACTCGACCACGATCTGTTGTTCTCCTCGGCTACCGAACAGGCTCGCCTCGTCGCCGCAGGTGAAGTGTCGCCGGTGGAATTGGTCGATGCCGCGCTCGCTCGTATCGACCAAGTACAACCGGCGCTCAACTGCTTCGCCACCTTGTGGGCCGACGAAGCCCGAGCCGAGGCCCGCGCGGCCGCCGACCAGGTGGTACGGCATCGACCGCTCGGGCCGCTGCACGGCGTGCCGATCGCGTTGAAGGAGACCACACAGGTGGCCGGTCGTGCATTCACGCTGGGTTCGCTCACGCATGAGCACACCGTGGCCGACCGCGACGCGTACATCACCCGTGCGTTGCGCCGTGCCGGTGCAGTGGTGGTGGGTGCCACCACGTCGCCCGAGTTCGCTCATGCGCTACAGACCGACAGCCCCCTCCACGGCCCTACCCGTAACCCATGGAACCCGTCATTGGCGCCCGGCGGTTCATCGGGCGGTAGCGCGGTGGCGGTGGCCACGGGTTGCGTGGCGCTTGCGGAGGGCAGCGACATGGGGGGTTCGGTGCGCATTCCCGCCGCGTGGACTGGCATCGTGGGGTTGAAGCCCGGCCTCGGACGCATCCCCATGGACGTGCTGCCCGGCTTGTTCGACACCATCAGTCACCATGGGCCGCTGGCGCGTTCGGTCGACGATGCACGGCTGTTCCTGTCGGTCGCCCAAGGGCCCGATGACGCCGACATCTTGTCGGTCACCACGCCGCTCGATCTGTCGCGGCCTACACCCACCAACGTGCGCGGTATGCGTATCGGCCTCAGTATCGACCTCGGCCAGTGGTGGGTGCATCCCGAAATTGCTGCCGCAGTGGCCGCCGCTGCCGACGCGTTGGCCGATGCCGGCGCCATCGTCGAAACGGTCGACCCGGGCTTGGGTGCGGCCGACGAGTGGTTGTGGATCCGCATGTGGGGTGTGTTCATGTCGGGCTACTTCGGGCATCTGGTCGATGAATGGGCCGACCGCATGGACCGCGATGTGCTGAGCCTCATCGAACTCGGCAACTCGATGAGCGCCAGCGACTACAAGCGCCTCGAGATCGAGCGAACCGCAACCTGGCGCAAGGTTGCCGGGGTGCTCGCCGGGCGCGACGCGCTGTTGTGCCCCACCATGGCCACGCCGCCGGTGAGTGCCGAGAAGGCCGTACGCGATCGCTTCGATCAACCCGATGACGGTCGCTATCACTCGCCCGATATGACCGGTGTGTTCAACCTGGTGGCACCCTGCCCAGCGCTCAGCGTGCCGTGTGGCGTGCACACCGACGCGCCGTACACGGGTGTGCCCATCGGCGCGCAGATCGTTGGGCACCGTTGGCGCGACGACACTGTGCTGCGGATCGGCCGTGCGCTCGAACAGGCGATGTGGCCCGCCGGGTTGCTCAGGCCCCCCAGTTGAACGTTTGTTTGTAGAGCTTCAAACAGGGAAAGGCTTCCACCTCCAGCACATGCCTGCGGCGGCGCAATGTCGACAGCAGTTCGAGCAGGTGTTGCTCGTCGTCGACGATCACCTCGAACATCAGGTCGTAGCGGCCGGCGGTGGCCACGAGGTATTCCACTTCGGGCAGTTTTGTCACCCAGGCCGCCATGGTGTCGGTGGCGCATGCGATGCGCAAGCCGATGAGCGCCACCCGCCGGTCGCCCCGGGCGAGCGGGTCGGTGACTGCCACGATCTGCATCTGCCCCGAGTCGGTGAGCCGCTGCACTCGCTTGCGCACGGCACCTTCGGTGAGGCCGAGTTCGGTGGCGATGCGCGTGAATGGCGCACGACCATCGTGTTGCAGGTGCTCGACGATGGCTCGGTCGGTGGCGTCGAGGCGGGGGTCGGTGCGAGTGGTCACGCCCGGCCTGCTTGGCGAGCGGCCAGTGCCTCCGATGCATCGGTGAGCACCGTACGCAGTGTCTCGGTGATGAACTCGAATTCGGCCGGCCCGGCGATGAGCGGTGGGCTGAGAGTGATGACGGGTTCGCCCCTGTCGTCGGCGCGGCACATCAACCCGGCGGCGTACAGGCGGGGCGACAGGTAGCCGCGCAACAACCAGTCGGCGAGCACATCGTCGAACATGCCTTTGGTGCCCTGGTCGGTGACGAGTTCGATGGCGAGGAAGTAGCCCTCGCCGCGCACATCACCCACGATGGGAATATCGCGCAGCGTCTCCAGCCCAGCCTTGAACGCCGCCTCGTTGGCGCGCACATTCCCGCAGATGTCTTCTCGCTCGAAGATGTCGAGGTTGGCATTGGCCACAGCGCACGACACCGGGTGTGAACCGAAGGTCTGCCCCTGCAGGAACGCACCCGCATCGCCCATGAACGACTCGGCGATGCGGTCGGAGATCATCACACCACCGAGGGGTGAGTAGCCCGACGTGACCCCCTTGGCGAACGTGATCATGTCGGGTTGGTAGCCGTAGCGCAGCGAGCCGAACATGTGCCCGAGGCGGCCGAACGCGCTGATCACTTCATCGCTCACGAGCAGCACGTCGTAGTGATCGCAGATCTCGCGGATGCGGGCCCAGTAGCCCTCGGGTGGGGTGAAGGCGCCGCCGGTGTTCTGCAGCGGCTCCATGAACACGGCGGCCACTGTGTCGGGGCCTTCCATCTCGATGCGCAGGGCGAGGTCGTCGGCGCAACGCAGTGTGCAGGCAGCGAGGTGCGAGCAGTCGTGACAGCGGTAGCGGTAGGGCGTCTGTACCTTCACCGCGCCGGGCACGAGCGGCTCGAACGGCGTCTTGATGGCGGGTACGCCGGTGAGACTGAGAGCGCCCATCGACGTGCCGTGATAGCTGAGGTACCGCGAGATCATCTTGGTGCGGGCGGGTTGGCCGCGGAGTTTCCAGTATTGGCGCGAGAGCTTCAGAGCCGTCTCCACGGCATCGCCGCCGGTGGGGGTGAAGAACACGCGGTTCAGATCGCCCGGGGCCATGCCGGCGAGCCGTGTGGCCAATTCGATGGCAGGTTCGTGGGCGAACGACCAGGTGGGGAAATATGCCAGTTTGCTGGCCTGCGCTGCGGCTGCCTCGGCGAGTTCGGTGCGACCATGCCCCACCTGCACGGTGAACAGACCCGACAGGCCGTCGAGGTAGCGCTTGCCGTGCTGGTCGAACACGTAGCAACCATCGCCGCGGGAGATGATCGGTACTTCGTGCTCCTCGAAGCCCGACAGGCGGGTGAAGTGCATCCACAGATGGCGCTTGGCGAGTTCGGAGAGGCTGGGCGCGTTCGATGAGGCCGTCGGCGGATCAGTAGTCATCCGATATTCGTATCACGCAGTACGAATTTCGGACAAGGGCATTTCGTTGCTGAGGCGTGCGTCGAGGATGGCCTTGCCCATGATGGCGATGAAGATGATGGTGCCGCCGATGAGTGTGGTGGCCTTCGGAACATCGTCGAGGATGATGAACGCCCAGATGGGCACCAGCACCATTTCGGTCTGCGCAAACACGGTCATGGCGGCAGCGGGCACCCGACGCGAGGCGATGTTGAACAGGTAGGTGCCCACCACGATGAACACCCCACCGTGAAGCAGCGCGAGAGCGAGGTCGCCTGCCGGTGGAACCAGTGGTTTACTGGCCGACAGCGTGACCACCGTGCAGATGGCGATGAGCATGACGCTGTAGCCGGGCAACACGGGCGACCAGTCTTCGGCGGGGTTCGACCGCACGCACACCGTGTAGCCAGCGAAGCCCACGGCCGAGGCCAGCGCAGCGAGGTTGCCCGCCATGTTGCCAGCCTGCAAGTCGCCGGCCACCATGACGAACAGCCCGATGAAGCCGAGCACGATCGACGCGATGGTCACCCACGTGAGCCGCTCGCGCAACACGATGCGGGCGAGGATGGCGCCGAAGATCGGGGTGGTGGAACCCAAGAACGCCGCGTTGGCCGGTGAGGTGGTCTTCACGGCGTACACGAAACCCAACGATGCGGCCAGCAGCATCACGTGCGCCACGATCATCAACCAGCCCGAGGTGTAGGCCCGCTTGGTGGGTGCCGGTTTGTGCTGCAGCAGCGACAGCGCTTCCACCACCACGATGATGCCCGCCGAACGCCACAGCAGGTACTGGAACGCATCGGCGCCGTCGGCGAGTTTGGCCATGATGCTGCCGAAACTCCACACCACGCCCGCCCCGAGCGCCATCAACGACGCAGTGAACGGAATCTTGTCGTTCTTCACGAATCAGGCCAGCACGGCATGCACACGCTCGAGCACATCGTCGACCTCGGCGAGGGTGGTGGCGAAGCTCGTGACAAAGCGGATGACGCCGGGGGCGATGCGGTAGAAGAGCAGGTTGGCATCTTCGAGGAGGTCGGCGCGGGCATCGTCGATGTGTAGGTAGGCAATGTTGGCCTCGGGGTATTCGATGAACCCCACGCCCAGGTCGGCGAGGCCGGCGGCAAGACGGGCCATGGCCGTGTTGGCCTGGTGGGCGAGGCGCAGCCACAGACCGTCGGTGAGATAGGCGTCGAGCTGGGCCGACTGGAAACGCATCTTCGAGGCCACCTGCCCGGCGCGCTTCACCCGGTAGGTGAGTTGCTCGGCGATGGCCGGGTCGAAGCACACGATCGCGTCGGTGGTCATGGCGCCGTTCTTGGTGGCGCCGAGAGAGACCACGTCGACACCAGCGCGCCACGTCATCTCGGCGGGGGTGCAACCGATGGCGGCGATGGCATTGGCGATACGCGCGCCGTCGATGTGCACACGCATGCCGCGGCTACGGGCGATTGCGGCGAGGTCGGCCACTTGTTGCGGGCTGTACACAGTGCCGAAGTCGGTGGGGTTGGTGAGCGACAGCGCAGCGGGTTGCGAGTGGTGGGGGTCGCCCCAGTTGGTGGAGCCGAAGGCGAGTTGCAGCGAGGCATCGTCGAGGCGGTAGTGCGCGCCGGGCAGACCGCGCATCACTGCGCCGCCACCGAACAGCGAGGTGGCCCCGCACTCGTTGCGGATGATGTGCGCCGTCTCGTGGCACAGCACCGCGCCCCACGGTGGGCACAGCGCCGACAGCGAGAGCGCGTTAGCGGCTGTGCCGGTGAGTACCGGGAACACGGTGAGGTCGGGGTGCTCGAACACCTCGGCCGCCCGCGCTCGGAGCCGGGCCGACCAATCGTCGCCGCCGTACGCCAGCGTCGACCCCGTGTTCGCAGCCACCACGGCATCGATGATCTCCGGCGCAGTACCTGCCGAGTTGTCGCTACGGAGTTCGATCGGCCGAGTCGTCGTGGTCATGCATCCATTCTTCCCCACCGTTGCCTGCTGCCACCGCTTTGGCCTCGCCCGCCGATTCCGGCCCTTGCGGACGTTCGGGTGATGGCCGAGCGGAGCTGGCTGCGGTCAGCGGGGAAGGCGGAGCATCGTGGTGATGGTGACCGAGGGCGCGTCTGCGTCGAGGGGGTCGAGCACGTCGAACGATTCGAGAACCTCGAAGCCCCTCGCGCGGTAGTAGGCGATGTCGTCGTCGGCGGCGGTTTCGAGATATTGCGGCAAGCCCTCGGCATCGCAGCGA
>JBAXQV010000114.1:0-9968 GCA_037131575.1 Actinomycetota bacterium
GGCACCGCCTCGGTCTGCGCTTCAACGAGATGGTGAAGCGCGGTGAGCTGAAGGCACCCATCGTCATCGGCCGCGACCATCTCGACTCGGGTTCGGTGGCCTCTCCGTATCGCGAAACCGAATCGATGCTCGACGGCAGCGATGCCATCGCCGATTGGCCCCTTCTGAATGCGCTGGTGAACACGTCGTCGGGTGCATCGTGGGTGAGCATCCACCACGGTGGCGGTGTGGGTATCGGCCGCAGTATCCACGCTGGCATGGTGTGCCTCGCCGACGGCACCGACCTGGCCGCACAGAAGCTCGAGCGGGTGCTCACCACCGACCCCGGTATGGGTGTCATCCGCCATGCCGACGCGGGCTACGACCGCGCTATCGATGTGGCAGGTGAACGCGGCGTGCGCCTCCCGATGCGCGAAGGTGAGCAGTGATGATCGTGGAAGGCGACTACTGGCGCGACGGTGCAGTGGTGGTGCGCGGCGCGTTCACGTCCAACCAGATCGACCTTGCCCGTGAGGCCATCGATGCCAACCTGGCCGCACTGTCGCCAGGTGCCAAACGGGCCAGCGGCACCGCCGACGGCGCCTTCATCGAGGATTTCTGTTCATGGCAGCGCATTGCGCCGATGGAGCAGTTCATCCGTACCTCGGGGGTGGCCACCATCGCCCGGCACATCATGGGCAGCACGTCGGTGCGCCTCTACCACGACCATGTGCTGGTGAAGGAGCCAGGTACCCACCAACGCACCCCGTGGCACCAAGACATCCCGTACTACAACGTCGATGGTCGCCAGAACGTGAGCATGTGGATACCGGTCGACCCGGTGGGGCGCGACACCACACTCGAGTGCGTCGCTGGTTCGCATCTCGGTCCGTGGTACATGCCCCGCAGTTTCCTCGACGATCAGGCCAAGTGGTTCCCCGAGGGGTCGCTCGCCGAACTCCCCGACATCTCCGCCCAGCCCGAACGGTTCCCGGTGCTCGGGTGGGCGCTCGAACCGGGCGACATGGTGTGCTTCCACATGGCCACGCTGCACGCTGCCGCGGGCAACCCCGGGCCAGGGCGGCGCCGGGTGCTCTCGCTTCGCTTCTTGGGCGACGACATGGTGCACGCACCCCGGGCGTGGGTCACCTCGCCACCGTTCCCCGGCCTCGCCGACGAGTTGCCGGCAGGTGCCCCGCTCGACCATCCGCTGTTCCCGGTGCTGGCATGAGGGGCGTGCGATGACCGTGCTGCCCATCGCCACGGTGGGGCACCCAGTGCTGCGTGAGCGCGCACGCGAGCTCACGCTCGATGAGCTGGCGAGCCCCGAGATGCAACAGCTCATCGACGACATGATTGCCACGATGCGCCACGCCAACGGCGCCGGTATCGCCGCCAACCAGGTGCACGTGCCGGTGCGCATCACGGTGATCGAGGTGAACCACAACCCGCGGTACCCGTACAAACCGCAGATCCCGCTCACGGTGGTGGTGAACCCGGTGATCGAGCCCATCGACGACGAAGTGGTCGAGATCAACGAGGGTTGCCTCAGCGTGCCGAACCTGCGCGGCAACGTGTTCCGGTCTGTGAACGTTCGGGTGCGTTACCTCGACCGCTTCGGCAACGAGCACGACGAGGTGCGCCGCGGCCTCACTGCCGGCACCTTCCAGCACGAATGCGACCATCTCGACGGTGTGCTGTTCCTCGACCGGGTGGTCGACACGCGCACGCTCACCACGTGGGAGCAGTTCGAGCAGCACCACCGTGCCGCGTTCATCGAGCGCATCACCGAGTTCGTGAACCGCGTCGGGTCGTGAGCAGCACCGCGTTCCACTGTGAACTGGCCTGGTTGGGTGGCGCTGCGGCCGTGGCCGATGTGCTCGTGGAGGTGGCCGACGGGGTGATCACCGATGTCCGCGCCGGTGTGCCAGCCCCGGCAGGCGCGGTGGTACTGCGCGGGCTCACCCTGCCCGGTTTCGCCAACGCGCACAGCCATGCCTTCCACCGGGCGCTGCGCGGTCGTACGCACACCGGCCAGGGTTCGTTCTGGACCTGGCGCGACCAGATGTACGGCGTGGCCGAGCGGCTCACGCCGGCCTCGTACCGGGCGCTGGCGCGTGCGGTGTATGGCGAGATGGTGCTGGCCGGCATGACCGTGGTCGGTGAGTTCCACTACCTCCACCACGACCGCAATGGTGTTCCCTATGCGCAGCCGAACGCGATGGGCGAGGCGCTCGTGGCGGCAGCGGGTGAGGCTGGCATGCGGATCACCCTGCTCGACGCGTGCTACCTCCACGGTGGTTTCGCTACCGACGGTTCGCTGGTAGCGCCCAACGAGGTGCAGCGTCGGTTCAGCGACGGCTCGGCGGCAGCGTGGGCCGAGCGCGTCGAAGCACTGGCCGACACCCATCGCGACGACCCGATGGTTCGCGTGGGGGCTGCAATCCACTCGGTGCGGGCTGTCGACGAGTTCGCCATGCGGGCGGTGGCGAAGTGGGCGAACGAGCGTGGCGCGCCTCTGCACGCTCATGTGAGCGAGCAACCCGCCGAGAACGAGCAATGCCTCGCCGCCCACGGCATCACGCCCACCGGCCTGCTCGACGTGGCGGGTGCGCTGACCTCGCGGTTCACGTCGGTACACGCCACCCACCTGACCCCTCGCGATGTCGAGCGTTACCAAGTGCGCGGCTGCACGGTGTGTTTCTGCCCAACCACCGAACGCGACCTGGCCGACGGCATCGGCCCGTCGAGCACCTTGCGTGAGGCGGGCGTGGCGCTGGCACTGGGCAGCGACTCGCACGCCATCATCGACCCCTTCGAAGACATGCGTGCCCTCGAGTTGAACGAGCGACTGGCCACGCTGCAGCGCGGCAACCACGAGTCGCACGACCTGCTGCACGCCGCCACCGCGGGGGGCTACCGCAGCCTGGGCTGGTACGACGGCGGGGTGCTGGCCGTGGGTGCTGCGGCCGACTTCGTGACTGTCGACCTCGGCTCGGTGCGCCTGGCGGGTACCCCGGCCGAGCACGCGCTCGCCGCTGTGGTGTACGCCGCGTCGGCAGCCGATGTGCACCACGTGGCGGTGGGCGGCGAGGTACTTGTGCGCGAGGGTGCGCATGTGCGCTTCGACGTGGCCGCCGAACTCGCCCGGGTGCTGGAGGAGCTGTGAGCCGTACGACGGTGATCGACCGCATCGGCTTGTTGGTGACCAACGATCGCTCGGTGGGCGACGGCCCGCTGGGCATCATGCGAAACGCAGCGGTGGTGGTAAAGGACGACCGGATCGTGGCAATCGAGCCAGCCGGGACGATCGCCGACGAACGCATCGATGCAGCGGGGGCCTGCGTCATCCCCGGCTTCGTCGACTCGCATACGCATCTGGTGTTTGCTGGCGACCGGGCCGACGAGTTCGCAGCGCGCATGGCCGGGCAGCCCTATGAGGCTGGTGGTATCAGGGTGTCGGTCGAGGCCACCCGCGCCGCCGCCGATGCCCACCTCGGCACGCTGGCCGCCCATCGCCGAGCCGAGGCACAGCGAGCTGGTATCACGAGCATCGAGATCAAGTCGGGCTACGGACTGACGGTGCACGACGAGGCACGCTGTCTGACGGTGGCCGGCGAGATCACCGCCGACACCACCTTCCTCGGCGCGCACGTGGTGCCGGCCGAGTTCGCCGGGCGTGCCGACGACTACGTGCATCTCGTGTGCAACGAGATGCTCGCGGCTGCAGCGCCACGTGCGCGGTGGATCGATGCGTTCTGCGAGGTGGGCGCATTCGATGCCGACCAGTGCCGGGCTGTGCTCGCCGCCGGCCGTGCAGCCGGCCTGGGTCTGCGGCTGCACGCCAATCAGCTCGGGTTCGGACCCGGCGTGCAGTTGGCCGTCGAGATGGGCTGCGCCTCGGCCGACCACTGCACCTACCTCAGCGACGACGACGTCGCGGCCCTCGCAGCCGGTGACACCGTGGCGACGTTCCTGCCGGCAACCGACTTCTCCACCCGCCAGCCGTACCCCGATGCCCGCCGTGTCATCGACGCAGGGGCAACCGTGGCACTGGCCACCAACTGCAACCCGGGTTCGAGTTACACCACGTCGATGGCGTTCTGCCTCGCGCTGGCCGTGCGCGACCTGAAGATGACACCCGACGAAGCCCTCGTCGCCGCCACGCTCGGTGGAGCGAAGGCACTGCGGCGCACCGATGTGGGCCGTATCGTCGCGGGCGCCCGCGCCGACATGGTGGTGCTCGATGCACCGTCGTACACGCACTTCGTCTACCGGCCCGGTGTGCCGCTCATCCGTTCCGTCATCGAAGCAGGAGTGCTCGTCTCATGACCACTGTTCTCACCCTCGACGAGGTCGACGAACTCGCCCGACGCATGCTCGTCGCCTCGGGTGCTTCGGCACTGCAGGCCGGCGCCACGGCGCGCAGTATCCGCGACGCAGAGGCCGAGGGCATCCGCACTGTCGGGCTGTCGTACCTGCCCACCTACTGCGAGCACGTGCGCTGCGGCAAGGTGCTCGGCGACGCCGTACCGACGGTGTCGCAGCCACGTGCCGCAACGGTGGTGGTCGATGCGGGCAATGGGTTCTGCCATCCTGCGTTCGAGGCTGGTGAGGCACCCCTGGTGCAGGCTACGCGAGCCTGCGGTGTGGGCGTGTTGGCAATCTCCCACAGCTACTCGGCCGGGGTGCTGGGCTGGTTCGTCGAGCGCCTCGCCCGGCAGGGCCTTGTGGCGGTGATGTTCGCCAACTCATCGTCATTGATGGTGGCTTGGGGTGGCAAGCGGCCGTTCTTCGGCACCAACCCCATCGCCTGGGCCGCGCCGCGCGCCGGCGGCGACCCTGTGGTGGCCGACCTGTCGTCGTCGACCGTCGCGTGGGTCACCGTGAATGCCGCCGCGCAGCGCGGCGAGCCCATTCCGCTCGGTTGGGCGCTCGATGTCGACGGCCAGCCCACCACCGATGCGCAGGCGGCGTTGGCGGGCAGCATGACACCGGCGGCAGGGCACAAAGGGTCGGCGCTCGCGCTTCTGGTCGATGTGATGTCGGGCGGTGTGGCCGGGTCGAACTTCTCGCACGAGGCATCTGGCTTCGGTGGCAACGAGGGCGGCCCGCCCGATGTGGGTCAGGTCGTCTTGGCGATCGATCCGTCAGCCACCATGGGCGCCGGGTTCGTCGGGCGCATCGAAGCCGATCTCCTGGCGATGGTGAGCGAACCCGGTGTGCGCCTGCCCGGCGACAATCGGCTGGCGAGCCGGGCGCACACTGCGGTGCACGGCGTGGAGGTGCCCGACGACCTCATGGCCCTGCTCATTTCCTACGTCGCGCCACGCTGAGCTGCTCGGTCAGGAAGGCCGGGATGTCGTTGGGCTGCACGGTGGCACCGCGGATGAGGTCGTCGAAGTGCTCGGTGAGGGTGCTCACCTGTTCGCTCGAGGTGAGCACCAGGTACATCTGCCCGAGATACAACGCGGCGCGCTGCGGCCCGAAGATGGTGATGGGCGCGGCGTAGCGTTGCAGGCCGTCGAACAAGAACCAACGCAAGGTTGGGTACAGCGCCCGAGTGAGTTCGATCATGTGCTCGAGTTGTTCGATGCGCTGTGCATGGGGAAGGGCGCGCCAGATACCTTCACCGCGAGCGAACAACTCGACGCTCTGCACACTGTTGCAGCATTCGAGATCGCTCCCCGGCGAGCGTGTCCAGGCCAGCCGCGCCGCTGCCGTGCCGATCTGCTGCTCGGGCCGAATGGTCACGAACTCGCCGAGTTCGAAACGGATGAGGGTGTCGGTCTTCAGCATGTCGGGCAGGGTGCTGGGCACGTAGCGCACCTTGTAGCCGCGGGCTTCGTCGAACCAGGCGATGAGTCGCTCGTCGTTGGGGGACAACGCGTTCCGTTCGAACGCCAACTGCTCGTGCATCATCTCGGCTTGCATTGGCCCCGCATTGCTGAGGCCGAGCAGCCAGTCGACCGACACCTGGTGCGTTGCTGCCACCTCGGCCAATGTCTCGACACGCGGGAGGCGACGATTGGTGGGTGAGAGCAACTGCGACAGGGTGGAGCGGTCGATGGCCGACCCGGCAGCAAAGGCCGAGCGGGTGAGGCCGCTGCGGCCGATCACGTCGTCGAGACGTTCGCGAAAGGTGTCGAGCATCTGCCTGCGGTCCATGCTGGCCAGCCTAGGGAGATGATGTGGAAACGCACCTTCTGTGGTGGATCCACACCAATGATGAGTGAACTGTGCGCATATGCGACGGGAAATCACGTGCGCAGCAGAGGCGGTTGTTCCACAATCAGCAGTAGTGAACCGTGGGGGAAGGCAGCATCCGAGACAGGTCGAGTGGCCGACCATTGCGGTTACCGTTGCCGTGTGGGCCCTGTGGGCGGTGCTGGTGTTCGCGCACGACTCGATTCCGTGGCCGCTGCTGCTGGTGGGCTTTGCCTTCAGTAATGCCTGGTACATGTCGTTGCAGCATGAGGTGATCCACGGCCATCCCACCCCGTGGCGGGCGGTGAACACTGTCGTTGCGTGGATGCCACTGAACCTGTGGTTGCCCTTCTCGCTGTACCGCGACTCGCACCTCGCGCACCACGAGGCCGACCTCACCATCCCCGAGGTCGACCCCGAGTCGTACTACGTGACGCCGGCACAGTGGGCCGAAGCGGGCCTGCTCAAACGGGCTGTGCTGATGGCCAGTCGCACCTTCGTGGGGCGAATGGTGCTCGGGCCGGCAATCGGACCGACACGCACTGTGGTGCACGAAATGCGACGCGCCCTCACCGACGCCGCCACCGCCCGCGTGTGGGTCGCCCATGTGGTGGGGGCAGCGGCGGTGGGCTGGGTGGTGTTCGGCATAGCCGGGGTGCCGGTGTGGCAATACCTCGTGGGCTACTGCTACCTGGGGATGTCGGTGGTGCTCATCCGCTCGTTCGCCGAGCACCTGGCAGTGCCTGCGCCAGCCACGAGGTCGGCTGTGGTGCGCAGCGGCTGGTTCTTCGGCCTGCTGTTCCTCAACAACAACCTGCATCACACCCACCACACCCGGCCTGCGGCCGCCTGGTATCGCCTACCCGCACTCACCGATGAGATCGGTTCAGAGGCTCTGGCGGCGCAGGGTGCCGGGCTGTACCGCAGCTACGGTGAGGTCATGCGTCGTTTCGCGTTCCATCCATTTCCCGGCCCGGTGAACCCTCTCCTCGTCGACGACAACGTCTCGGTATGAACAACGACACCCCGGCGGCTGGTCGCGCCGGGTTCGGGATGTATCCGTTCGAACCGCTGCGTCCGATGTACGCGCGCTATTGGGCTGCCATTCGTGAGCGGGCCCCCTGGTTGCCCAGCGCCCTCGAATGGGATGTCGATCTCGACGAGCAGTGGGTCGACCCCACCACGGCCATCAGCTACACCTGTGGCTGGCCACTCGTCACGCGGCTCGCCGAGTACGTGGAGTCCGGTCGCCTCAAGGTGGTCGGCACCTTCGTGCATACCGTCGCCCAGGCCGACGGCCCCACCTACCGGAGTGTGCTCGTAGCTCGACGTGCCGCACTGCCGGGCGACTTCGCCGGGGCGCGCGCAGCTGTGAACGGCACGACCAGCCTGTCGGGTTGGGTGAGCCTTCTCCACGCCGTGCACGGGCCGGGCGCCCGGTGGGAGGGCGACGTGCTGGTGACCGGGGAACATGTCGAGTCGCTGCGCGCCGTCGCCGATGGGCGGGCCGATATCGCATCGATCGATGCGGTCACGTTGGCGCATCTGCGTCGGTTGATGCCTGAAGTGTGCGAAGGGCTGGTGGAAGTGGGCGCTGGCCCACGCGTGGGCTGTCTCCCGGTGATCGCCGGGCCGATGGTGGGCGTCGAGCGTCTCGCCGAGGTGCAGCACGCCTTCGCCGATGCCCTCGCTGAGCCCAGCTTGGTCGACGTACGCGAGGCGTTGTTGGTGGAGGCGTTCGTGCCGGTTGGCGTGGAGCACTACATGGGCTTGCCTGCCCTGGCGCCGCAGTAGCGTCGGCGCCATGTCGCTCACCGAGATCTCGTTCACCGACCCGGCGGTCCACATTCGGGGCGCGCTCGACCTGAAGCCCACTCCCGATGGCGTGTTGCCGCGGCGCGTGCCTGCGTGGGCCGGGCTGCAGATCCCCGATGCGTTCATGGACACGGTGGTCACCACCACATCGGGTGTGCGTATCGCCTTCCGCACCACCTCGCCTGTGGTCGAACTCATCGCGCATCCCGTCACCCTGCACACCGTGTCGCGAGCCGCCGTCGACCCAGCCGTCGAGTTGGTGGTGGATGGCGAACTCGTAGGTCTGCAGCGCATGACGGGCGGTACCTTCGTGCACCTCGACCCCACCAAGGGCCCCGAGGGCATCACCTGGGAGCCGGGTGGGCCGTGCACCGTGCGTTTCATCGATCTCGGTTCCCACGACAAGGAGATCGAGCTCTGGTTGCCCACGCATTCCTCGATGGAATTGCGCAGCCTCGCGGTGGCCGATGGGGCAGCGGTGAGTGCCCCCACCCGGCCGCGGCGGCGCTGGGTGCATCATGGTTCGTCGATCAGCCATTGCATGGATGTGAATCGGCCATCGGCTGCGTGGCCCATGGTGGCCGCCCGTCTGGCGGGCGTCGATGTCGACAACTACGGCTTCGCCGGCCAATGCCAACTCGACCCGTTCGTGGGCCGGATGATCGCTGCACTCCCCGCCGACGTGATCAGCCTGAAGGTGGGCATCAACACGGTGAACGCCGCCGCCATGACCGAACGCACCTTCCGGCCTGCACTGCACGGGTTCCTGCACTCCATTCGTGATGGGCACCCCATCACACCGCTGCTGGTGGTGTCGCCCATCTTCTGCCCGTCGGCCGAAACTCGCCCTGGCCCCACCATTCCGGTGCCACGCGACGGAGGCGGCGTGAGGTTCATCACCATCGACGCCCCCGCCGCGGCGCGGCCGATGGCGCTCACCCTCACCCGGGTGCGTGAGGTGGTGGGCGAGGTGGTGGCAGCACGCCAAGCGGCGGGCGACGAGCATCTGCACACCTTCAGCGGCCTCGAGTTGCTCGGAGCCGACGACGCCGACGAACTGTACGACGACCTGCACCCCACTGAGGTGGGCTATCAGCGCATCGGTGAGCGCTTTGCGGCGAAGGCGTTCGGCCCGGGTGGTCCACTGGCTCGTAGCTGATCGAGGCTGCACTAGCGTCGAGGACATGAGCGAGTTCCTGCGGTACGACGTCGACGGCAAGATCGGCACCATCACCATCGATCGCCCCGAGAAGCGCAACGCGATGACCTACGCCATGCTCGGTGACTTCATCAATCTGGTGCGAGAAGCCGGTGTCGACGAGCGCACGTCGGTACTGATCGTCACCGGTGTGCCCGGCGCGTTCTGCGCAGGCACCGACCTGGCCGACCTGGCCACGGTGCCCGGCGAAACCCGGGGCCTGCGCGGCAGCAGCACCGACCACGACCACTGGTGGCCCATCGTGCAGTGTCCCAAGCCCACCATCTGCGCCATCGACGGCCCGGCCGTGGGTATGGGCGCCGAGTTCACCTCGCAGTGCGATTTGCGCATCGCCTCCACCAATGCACGGTTCGCCTGGAACTTCGTGCACCGCGGCTTGGTGCCCGATACGGGCGCAGGCACCTGGCTGCTACCGCGCATCGTCGGCCTGCAGAACGCGCTGCGGCTCACCTATACGGGCCAGATGATCGATGCCGCCGAAGCACTCCGCCTGGGCTATGTGCTCGATGTGGTGGCGCCCGACGCCTTGGCCACCACCGTGCGCAGCCTGGCCGAGCAAGTTGCCGCCGGTTCACCGCACAGTTTCAAGTGGCTGAAGCAACTCACGTACCAAGGGCTCACCGCATCGGTCGACGAACACATGGAGCGCCACACCGCCGCCATGAGTGCCTGCTTCAAGAGCGACGATCACCGTGAGGGCGTGGCCTCGTTCCTCGAACGCAGGCCCGCCAACTTCACCGGGCGCTGA
>JBAXQV010000115.1:0-9937 GCA_037131575.1 Actinomycetota bacterium
GTGAGGGGGTAGCGTGCGGTCGATGACCGGGGTGTGGGTGAGCGATGCCGAGAGTGCCTTGGGCACCCGCGTGCTCGGCGACCTAGCGGTCGACGCCGTGCCGGCAGCCCCCGAACCCTCGCTGTGCTCGGTGGCGGTGTACCTGGGCGGGGCCGACCCCGAAAAGCGGGCCCGGCGACGTGAGAGCATCACTCGGGGTGCGTTGGCGGTGTTCGATCAACTCGACCAGGCCGATCATGTGGTGGTGGTGTCGTCGGCCATGGTGTACGGCGCATGGGAGAACAACCCGGTGCCGCTCACCGAGGAAGCGTTGCTGCGCCCATCCACCGAGTTCGCCTATGCATCGCAAATGGCGTCGGTCGAGCAACTCGCCGATGCCTGGCGCCGCCGCCGCCCTGGTCGAACGGTCACCGTGCTGCGGCCCGCCATCGCCATGGCAGCCGATGGCACCAGCGGTTTGGCGCGGGCATTGGCCGCGGGCATGGGGCAGCGGTTGGCGGTCGATGACCCACCCGCGCAGTTCGTGCACCTCGACGACCTCGCCGCAGCGGTGGCAATGGCCGTGCGTCGCCGGCTCGACGGTGTGTTCAACGTCGCCCCCGATGGGTTCATCCCCGCGCAAACCGTGCGAGCACTGTCGGGTGCCAACCTGCGCTTGAAGGTGCCCGACCGCATCGCCGACCTGGTGTCGGCCCTGCGCTGGCGCTTCCAGCGCGGCCCCATCCCGCCGGGACTGCTGGGCTACACCCGCTCGCCGTGGATCGTGGCCAACGACCGGCTGAAGGCCGAGGGGTGGGTGCCCACCGTCACCAACGAACAGGCCTATGTGGAGGGCACTGAGGCTCGCTGGTACACCATGGTCACCCCGAAGCGCCGCCAGGAACTCGCCCTCGGCGCCATGGTGGTGACCGGCGTCGCCGTAGTGATGGCTGTGGTGCGCGCTATCCGTTCGGCACGGCGTCGGCGCTGACGTCGGCAGCAGGGTTCACCACCGGCACCAATTGCACGCCCGTGATAGTGCCATCGCTGGCCCGGGCGAGCGTGCACAACGCCACCAGCGCTCCCTCGCTGTTCACCACAGGTGTCCCTTCGGCAATCGAGGTGATGCCACTGGCAGCGCTGTCGGTGAGTACCTTGCCCAGTGCGAACCCGACCGTACGCGGGCTCAGCCCGAGCACGGTCACCTGCTCGCCCTGGGCGACGGTGGCGGTGGAGTCGAACTGCATCACATCGAGGTTGTCGAACGAAGCGGTCCCCACGGCTTCCAGCGTCGCCACCCCGCGTTCAACCGACACCACTCGGGCTTCCACCTTGGTGCCGTCATCGTCGCGCAGCACCAACCGTCGCTTATCGGCCACTGCGGCGGCCGTGGTGAGCATGCTGGACATACCGGTGACCATGACGGCAATGGCCGGCGGTCGGGCACTCGTGGCCTGTGCCGCTAGCACGGTGAGGGCCAGGGTGTTGGCAGGAATGCGCTCGGCGGGCAGCGCGAAGTTGGCCACCGACCCGGTCGATCGCGTTTCGACGGCCACCGGCGCAGGGACCCGGGTGGGCAACATCAACCACAACGCCGCCGCACCGAGCACACAACTGATGGCCCCGGTCACCACCAGCAGGCCCCGACCGATCACCAGCGGCGGCTCGCTCATGGCCCACTGCGCCTGGCCCACCTCCGACGGGTGCCGCCAGACGCGCTCGTGCGCTGGCACCGGCGCGGGCGGGTAGTGGACCGGCGAACCGGCATCGTCGAAGACATTCGACGCGCCGCCACCATCGACCGACCATTCGTCGGCGGGTTCGTCGTGCAGGTCACCCGGTTCCACAGGTGGCAGAGCGTAGCGATGACTGCCGGTGAGGTGTGGTCGCCCCGGGTGAGCAGGCACCTAGTCGGCTACGATGCACCTGTGCAGCCCCCCGCCGATACCGACACCTGGATCGCGCTCACCGACGGCGAACTTCCCATCGGTGAGGCATACCAGTGGTGCGTGCTGCCGCAGTGCGGCGCCGTGGTGCTGTTCAGCGGAATCGTGCGCGACCATGCCGTCGACAACGCGGGCATCATGCGCGATGAGGTACAGCACCTGGTGTACGAGGCCTACGACACCCAGGTGGTGCCATCGTTCAACGCCATCGCCGATGAAGTGCGCCACCGCTGGCCGCACACCGGTCGCATCGTGCTGTTGCACCGTGTGGGTCGCCTCGAGCTCGGTGAGAGCTCTGTGGTCGCCGTGGTGAGCGCACCGCACCGCCCGGAGGCGTTCGAGGCCGCCCGCTACGCCATCGACGCCTTGAAGGCCAGCGCGCCCATCTGGAAGCACGAAACCTGGGCAGGCGGCTCCGATGGCCCCGGTTCGGGCTGGGGTACCGGCGCCCACGACGTGGTCGACCCCTCCAGCGTGCCCACGGTACGGAGCAACTGACTCGTGATCATCGTCGTCGTACTGATCCTCATCGTGGTGGTGGTGGCCGGGGTGCTGCTGTTCGCCAACCGTCCGCCGCGTGAAGACGAAGGTATCCAGTCGTTCCGTCGCCACATCGACGCGCTCTCGCCCGAAGCGCGTCACGATGTGATGGAACGCGCCCGTCGCTACGAACAGGGCAAGAACTGAATGGCCCGCGACCTCGCCATCGACCTCGGCACGGCCAACACACTGGTGTGGATGAAGGGCAAGGGCATCGTGCTCAACGAGCCCTCGGTCATTGCTCTGAACCGGCAGACCGGTGAAGTGCTCGCCACCGGTCGCGAAGCGTGGGAGATGATCGGCCGCACCCCCGGCTACATCGTGGCCGTGCGACCGCTGCGCGGCGGCGCCATCACCGACTTCGAGATCACCGAGCGGATGATCCGCCTCCTGCTGCAGCGTGTGGGCGTGAGCCGCTTCACCCGGCCGAAGGTGGTCATCTGCGTGCCGTCGGCCATCACCGAGGTCGAGCGTCGTGCGGTCACCGACGCGGCCCGCCGTGCCGGCGCGGCCGATGCGCAATTGATCGAACAGCCCATGGCAGCAGCCATCGGCGCCGACCTGCCCATCCACGAACCCGTGGGCAACATGGTCATCGACATCGGCGGTGGCACCACCGAAACGGCCGTCATCAGCCTCGGCGGCATCGTGGCGCTCGAAGCCGTGCGCACCGGCAGCTTCGACATCGACGCCGCCATCCAGAGCTATGTGCGTCGCGAGCACGGCATCGCCGTGGGTGAGCGCACCGCCGAAGAAGTGAAGATGGCCATCGGCTCGGCGGCGCCCATGGCCGACGAGAACCAGGCCGAAGTGCGTGGCCGCGACCTCATGACCGGGTTGCCGAAAACCGTCGTGCTCACACCCGAAGAGATCCGCTTCGCCATCGACGATGTGGTGAGCACCATCGTGTCGTCGGTGGTGCGCTGCCTCGCCAAGGCGCCGCCCGAACTCGCCCAAGACTTCCTCGGTCGTGGCATGTACCTCGCCGGAGGCGGCGGCTTGTTGCGCGGCCTGGCCGAACGCATCGAACGCGAAACTCAGGTACCGGTGAAGATGTCGGACGTGCCGCTCGAGGCCGTGGTGCGCGGTGCAGGAATCTGTATCGAGAACTACGACGCCTTGAAGAGCATGTTCATGGGCTCGCGCCGCTGAACGCGGCCCGCCCATCACCTCACTAGAGTCGGCCTCGTGAGCGGTAACGACGACATCATCTGGCAGCTCGACGAACACCATGTGGGCACCATCACGTTGCATCGTCCCGACGCCCGCAACGCGCTCACCTGGGGCATGTATGCCGAACTGGAGCGGCTCGTGCGCGCCGCGCCCGGGGCCGGGGCGCGCTGTGTGATCATCACCGGCGCCGACCCTGCGTTCTGCAGTGGCGACGATGTGCGCCAGGTGATGGGTGGCGGCGCCGAAGGGGCCGCACCGCTCAGCACAACCGAACGCACTCCGCGGCTCACCCCAGCCGCCGATGCCCTGCTGCACTGCGATGTGCCCATCGTGGCCGCGGTGAACGGCGCCGCCGTGGGGTGGGGCATGGAGTTGGCGTTGATGGCCGATATCCGAGTGGCCAGCGAACGCGCCAAGTTCGGCGAGCTGTTCGTGCTGCGCGGGTTGGTGAGCGATGTGGCCGGTATCGGCAGGCTCGCCCAACTGGTGGGCCGCGAGCGTGCTGCCGAGTTGCTGTTCACCGGCGATGTCATCGATGCGGCAACGGCCCACGCGATGGGACTGGTGAGCCGAGTGGTACCGCACGACGAACTGATGCCCACAGCGCAAGCTCTCGCGGCGCGCATTGCCGCCAACCCGCCCCTTGCGGTGCAGCGCCTGAAGGCCGGCCTGCGTTCGGCGCTCGACCCCGACTGGAGCGAACTCGGTGCCTGGGTGAGTGCGTCGTTGGGCGAACTGTTCACCACCGCCGACCATCGCGAAGGTGTTCGCGCGTTCCTCGAGAAGCGGCCGCCGAACTTCACCGGGCAGTGATGCGTACCGCCGCGGCCAGGTCGCAACTCATCGATGCCGGTATCGAGCAGATCAGGCGCGAACTGTCGATTCCACTCACCTTCCCCGCCGATACCTTGGCCGCCGCACAAGCCGCCCGGCAGGCGAGCATCGGCACCGGGCACATCGATCGCACCGATCTGCCATTCATCACCCTCGACCCCGCGTCATCCACCGATCTCGATCAGGCGTTCTGCATCGAAACCAGTGGCGACGACTTGGTGCTGCGCTACGCCATCGCCGACGTGGGTTGGTTCGTGGAGCACGACGACCCGCTCGATCGTGAGGCATGGGTGCGGGGTGCCACCATGTACGCGCCTACCGGCCGTGCGCCGCTCTATCCCCCCGAGTTGTCGGAGGGTGCGGCCAGCCTGCTGCCCGATGGCCCTCGCCCGGCAGTGGTGTTCGTGGTACGGCTCGACAGCGCTGGTGAGGCGCGGCTCGACGGTGTCGAGCGGGCCATCGTGCGCAGCCGCAACAAGTTCGGTTACGGCGTGGTCACCGAGGCCGACCTGCCGCCGCAACTCCCCGAGTTCGCTCGCCGCATGGCTGCCGCCGATGCTCGCCGGGGCGCGTCGCGGGTGGAGCCGCCCGAGCAGGAAGTGGAGCGCGACCACGACGGGTATCGCATCGTCTATCGGCCGCGGTCGACCATCGAAGACGCCAACGCCTCGCTGTCGCTGGCCACCAACCTGGCCGTGGCATCGGCGCTTTTCGCCGCCCACACCGGGCTGTACCGCGTGCTCGCCGAACCCGATGCGGGCAAGGTGAAACGGTTGCGCCACACGGCCAGCGCCATGGGTGTCGCCTGGCCGGCCGGGCTGCCATTGCTCGAGTTCCAACGTGGGCTCGACCCCACCAACCCGCGCCACGCGTCGATGATGCTGGCCATCCGCCGTGCCGGTGGTGGAGCGAGGTACGTGCCCTACACCGACGGTGTGGTGCCTTGGCACGCAGCAATGGCTGCCACGTACGTGCACGCCACGGCACCGCTGCGCCGGCTCGCCGATCGGTACGTGGTGCTTGCTGCATTGGCTGTGGCCAACGGGGCAGCGGTGCCCGAACCCATCAGCACTGCGTTCACCACACTGCCCGCCGTGATGGAGCGCGCCGACAGCACCGGCAACCGCCTCGACCGGTCGATCATCGACCTCGTGGAGGCCGCCGTGCTGCACGGCCATGAAGGCACCACCTACCCGGCGGTGGTCACCGACATCGATGAGCGCGGTGCCCGCATCCAGCTCTGCGACATCGCTGTGGTGGCGCGAGTGAAAGTGACCAATGTGGAACCGGGCGAAGCCATCAGGGTGAAGCTGGTGGAGGCAGCCCCCGAGAAGCGTCTGGTGCGCTTCGAGCGGGTGGCCTGAAGGCGGCGGCCGGTCAGGCGGCCACGAGGCGGCTGATGTCGCCACCCAGCGACACCACGTACAACTCGCCATCGGGGCCGCTGCGCACTGCGCCCACCGACACCCCGTGCGCCAGTGTGACCTGCTCTGCGAGCACCTGGCCGTTCATGCGCAACGCGCTCACCGTGCCACTGCAGTAATCGGCGAACACGTACCAGCCAGCCAGGCGCGGAATTGCGGTGCCGTGGTACACATCGCCGCCGGTGACCGAACAGCCCGCGTCACCGTGCGGGTACTGGTAGACGGGCATCGTCACGCCGCCGGTGGGCTGGTCGGCGTTGAACGGGGCATCGGCCTCGAACGCGCTCCATCCGAAGTTCAGGCCCTTGCCTGCGCCAGTGTGTGTGGCGGGGTCGGCCCAGGCCACATCGATCTCTTCGATCAGGTTCTGGCCCACATCGCCGATCCACAAATCGCCGGTGACACTGTCGAACGCAAAGCGCCACGGGTTGCGCACGCCGATGGCCCAGATCTCGGGCCGGGCACCGTCGGCCGCACTGGCGTATGGGTTGTCGGGCGGTATCGAATAGGGCAGCGATGCCGATGGCGTGGGGTCGATGCGCAAGATCTTGCCGAGCAGGCTGGTGGGGTCGAGACCGTGCCGCTGCGGGTCGCCCGCGGCACCGCCGTCGCCCATGCCGATGTAGAGCATCGAGTCGGGTCCGATGGCGACGTTGCCGCCGTTGTGGTTGGGATACGGCTGCTCGATGGTGAGCAGTACCCGGCGTGACGCGGGGTCGAACATGCCGTCGCTGCCCACCGCGTATTCAGCGATGACCGTGTTGCCTGTGGTATCGGTCTGGTCGATGTACGCGTGGGCACCGTCGTGACTGAAGGCGAGGCCGAGCAGGCCCTGTTCGCCCTGGCCCACCGTGAGGGTGGTGACGTCGAGCACAGTGAGCGGCGCCATCTTCCCGCGCCAGGCCACCACCTTGCCGGCTCGTTCCACCACGAACATCGAGGGGTCGTTGGCGCGCCACGCGAGGTCGAGCGGTTCGTTGGCCGTGCCCACGGGTGCGAGGGTCGCGGTCGGTGCGGCCAAGTACGTCGTGGTCGCCGGAGCGGCGGTGCCATTCGTGGGCGCAGGCGACATCGGGTCGGCCGTGGTGCCCGGAACCACAGTCGTCATGTCGCCCACTGTGGTGGTGGGTATGGCCTCTGGGGTGTCGGTGCCACATCCCGCGGCAGCGAGCACCATGGTCGCGCTCAGCAGCGCAGCAAGGTTGCGGAAGGTCACGGTTGGCCTTGGCCCACCCGGGCGAGGCCCTCTTGCACCACGGTCACAGCCAGCGTGCCGTCTTGGGTGAAGATCGCACCGCCCGCCAGGCCGCGCCCGGCACCGCTGGAGATGGCGCTCTGGTCGTAGAGCAGCCAGTCGTCGGCACGGAACGGACGGTGGAACCACATCGCATGGTCGAGGCTGGCCATCTGCATACCCGGGCTCTCCCACGACAACCCGAACGGCAACACGGTGGTGTCGAGCAGGGTCATGTCGCTGGCGTAGGTGACGATGCAGGCGTGCAGGGTGGGGTCGTCGGGCAGTACGCCATCGGCACGCATCCACACTCGTTGCCCGTTGGCGGGGCGGCCCTGGCGGCTCATCGGGTCGGTGTCGATATGGCGGATGTCGATGGGCCGGGGCCGGTCGTACCACTCGCCGATCTTGTCCTTGTACGGCGCCATGCGGGTCTTGAAATCGGGTAGCGACTCGGGGGCGGGCACCCCTTCCGGCATCGCCATCTGATGGTCGGGGCCCCCTTCGTTCACGTGGAAGCTGGCCTGCAGGTTGAAGATGGCGCGGCCGTGCTGGATGGCCACCACGCGGCGGGTGGTGAAGCTCTTGCCATCGCGGATGCGGTCGACCTCGTACAGGATGGGCGTGGTGGGGTCGCCGGGGCGCAGGAAGTAGGCGTGCAGCGAATGCACGAACCGGCCGGGCTCGACGGTGCGGGTAGCTGCCACCAGCGCCTGCCCAGCCACCTGGCCGCCGAACACGCGCTGACGGTTTTCGTCGGGCGAGCGGCCGCGGAACAGATTCACCTCGATCACTTCGAGGTCGAGCAGAGCCATCAAGTCGTCGAGCGCGTCGGGCACGGGTGCAGTCTCGCATTCATTCGGTGTCTACCGAAAGATTAGGGTGCGGGTATGGCCCTGCTTCCGCTGAATTCCGATGAACTGTTGTCAACCACTCGTGCGGTGCGTAAGCGCCTCGACTTTTCTCGTCCGGTCGGCGACGACCTCATTCGCGAATGCGTCGAACTCGCCATGCAATCTCCCAGTGGTTCGAACTCGATGACGATGCAGTTCATCGTCGTGCGCGACGAGGCCAAGCGCAAGGCCATCGGCGAGATCTACAAGCAGTGCTACGGCATCTACTCGTCGATGGACGGTGTCTACATCCGTTCCATCGACAAGGGTGAGGCCGACGCCAACGCCCAGCAGCAGCGCAGCGCCGATTCGGCCGACTTCCTCGGCGAGCACATGGGCGAGGCCCCGGCGCTCATCATCCCCTGCACCTTCGGTCGGCTCGACAACGCCCCGGCCATGATGAGCGCATCGCTCGGCGCCAACGTGATGCCGGCCATGTGGAGTTTCATGCTGGCTGCCCGTGCGCGTGGCCTCGGCACCTGCTGGACCACCGTGCACCTCATGATGGAAGAGGCTGCGGCCGAGGTGCTGGGCATTCCCTTCGGCGAAGTGCAGCAGATCTGCCTCAGCCCATTGGCATTCACCCAGGGCACCGACTTCAAGCCGGCCGCCCGCCCGCCGGCCGATTCGATCATCCACTGGGACCAGTGGTGAGCAGTCGCAACAGCGACGATTCTGCTCCGATCATCGACCCATTCCTGAAGGCCCACGCCGTTGCGGCGAAGGGGTTCATGCCGCCCGATGAGGGTGACGCGCTCTATGCCGCTGCAGTTGCCGCGGGTCGGCTGCTGCCCGGGTTGCCGTTCGTGGAGATCGGTTCGTACTGCGGCCGCTCGACCATCTGGCTCGGTGGTGCGGCGCGTGAGTGTCGCACGGTGCTGTTCGCCGTCGACCACCACCGGGGCAGTGAGGAGAACCAGTCGGGCTGGGAGCATCACGATGCGTCGCTGGTCGACCCTCGCCTGAACCGGATGGACACGCTGCCGGTGTTCCGCTTCACGGTGTTCGAGGCCGGTCTCGAAGATGTGGTCATCGCGGTGGTGGGGCAGTCGCCGGCGGTGGCTACCAACTGGCATTCGCCGCTGGGGTTCTTGTTCATCGACGGTGGTCACGGTGAAGAGCCGGCTCGGCTCGACTACGAGAACTGGACCCCGCACATCGCCATGGGCGGCATCCTCGCCATCCACGATGTGTTCCCCGACCCTGCCGACGGTGGGCGCCCGCCCTACGAGCAGATCTTCGTGCCCGCGCTCGAGAGCGGTCGCTTCCGCCTGCTCAGCGCCACCGGCAGCCTCCGCGTGCTCCAACGCGTCGACTGACCCCGTTCGGCCGGTCAGCGGGGGAGGGTGCGCCAGGTGTCGACGACGTCGCGCGGATCGAACAGTTCGAGCGCATCGGCGGCCACCAGGCGGCCGTTCACCGAGACGATCCAGCGGTTCGCTTCGGCCACGATGTCAGTGAGTTCAGCCACTGTGGCTGCCTTCCAGAATCGCACCGGATACGTCGCACGCTGCACCAGTGAGTCGTCGCGCAGAATGCGGCTTCGCTCACGCTTCACGAACTGATCGGCCCACCAGCCGTCGATGCGCTGTGTGTCGAGGTCGAGCGCTTTGCCGTGCATCGTCGGCGACACCAGTTCATCGCGGGCGATGGCCTCGGCCACCTTCTGTTCGACAACTCGGTCGATCCAGCTCACGCGCCCAGTCTGCCACCCGAACTCGCCGGCGCGGCCCGCCCCTCAGCGCAGGTGGCCGGACGTCAGCACAGGCGGTCCACCCTCACGAACGCCACCGGTCCGTGAGCCACACCACCGTATACGGGGTCCACGCTCACGAATCCCGGAGCTTCGTGAGGCCCAGCACCGCATGCGGTGTCCAGGCTCACGGATCCCTGGGGGTGCGGGGGTGCTGGGCT
>JBAXQV010000116.1:0-9677 GCA_037131575.1 Actinomycetota bacterium
CATCGACCGAGCCGGACGCACCACTGGCGAGGATGATGGCCGTGTCGCTGGTGGACGTATCGGTATCGACCGACACGCAGTTGAAGGTGCGGTCCATCACCCTGCGGAAGACGGTGTCGAGCGCCTCGGGTGCCACATCGGCATCGGTGAACATGAGCGTGATGAGCGTGGCCATGTTCGGCTCGATCATGCCCACGCCCTTGGCCACCCCCACCACGCGCGCCTCACTGCCGGCCACGGTGGCCTCGGCAGTCTTGGGCACGGTGTCGGTGGTCATGATGCCGCGAGCCACGGCGCTGGCGTCGGTGCCGTCGAGGGTTCGGGGCAGTGCAGCCAGGCCGGCGCGCACACGATCCATCGGGTATTGCCGGCCGATGACACCGGTAGATGCGATGAGCACATCGGTGGCCGCCACACCCAGCGCTGCCGCGACGCCTTGCACCACTTCTTCGGCATTCGCCATGCCCTCGGGCCCGGTGGCCACATTCGCGTTCTTCGAAATCACCACCACCGCCTGGGCGTGATGGTCGGCAACGTTGCGGCGGCTCAACAGCACACTCGGCCCGGCGAAACTGCTCTGGGTGAACACACCTGCAGCGGCGCACGGTGCGTCGGCCACCACGACGGTGAAGTCGTCGGTGGCATCTTTGATGCCGATGTTGGCGACGTGAGCGCGAAAGCCAGAGGGCAGGTTCATTGACATGGGGGACGATTCTGCTCGTTGGCGAGTGCCGCATGCACCTTGGTGAACGCGGACGCGAGGTGTTCGATCTCGTCGCGGGTGAGCAGATCGACGAAGTGGCGGCGCACACTCGCGAGGTGGTCGGGTGCAGCGGCCTGCAGGGTGGCCACACCGGCATCGGTGAGGGCGGCGAACATGGCACGCCGATCGTCGGGCGACGGCACCCGCGAGACCAACCCGGCGCGCACCAACCCGTCGAGACGACGGGTGAGGCCACTGGGTGAGAGCCTGAGCCGTGCTGCCAGGTCGCACATGCGGAGGTGCTGGTGTTCGGCTTCGGAGAGATTCACGAGCACCTCGTAATCGCCAATGGTGAGGCCGAACGGTGCGAGTTCGGCATCCATCGCGCTGTTGAGAGCACCGATCAACTCCACATACCCGCGCCAAGCCGACATCTCTGTGTCGTCGAGCCAGCGGGGCGCAGCGGTGGGGGCGGGCTTCATGGGTTCAGCGTACCAACTCCTCCGCGCGGTAGTTGCGACCGCAAGCATTTGCCACTACAATAGTTGTTATCGCAACTAACTCACCACAGGAGCTCATCATGGCAAACGACCTACAAGCACTCACCCCCGGCATCTGGAATGTCGATGCGTCGCACTCCACCATCGGCTTCACCGCCCGTCACCTCATGGTCACCAAGGTGCGCGGTCGCTTCAGCACCTTCTCAGGCGCCCTCACCATTGCCGCCAACCCGCTCGAGTCGTCGCTCGAGGCCAGTGTCGACATTGCCTCGGTGAGCACCGGCGACGCCGGCCGCGACGGCCACCTCACGAGCCCCGATTTCTTCGACGCCGCGCATTTCCCCACCATGACGTTGAAGAGCACCTCCATCGTGGCCGACGGCGACGATTACCTGCTGAACGGCGACCTCACCATCAAGGGCGTCACCAAGCCCGTCACGTTCGAGCTCGAGTTCGACGGTGTGGCCACCGACCCGTGGGGCAACACCAAGGCCGGCTTCTCGGCTGAGGCCGAGATCAACCGCAAGGATTGGGGCCTCGAATGGAATGTCGCGCTCGAAACCGGCGGCGTGTTGGTGAGCGAGAAGATCAAGATCGAACTCGACATCCAAGCCGTCAAGGCGTAACGGCGACCACGGCTTCAGCGCAGCGGCGACCGGAGAACAGGGCGCCCTGGATGGAACCCGTATCGCGGTGATCGCCGCACACGAACAGCCCGTTGCCCAGTGCAACGGGCTGTTTCGGGTGGAGCGGAGGCGACTGGTCGGGTTGCCCGTGGGCGATGCGGTAGGTACGGAGATGTTGCCAGCGGGCCACCGACATGCCGTACCAACGAGTGAGTTGGGTTCGTGCCATCGCTTCCAGGTCGGCGTGCTCGTCGGGTTCGCCGGTGGCCGGGTCGGTGGGCAGGGAAGGGATGGCTGCGGCCACGAGGTGTTGGCCCGCAGGGGCATAGCTCGGCGCCACATTGCTCATCACGGCCACGTTCAGCACCGGGCCACGACCCGTGCCGTCGAGTACGACGTACTTGCCGCCCTCGGGCGCCGAGGGGGCGGCGAAGTACACACAACCGACCGAGCGAGAACGCACCGCGGGAAGGCCGAGCAAGCGCGATGCGGCCGGTCCTTCGGTGGCTACCACCACGCTGCGACCACTCACCACCTCGCCGCTGATGAGGCGCACGCTGGTTCCATCCACCGCTGCCACCGGTGCGTTCAATCGCACCGCCCCGGGCGCAAGGCCGGCGGCCATCTGCGCCGGAATGGCACCCATGCCTGCTGCGGGCACTGCCGAGTCGCCCTCGCTGAGCATGCGGAAGATGATGTCGAACATGCGGGCGCTGGTGGACAGCGCAGGGTCGAGCTGGATACCGCCGAACAGGGGCCGGAAGAAGCGGTCGATGATGGTGTCGCTGAACCCCTGGGCGCGCAACGCCTCGATGGTTGGCCGGTCGGTACCGCGCAGCAGGGTGGCAGCGTTGCCGCGCCGAACTCGGTGGCGGAGACGCACGATGCGCGCCTTGTCGAGGGGCGAACCAATGGAGGCGAGCGCGCTCGATACCAACGTGCCCGGCCGGCGGAACGGGTCGCCCACCACACGGCCGCGTGTGCCACGCCACACCATGGCGCCGGGCTCGAATGTCTGCAGGTTGAGCGCCGCCATGTCGAGTTGGCGGGGCAGTTCGGGATACGCGGTGAGCAGCACCTGGAACCCACGGTCGAGCAGGAACCCGTCGACCTCATCGGTACGCACCCGGCCACCCACACCGTCGCTGGCTTCGAGGAGGCACACACTGCGCCCAGCTGCCTGCAGCGTTCGCGCCGCAGCCAGCCCTGCCAAGCCGGCACCCACGATCACCGCATCGAAACTCTCCGTCATTTCCCCAGCATCGCGCGCAGCGCCGACTCGAGCGTGGGGTGCTGGAACACGTAGCCGCTGGCCTGCAAGGCCGCGGGCACCACACGCTGGCCAGTGAACAACAGGGCCGCGGCCAGTTCGTCGCCCAACAGCAGCTTCGGCCCGAACGAGGGGATGGGCAACACGGCGGGTCGCTTCAACACGGCCGCGAGCACCTTGGTGAACTCGAGGTTGGTGACGGGGTTGGGTGCGGTGAGGTTCACCGGGCCGGCCACGGGTGCCGTGAGCAGGTGGCAGATGGCACCGATCTCGTCGTCGAGGGAGATCCAGCTCTGCCACTGGTTGCCCTTGGCGAACTTGCCGCCCGCACCGATCTTGAACAACGGCAACTGCTTCTTCAACGCGCCACCCTTGGGCGTGAGCACGATGCCGGTACGCAACAGCGCGGTGCGCACGCCGGCCTCGGCGGCTGGGTTGGCCGCGGCCTCCCATTGCACGCAGATGTCGGCGAGGAAGGTGCTGCCGGCCGGCGCCGTTTCGTCGAGTTGTTCGTCGCCGCACGGGCCGTACCAGCCGATGGCCGAACCCGAGAGGAACACCGACGGCTTGTGGTCGACAGCGGCGATGGTGCGGGCCAGCAGGCCGGTGGTGAGCAGGCGACTGCTGAGCAGTTCAGCCTTGTAGCTGTCGCTCCACCGCTTGTCGCCGATACCGGCACCCGACAGGTTGATCACCGCATCGGCACCGTCGATGACGGCCGGGTCGAGGGTGCCCGCAGCAGGGTTCCATTCGGCCTCACTGCCGCCGGCCGCCGTGGGGCGGCGCACGAGACGCACCACCGTATGGCCGTCGGCGCGGAGCCGAGCCACGAGAGCAGTGCCGATGAGACCAGAAGAACCAGAAATGACGATGCGCACGAAACTGACGTTAGGGGCAAAAGACGTCACATGCATGTTCGACACAGCAATCACATTTTCGTGCCTAGTATTCGATCTATGAGCGAACCGTCGCTGCCGCCGCCGCCTCCTCCGCCGCCTCCGCCGCCGTCTGCCGAGTTCACACTCACCCCCGAGGGCGCTACGCCTCGAAGAAGTCGGGGCAAGGTCATCGGCGGCATCGTCGCTGCTGGTGCGCTCCTGGCGGCCGGAACCTTCGCCGTGGTGTCGATCGGCGGCAACGGAAACGATGGCGGTGCCTCCACGCCCGAGGAAGTGGGCCATCAACTCATCACCGCGCTCGACAACCAAGATGTGCTCGGCGTCATCGATCTGCTCCTACCCGGCGAACGCGAGACGTTCCGTCAACCGCTCACCGACATGGTCGAGAACCTGCGGCGGCTCAAGGTAGTGGCGCCCTCGGCGTCGATGTCGTCGGTGGGCGGGGTGCAACTCGATTTCTCGGGGGTCACCGTGCGCGCCCAGGAAACCACTGCGGCCGACATCACCGACATCTTCCTCAGCGGTACAGCGACCGCATCGATCGACGGTGCCAAGGTGCCCATCGGGCCCTTGCTCATCGACGAAGTGTTCGACGGCAAGCGCCCGAACATGGATGTTGCCGCGAAGACTCAAACCTTCAACGACACCAGGCTCGCCTCGGTGCAGCGCAACGGTCGGTGGTACCTGAGTGCGTTCTACAGCGTTGCTGAAGGTGCGCGTAACAGCAAGGACCTGCCTGCGGCGGGCATTGCTGCGAAGGGCGCATCATCGCCCAGCGGAGCGGTCGACCAATTGCTCACCGCCGTCGCCGACCAGAAGGTGAGCGACATCATCGCCTCGCTCGACCCCACCGAAGCCGAGGCGCTGCAGCGGTACGCGCCGTTGTTCCTCGACGATGCTCAAAAGGCGCTCGACGACGCCAAGATCGTGTGGTCGATCACCGACCGCAGTTACGACGTGAGCGGTTCGGGCAGCCGTCGCACCGTCATTCCCACGGCCCTGAAGTTCTCGTTCGAGCAGGGCGAAGGCTCGACCAAGGTGGCGGTCACGCTCGACGGCACCTGTGTCAGCTTCAGCGACGGAACCACCGACAAGAAGATTTGTCAGAAAGACGTCACCGATATCGACTCGTTGTTCCAGCAACTCGGTGTCGACAATGCCCCACTGAAGAAGTTCTTCACCACCGTGGCTTCAGCGCTCGCCGATGTAAAGCGGGTGGGGTTGGCGGTGCACGAAGTGGGCGGCGCCTGGTACGTGAGCCCCCTACGCACAGGGTTCGACGTGTACAACTCGGTACTCGGTGCACTCACTTCCGACGAACTCACCACCATCATCCGGGCCGGCAGGGAATTCACGAAGTCGATCGACAACCCGCTCGGGCTCGTTGGCCTGCTGCCCGGTAGCAGCAGCAGCGAGACGACCGCCTCCACGCCTGAGACGACCGCCTACACGGCTGATGGTTCGGGGAACGCATCGTCCGAAGCGCTGAATGCCTGCTACACCAAGCAGACCGGCAACAACGATGCAGAGGTGGTGCAGTGCATCAACGACGGCATCGCTGCCGGAACCATCGACACGGTCATGGTTCCCGCGGCGGTGAGCCACCCCGAATGCGGTGTCGCCGACGTCTATCTGAGCAAGGTGTATTCGTTGGCCGACGACGAGTTCACGAAGATGGCCACCGCAGCGTCGCCCTGCTTCCTGCAGCTGGTGAAAGACGGCACCGTGAACTCGATGATGGTGGCCTACGAGCTGATCGCCCCCGAGTGCTTGGAGGGCCGCAACCCGTACACCGTTCAGGACCAGACCTACGTCGATCGCGCCAATGCCTGCGTGAACGACGTGATCGCCTCGCTCTGAGTCAGGCGGAGAGCGCAGCGTTGAGGGCTGCGTCGAGGTCGGCTGGTTCGAGTGCACCCAGCACTCGAGTGGCCTTACCGTTCGCGTTGACGATCACCCAGGCGGGTTGCCCCGGGATGTCGAAGTGAGCGAACACATCGCCTTGCGGATCGCTGATCTGCGGGAAAGTGAGGCTGTGCCTGCTGATGAAATCGTTGAACGATGCGGCGTCGCCATTCCAGGCCACCCCGATGACATCGACCTTGCCCTGCCAACGCTGCGCTGCCTGCTCGACCGAGCCGGCTTCGTGATTACACACGCTTCAAGTAGGTGCCCAGAACCAGAACGCGGTGGGTACGCCCACACGACTGGCCCCGGTGAACGATGCGCCACCCACGAGCGTGGCTTCGAACTGCAGGCTCGCCGGCACCGCTGCAGCCGGTGAGGTCGTTGCGATGGCCACGTTGGTGCCGGTGGGCGCCGTAGTGGCGGGGCTGGCCACGGCCGCGCTGGTGGTGCCGCCCGCAACCGACGCCGAGCTCCCACAGGCGCTCAGCGCAGCGAGGCACACCGTTGCAACGAGCGTGCGATAGGTCTTGCGCCGGTTCATCGTTGGCAGCGTAGCGGCCGTAACCTGTGGGCGTCATGAAGACCCGAACCCTGCTGTTGCTCGCAGTTTCCTGCGGTCTCATCATCCTCGTGGCGGGTGGCATCCAGTTACTGCGTCTTGCCGATCACTCGTCGAGCACGCCCGATCTGCGCATCGGCTCCACTGCCACGGCCGCCGACTTCGTGGTCACCGTGGTCAGTGCCACTGAAGCCAACCAGCAGATGCGGGTCGTGGTGCGCACCAAAGGTGTCGATGATCCGGCCGCGTACAACGGCTTTCAACTCCTCGCCCCTCCGCTGAGCCTGCATCCGGTGGCCGCCACAGGCGACCCACAGCGCTGCAGCGCCGCCACTGTGGCCGAACAGACCTGCACGTTGGTGTTCGACACCTCGGCTGCCGAGCAGGGCGCCACGGCGCGGGTGCTGTTGCTGCGCCGTGGCGAAGACCAGCACCGTTGGTCACTCGCCTGACATACGCATGGACACCAACCTCGACTCCGAGCTCTATCACAGCGATCTCATCGGCTTGCTGGAGATGATCTGGGGTGACGGCATGTTGTCGCCAGGTGGCCCCGACGAAGTGGCTCGTGTGGTGTCCGGTGTCGACTTCTCCGGCGTGACGGTGCTCGACATCGGGTGCGGTGTAGGCGGTATCGACGTACAACTCGTCGAGCAGTTCGGCGCCGCCTATGTGACCGGCGTCGACGTGGAAGACACCGTGCTCGCCAGCGCCCGACAACGCATCGTGGCGGCAGGCCTCGGCGATCGCATCGGTGTGGCGAAAGTGGCCCCCGGCCCGCTGCCCTTTCCGCCACACACGTTCGACATCGTGTTCTCGAAAGACTCGATCGTGCACATTGCCGACAAAGAGGCGTTGGCGGCCGATGTGTTCCGCCTGCTACGCCCCGGCGGCTGGTTCGTGGCCTCCGATTGGCTCATCGGGCACGACGGCGAGCCATCACCGGCCATGCGCGAGTACCTGGTGGCCGAGGGGCTCGAATTCGGGATGGCCTCACCCGATCGGTATCGCCGCGCACTCGAAGCAGCCGGTTTCACCGACATCAGCATCACCAGCCGGCACGAGTGGTACGCCGAAACGGCTCGGCATGAGTTGGCGCTCATGCAGGGCTCGCTGCACGACCGGGCGGTGGCCGAGTTCGGTGCGCCCTTCGTGGAGCACAACATCGAGATCTGGACGCGGATGATCGACGTGCTTGCCACCGGTGAGCACCGCCCCACCCACCTGCGGGCGCGACGAAACGAAAACTGAACAATTCGGCAGGGCTGTCGACCGGCCGGGTAGCACCACCACCCGTCACGAATGGCCCACGGAGCGTCGGCACGGCGGTGAAGGCGATACCGTTTCCCCCGTTCACTGGCTGTTACGCGGCCCGGCGACCTTTGCAGAGCTTCAGGAGTACCCACGATGAGCACCGACGCAACCCCCGATACCGACATCTTCGACCTCGTGATCATCGGTGGTGGGCCCGGCGGGTATGGCGCCGCGTTGTACGCCACCTCGGCTGGTATGCGAGTAGCGCTCGTGGAGAAAGGCGAGCTCGGTGGCACCTGCCTCAACCGTGGTTGTATTCCGGCCAAGGCCTTTCTCGAAACCGCTGCGGTGCAGCGCCACGTGGCCCACGCCGGCGACTTCGGTATCGAGTCGAGCGCACCTGTGGTGAACTTCGCCACCTCGCAGGCTCGTAAGCAGAAAATCGTCGACGGCATCGTGAAGGGCCTCGGCAGCTTCATGAAGTCGAAGAAGATCACCATCATCAACGGTGTCGGCTCGCTCGGGCCGAACCGCACCGTGAACGTGCAGGGCAACGATGGCACGGCCACCACCCTCACCGGGCGCAATGTGCTGCTGGCCGCCGGTTCGGTACCGCGCACCATCCCTGGTTTCGATGTGGTGCCCGGTGGGCCCGTCATGACCAGCGATGAAGTGCTCATGCTCGATCGCGTGCCCGCTCGCATGGTGGTCATCGGCGGCGGTGCCATCGGCTGCGAGTTCGCCAGCACCTTCGCCGACCTCGGCGCGTCGGTCACCATCCTCGAAGGGATGCCGAAGATCCTCCCGGGTCTCGATGCCGACCTCGCCAACGTGGTGGTGCGCAGTTTCAAGAAGAAGAACATCGACATCCGCACCGGAGTGAAGGTGGCCGGCCACACACCCAACGGCACGGGCGGCACCGTGGTGCAGTTCGGCGATGGCGAACAACTCGAAGTCGACGCTGTGGTGGTGAGTGTGGGTCGTCGCCCCTATACCGACGGCCTCGGCCTGGCGGGCACCGGCGTGAAGGTGAGTGAGCGCGGGTTCGTGGAAGTCGACGAATACTGCCGCACCAGCGAGCCGGGGGTGTACGCCGTGGGCGACCTCATCAACACCCCGCAACTGGCGCACGTGGGCTATGCCGAGGCAATCCTCGTCACCAAGCACATCCTCGGCGAATCGCCGATGCCGGTGAACTACGACCGGGTGCCCTGGGCCATTTACTGCCATCCCGAAGTGGCCTGGGCCGGCCCCAGTGAAGAAGCCGCGAAGGCTGCAGGCCACGACGTGGTGGTGGCCAAGCATCAGTTCAAGTCGAACAGCCGTGCGCAGATCCTGGGCGAGACCGATGGTCTGGTGAAGATCATCGCCAAGAGGAACGCCGATGGCACGGCCGGCCAGGTGCTGGGCGTGCACATGGTGGGCCCGTGGGTCACCGAGCAACTCAGTGGCGGCTACCTTGCCGTGAACTGGGAGGCCACCGTGGCCGAAGTGGCCGAGTTCATCCAACCGCACCCGAGCCTTACCGAACTGTTCGGCGAAACCATGCTGTCGCTCACCGGCCGCAGCCTGAACGCCTGACCCCTACTACACGATCGACGTACTCGAGGAGACCACCATGGCCGATGTGACCCTGCCGCAACTGGGCGAAACCGTTACCGAGGGCACCATCACCCGTTGGTTCAAGAAGGTCGGCGACACCGTCGCCGCCGATGAACCGTTGTTCGAAGTGAGCACCGACAAGGTCGACACCGAAGTGCCGTCGCCCATCGCCGGCACCGTGGTGCAGATCTTGGCCCAAGAGGGCGACACCGTGCCCGTGGGCGCAGTCATCGCAGTGGTCGGCACTGCCGATGCGGTGGTTGCCCCGGCACCTGCTCCTGCTCCTGCTCCAGCGCCTGTGGTGGAAGCTGCACCGGCGCCGGCACCCGAGCCCGAGCCTGTACCGGCACCTGTGG
>JBAXQV010000117.1:0-9625 GCA_037131575.1 Actinomycetota bacterium
AGTGGACACCACGCGCATCGCGATACCGCCACCCCAGTCGTGACCGAGGAGATCGACCGGGCCGTGTTCCGCCACGATCGCTTCCAGGGTGGTGGCGAACCAGGCCGCGTATTCCTCCTTCGTGGCGCCGAACCCTGCCGGGGCGACACAGCCGAACCCCGGCAGTTGTGGTGTGATGACCCGACGTTCGGGGTTGAGTCGACCGAGTTCGGCGATGAGTGGCTCCCAGATCACCGGGGTCTCCGGGTTGCCGTGGAGAGCGACCACCACCGGAAGAGTCACGATGCCGCGGCGTTCTTCAAGAGCGTGCCCGCGAAGGCGCCGGTGTGCTGGCCGTGGTCCATGAAGATCTGCCCGTTGACGATGGTGTAGTCGTAACCCACCGCTCCCTGTACGTAGCGGCCTGCACCACCGGGGAAGTCGTAGGCGTAGGTGGGCGGAGGCAGGCGCAACGCATCGAAGTCGATGACGTTCACGTCGGCGAACGCGCCGGCGCGCAAACGGCCGCGGTCGGCGATACCGAACAGGTCGGCCGTATCGCTGGTGAGGCGACGGATCGCTTCCTCGATGGTCCAGCGCTGGCGCTCACGAATCCAGTACGACAGGAAGAACGTGGGCTGGCTCGCATCGAGGATTTGGCCAACATGCGCACCGGCATCGGCGAGGCCCAATGTGACCAGCGGGTCGTCGAGCATCTCCTCGACCGCTGAGAGTTGCTGGTTGAGGAACGGGTAGCTGCACACCACCTCGCCGTTCGTCTCGAGCAGCAACTCGATGTAGGCAGCAGCAGGGCTGATACCACGACGGCGAGCTTCGGCAGCAAGCGAGGTGTTTGGGTCGAGGTCGTAGCGGGCCTCGGTGCCCTGGTTCACCACGAACAGTTGCTCGAGGTCCATGCCGGGCGGGTTGGCGTCGGCTTCCTCGATGAGTTTGGCGCGGAACGCCATATCGCGCAGTGCCACCATCTTCTTGCCGTTCACCAGACTGCGCAGTTCGCGCCATGCTGGCGACTGGTCGAACACGGTGCGCGTGTCGAGGCTGAACAACACCCCAACGCTGCGGGCGGTGGTTTGCGGGCGCACGGTGGCGCCGAGCGCGTTCTCCTCTTTGGCGAACCCGATGACGCGGGCGTACAGATCGGGCCGGCTGTCGTGCTGCGCCAGCCCGAAACTCACCGGGCGACCGCTGCGGCGGCTCACCTCACCCATCCAGGCCAACTCGGCCCGGGTCATGGGCACGTCGACGTCGTCGCGTTCACCTTCACCGATACGGCTCGCCGACTCGAACACGCCGGCACCATGGCGCCCGAGCACATCGGCGAACATGTACAACTCGTCGGGCTGCGCATAGGTGCCGGGCACCGGGCGGCCATCGGGCACCCTGTGCAGGAAGGTGCGGCTCGTGGAGAAGCCGAGCGCACCGGCCTTCATCGCCTCGTCGAGCAGATCGCCCATCACAGCCAGGTCGTCGGCAGTAGGGGGCGCCTGGTCGAGGCTGCGCTCACCCATGGCGTATTGGCGCAGCGCACAGTGGCCCACCATGCCACCCACGTTCACGCCCTTCGGCATGCGCCCCACGCTGGCGAGATATTCGCCGTAGGTGACCCAGTCCCACGGCAGGCCGCTCATGATGGCATCGCGCGGGATGTCTTCGACGCTCTCCATCAGCTCGGCCAAGTACTGGCGATCTTCGGGCTTACAGGGCGCAAAGGTGACGCCGCAGTTGCCCATGACCACACTGGTGATGCCGTGGTAGCAACTGCTCGACCCGATCGGGTCCCAGGCAAGTTGCGCGTCGAGGTGGGTGTGGATGTCGACGAAACCGGGCGTCACCAACTTGCCTTCGGCGTCGATGTCGATGTTGGTGCTGCCGATGATGCCCGGCGCCACCGCAACTACTCGATTGCCGGCGATGGCGACATCGGCTTGCCGGGCAGGTGCGCCTGTGCCGTCGATCACCGTGCCATTGCGAATGACCATGTCGTAGGTACCCACGTCTGACCTCCCGCGGTCGTCAGGAACAACGAACACTAGGACAAAGAATCGACATGCACGAACGGCGGCCGTCGATTCACCCGAAATCGAGCCCCGAACCTCGCGTCGCCGCCTACAGTTCGGGGCATGACCGCACGCAACCCCCTCATTCGCATGGGCCTGCAGATTCCCAACTTCACCTACCCCGGTGTGGGGCCCGACGAATTGTTCGAACGCATCGCCACCATCGCCACAACGGCCGAGGCGAGCGGTTTCGACAGCGTGTGGGTGATGGACCACTTCTATCAACTCCCCATGTTGGGCCAGCCCAACCAGGAGATGTTCGAGGCCTACACGCTGCTCACCGCGCTCGCGGCTCGCACCAGCCGCGTTCGGCTCGGGGCCATGGTGGGCGGGATGACCTATCGCAACCCGGCGTTCCTGGCCAAGACGGTCACCGGCCTCGACGTCATCTCACGCGGCCGCGCCATCTGGGGTATCGGTGCCGGCTGGTTCGAGATGGAACACAATGCGTACGGCTACGAGTTCGGTTCGTTCACCGACCGATTCGAGAAGCTCGAGGAGGGCTTGCAGATCGCAAAGAGCATGTTCGTGAACGAGCACACCACCTTCGCCGGGAAGTGGTTCTCGGTCAACGAGGCGATGAACGTGCCCAAGCCCGTGCAGGCCGGCGGGCCCCCGGTGCTCATCGGTGGCAGTGGCGAGAAGAAGACGCTGCGCATGGTGGCCCAGTACGGCGATGCCTGCAATGTGTTCGGCGATGCCGCCACCGTGCGCCACCTCATGGGCGTGCTCGACGGGCACTGCGAGCGACTCGGCCGCGACCCCGGCAGCATCTGTCGCACCCGGTTGGCCACGTTGGTGATTGGGCGCACGGTGGAAGAAGCCGAAGCGAAGATCAGCGCTCGCCTCGGTGGGGCGAGCCTCAGCGACATGCCCGCCGATGTGCAGACTCGCCTCCGCGCCATGTTCATCCTCGGCGACTCAGCATCGGTGCAAGCGCAGGTGCAGGAGTTGCTCGATGCCGGCCTCGACGGCATCGTGTTCAACATGCCCGACGCTCACGACGTCGAGGCGGTCGAATTGGCCGGCGATGCCCTCCGGCCTGTGCTCCTCACATGACCGCACTCGCCGATTCCACCGACGAACAGCACATCGTGCATGGCACCTGCCATCACGATTGCCCCGACAGTTGCGGCTGGCACGTCACCGTGAAAACCAATGGCGATCAGCGTGTCGCCGTGCAGTTGCGCGGTAACCCGAGTCACCCGTACAGCGCTGGCGAACTGTGCCCCAAGGTGAACCGCTTCCTCGACCGGGTGTACAGCCCCGATCGCGTCACCACACCCTTGCGGCGAGTGGGCGCGAAGGGTGAGGGGCGCTTCGAACCGATCAGTTGGGCCGATGCCCTGGCCGACATCGCACAGCATTTCACCGACATCATCGACACCGATGGGCCCGAGGCCATCGTGCCCTTCACCAGTGCCGGCAACCAGGGCCTCCTGGCGCTCGGGTTCGGTGAACGGTTGTGGCACCACCTCGGTGTCTCGCGCATCACCGGCGCATTGTGCGGTGCGGTCGCCGGCGCCGGTTCGGCAGCCACCAACGGCACCGGTCGATCGCTGGCCCCCAGCGAGTTGCGTCACTCGAAGCTGATCATCCTCTGGGGCACCAATACTCGCCTCACCAACCGGCACCTGTGGCCCACCATCGAGGCCGCCCGTGCCAACGGCGCCCTCATCGTGGTCATCGACCCCGTGCGCACCATCACTGCCGATTCGGCCGATTGGTTCATCCAGCCACTGCCCGGCACCGATGTGGCGTTGATGCTGGCGATGATGCACGTACTCGTGCGCGACGGCCTGGTCGACACCGAATGGGTGGCGGCACACACCACCGGGTTCGACGAACTCGCTGCACAGGTGGCCGACTGGACACCCCAGCGCGCTGGCGAGGTGTGCGGTCTCGACCCCACCGACATCGAGGTGCTGGCCCGTCACTACGGCACCATGCAACCGGCTGCCATCCGCACGCTCATCGGCGCCGAGCACCACGAACAGGGGGCGATGTTCTTCCGCACGCTGGCCTGTTTGCCGGCACTGGTGGGGGCATGGCGGCATCGTGGTGGTGGCTACTCGCGCAGCGTGGGTATCTACAACGACGACCTCATCGACTACTCGGTGGTGAGTCGGCCCGATCTGTTGGCGGGTCGGTCGCCGCGCGGGCTCGAGATGATCAGGCTCGGTGAATGGCTGAGTGCCACCGACCTCGACATTCCGGTACGGGCCCTGGTGGTGGTGGGTGGCAATCCTCTGGTCACCGTTCCCAACGCCGAACTGGTGCGCCGTGGCCTCGAGCGCACCGACTTGTTCACCGTGGTGCACGAACAGTTCATCACCGATACGGCTCGCTATGCCGACATCGTGTTGCCTGCCACCACACAGATCGAAGCCATCGATGTAGTGCCGTCGTGGGGTCATCTGTATCTCGGTTGGAACGAAGCGGCCATCGACCCTGTGGGTGAATCGGTGAGCAACAGCGAGTTGCATCGCCGCTTCGCCACCGCCTTGGGGTGCACCGTGCCGGCACTGTTCGACGACGACCTCACGGTCATCACCGACGCAGTCACCGCCATCGATGCGAGCTTCGACGTCGACGCACTTCGTGCCGACGGGTTCGCCAACGTGCCCTACCCCGCCGATGGTCGTCCGTTCGCCACGGGGCAGTTCCCTACAGCGAGCGGCCGGGTCGAGTTGGCCAGCGACGCGCTCGAACAGCGCGGGCTCCCGCGCCTGCCCACCTTTGTGCCGCCGCGCGAATCGCGCGCGGGCGACACCGAGCTAGCGGCTCGCTTTCCCTTCGCGCTGCTCACACCGAAGCAGCATGTGCGCTTCCTCAATTCGAGTTACTCGCATCTGCCTCATCACGGCGCGCTCGAGCATGGGCCGTACATCGAGATGGTGGCCGACGACGCCGACGTGCTCGGGCTCGTCGACGGTCAGATGGTGCGCGTGCACAACGACCGGGCGAGTGTCGACGTACCGGTGAAGATCACGGCTCGGCTGCGCCCAGGCGTGGTGGCCATACCGTGGGGTTGGTGGGGGGCACAGCACCCCGACGGCCGATCGGCGAACTCGCTCACCAGCGATGCCCGCACCGATTGGGGTGGCGGGGTCGCCTACAGCGACACACTGGTGGCCATCAGCGCCATCGACTGACCCCAACTCGGCCCGCCTGCCACGGCGGCACCGAATACCGGGGGCGAGCAGCAGCGATGCGCGGGGTAGCCTTGCGCCATGGCTGGCGATCTCATCTACGCATTCCGGGTGATGCGTTTGCCATTGCTCGATGCAGGTGGCGCGCCAATCGGCCGACTCGACGACATCGTGGTCATTCCCCCTCAGGGTGGGGCCGCACCGCGTGTGCTCGGGTTCGTCGCCACCAGCCAGCGCCGCCGCATCTTCGTGAACGTCGGCCGTATCGGAACGCTCGACAGTGAAGGGGCGCGCCTGCGTAGTTGGGACGTCGATCTCAACCCGTTCAAGCCGCGAGCCGGCGAAATGCTCATCGGCCGCGACATCATCGACAGTCGTATCGGCGACGAGTCGGTCAGCGACGTCGCCCTGCGCCCTGGTAGCGACGGCCGCCAAACCTGGTGGGAGGTCGCCAAGGTACGCCTCGCCCGTCGCAGCGCGCTCCGCCGCCGGCCGAGTTACCGCCTGCTCGATTTCGACGAATTGCCCACCCTGTTCCGGGGCGGCGCGGGCGGCGAGATCGCCGCTGAAGCAGCGCGCCTTCGCGATATGCACCCCAGCGACGTGGCTGGCGTGGTGCGATCGATGCCCCTCGCGCAGCGAAAGCAACTCGCCGCTGCCATGGACGACGAACGGCTCGCCGACCTGCTCGAAGAACTGCCCGAGAGCGAGCAGTTGCGCATCATCGAAGGTCTCGACCTCGACCGCATGATCGGTGTGCTCGAGGAAATGGAGTACGACGACCTCGCCGACTTGTTGGCCGAGATGCCGGGCGAACAACGCACGCGCATCCTCGATGCCATGGACGACGAAGACGCCGATGTGATGCGTCGCCTCCTCGCCTACGAAGAGGGCACCGCGGGTGCGTTGATGACGCCCGAAATCATCATCTTCGGGCCTACCGCCACCGTGGCCGAGGCGCTGGCTGAAATCCGCGACCCCGAATGGCTGGTGAGCCTTGCCGCTCAGGTGTTCGTGGTGCAGGCACCATACAAGCCACCCACCGGCACCTACCTCGGTGTTGTGCACTTCCAGCGGTTGCTGCGCGAACCGCCGAGCATGGAACTCGGCCGGTGTATTGAACAAGAACCCACCATCACCCCCGACCTGCCCGAGCGCGAAGTCGCCGAGCGGTTGGCCACCTACAACCTGCTCGCCGTCGGGGTATGCGACGATGCCGGGCACCTCCTCGGCGCCATCACCGTCGACGACGTGCTCGACCGCACGCTGCCCGCGGGTTGGCGGCAACGGCGGCGGGTGACTTCGCAAAGCGCATCCAAGGCGGTCCGATCGTGACCCGCCGCGACGATCTCAGCGCACCGCGCCAACTCCGCCGCCTTGGCGTTCACTACGACCCCGAAGCGTTCGGCCGGTTCAGTGAATCCACCGCGCGGTTCATCGGTACCGCTCGGTTCCTCGTGTTCCAGTCGGTGTTCTGCGTGGTGTGGGTGCTGTGGAACATCTTCGGTCCCTCGAGCCTGCGGTTCGATCCGTGGCAATTCATCGGCCTCACCCTGCTGCTTTCGTTGCAGGCCGCCTATGCCGCGCCACTCATCCTGCTCGCCCAGAACCGCCAAGAGCAGCGCGAGCGTGTGCAGATCGACTCCGACCGGCGGGTTGCCGAGCGCACTCAGGCCGATACCGAGTTCCTCGCCCGCGAGATCGCCAGTGTGCGCATTTCCCTGGCCGATGTGGCCACAACCAGCGAAGTGGGCGATCACCTCGAGCGGCTCACCGATGCCATCGAGTTGCTCACGCAACGACTCGGGCAACTCGAAGGCAGACTCGGCCTCGACGCCGGCCCGCTCGACGAACCTCGCGACCACTAACCGTCGGCGTGCAGGCGGCCCACCACCTGGTCGACCAAGGCCACGGTTGCGGCACTGAACTCAACGGGAAGCACCAGGGCCGCCAGGTGGTCTTCAGCCAGTTCCATCACGTGCGCACCCAGTGCTGTCGCCAACTCACGCTGCTTCACCGGTGGCACCAACCGGTCGGCCGTGGTGATGAGCGAACCGGCGGGTTTCGCCACGAGATGTGCCCAGGGCCGGGCGTCGTAGCGACTGAGCGCGAAACCGGCATGCACGATGGCATGCGAGTCGTTGCGACGCGATTCGGCTTCGAGCCAGGGCATCAGCTCGCGTAACGGGTGCCCCGGGCCGAGCAGACGACCGAGGCCGAACCGCAGCCCATTGGGGTACCAGGCCGAGCGCAGGATCGGGCCAAGTAGGCGCACGGCTTTCCACCGCAGCCGCTCGGCGCGTGTGGCGCGCCACTCGAGCGCCGTGGCTTGCACCACCATGCCCCGCACCAGTTCGGGGTGACGACGGGCGAGGTGCAAACTGATCGGGCCACCCATCGAATAGCCCACGGTCACGACCGGGCCGATGCCGAGTTCACGCAGTACCGCCGCCGCATCGTCGGCCGCATCTTCGAGATGGAATGGTTCGGTGGAGCGGATGCCGCGCCCATGACCGCGATGGTCGATGCCCACGAACGAGTACCGCTCGGCCAACGCCTCGTATGCGGTGAAGAACTGCAAATCGGCACTCGCCGTCCAACCGTGCAACAACAGCACGGTGGGTGCGGCAGGGTCGGCGTGCTGATGCCAGCGGACGAAGGTTTCCCCTCGGCCGGGTAACACCACGGTTCGCCCCGGCGGCAGCCACGGCATGGGAATGGCCTTGCTCACGATGACGCGCCCGGTGCAGCGCCCGATGACGGATGTGCCGCCATGGCGGGCCGTGCGATTCCGGTGTATTCCTGCAGCAACACGCCGGCGTCGACAACCCCTGCCAGCACACGCGCGCTCACGTCTCTCTCGGCACCAGCCACCACCACACCTGGTGCCAGCCGGCCTTGGGTGCTTTCACGCGCAAACAGGGCGGCCACGGTGCCAGCCATGTCGCCAGTGCGGCCCACAGCACCCACGATCGACGTGATCCGTTCTCCCGATTCGGCCGCGCCACGCACTTCCACCCTGATCGCCCCTCGGTCGCCTCCGGGGTGCGGTGGCGACAGCAAGGGGAGTCGGGCCGTCAGTCGGTCGCGACGGGTTGCCGATACCCGGGCCGAGATGCGGTCGGCCGCCGGGAAGGCACGGTGCAGCACCAGTGGGTCGCCCAGTGCTCCGCGGTAGCAGTCGGCCGGGCCGATCGGTTCTGGAAACCACACCAGTTCACGTCCGCTGCCACCCGGCCGTTCGATCCAGGCGCCGTCGTGCCAACCTCGGCCACGCGAACCGAGCGCGTGGTGGTGTTGCCGAGCGCAGGCCGGGCCGCCCGTACCGTGCATGGCGATGTGGATTTCGTCGACCTCGGCGAGTTGGTCACTGAGGTACCGAGCGAGCAGACCGCTGAGCCCTGGCGACAGGGCCGCACCCACCACCAGTGCGCACTCCTGCTCGACTGCGAAGTCGTGCAGATCGAGTAACTCGGCGATGTCGTCGACGTCATCGCCCGCCGACGCCACCGGGCAGTGCTCGGAGAGCAACCTGATCGCCACGCGGGCATGTGGGCCGGGCGATGCCAGAACCACAGTGTCGGCCACCGCGAGGTCGTCGACCGAACCCACAACCACTCCACCAAATCGTTCGGCGGCACGGCGAGCCGCATCGTGGTTACTGTCGAACCAAGCGCTGCGCAAGCCGATTTGGCGCACGACTCGCCCCACTGCTTGGCCGGTGATTCCTGCCCCCACGATGCCGACGATCGCCGCTGCAGCACTGGTCGGTTCGGTCATCGCGTCTCGCCCGGTGTGCCCTCTGCGGTAGCACCACGATCGACCCGCAGCTCTGCCCATCCGCCTTGCTGAGGGGGCACGCCTCCCTTTCCGCGTAGGCGGAGCGCGCCAGCAATGACACTGGCCAGCGACAACGCGAGCATGGCGCGGCGCAGCAGTCTCATGCCCCGACCTGCCCGGAGAGTGTGCGCCGCTTCGCTTCCTGGGTCATCACCGTCATGGTAGGGCGTTCAGCCCCCGACGGCACAGTGGCCAACGGCCCATCCCTGAACCACGTTCGTGTCAGGAGTTGGCGAGTTCGGCGCTCACTTCACGCAAGCCCACCACCAACGCAGGCACCAGTGCCAACTGCACGATGCCCGCGCTCACCACCATCGGGCCGGTGCCGACCGCCTTGCCGAGTGCCCAGACCAGCGAAGCACCGAGCAAACCCCCGGCGGCAACCACGAGTTGATAGAGCGACATCACCCGGCCGAGGAGATCGCGGCGAATCATCCGTTGCCGAATCGACGTCGACACGATCACACCGAGGGTGACACTGAACCCCCACACGAACAGGGCCACGCCGGCCACATACCAGGCACGAGTGAACCCGAACAGGAGGTAGGCGAGCGCATTCACCACAACGGCGGTCAC